>CAZLBF010000233.1:0-3097 GCA_964557495.1 uncultured Myxococcales bacterium | reverse complement strand
GGGTTCGCCTCGAGCGTCGGGCCGAACGGGATCTGCTCCGCGAGCGGCGTGTGACAGCTCTGACAGCTGCGGACCTCGCTGGGATGAGCCAGCTCGCCCTCGATCAGCTGTGCCGCCAGGCCGGGCGAGTAGGCCGCCGCGTGGAGCGAGGTGCTCCACTCGGCGTACTGCTTGGGGTGACACGCCCCGCAGGTCGCGGGGTCGAGCGAGCGCTCCGCCTCCGCGAAGTCCGCGGGCGGCTCCCCCTGTAGCGCCACCGGGAGCTGCCAGTGCTGTGCGAGAAACGGGCCGAGGGTCGACTCGCGCTCGTCCGGGGGGATCGCCGCGACGGCTCCGCCGCTCGCTGCGACGTCCCCTCCCGCCTCGCCGCAGGCCGTGATGGCGAGGACCAGCCCGAGCAGGAGGTCGACGCGCGATCCGAGTGCGAGCATCCGGGCCATTCAACGAATACGAAACAAATGCACTGCTAGTTACTCGGAGCCCCGCGGCACCTCGACCCGCGACACGCTCGGCGGCAGACAGCTCCTCTCGTCGCAGGCCTGGTAGCGGACCGAGGCCCGGAGCGAGTCCGGAGGCGGGGCCAGGAGCGTCACCGGTATGTCGATCTCGCGCTCGTAGACCTGTAGCGAGACGGGCGCGAAGCGCGGCTGGAAGTCCCGCCCACCCGGGTACTCGATGCGCCCGCCGGCGCCCGCGCCTTCGAGCTCGACCGTCGTGGGCACCAGGAAGGACAGCGACGCGGGATTCGCGTTCACGTGCCAGCCCCTGTCGATCGACATGCGCACGACCGCGCGAGTCGGCTGCACCTCGGACCAGGACAGCCGGACGCGCACGTGGTCCGCGCTCCTCGGGAGTTGGGCCGCGGGACCTGTAGCCCGCTCGCCTGCCTCCCGCTTCCGCGCCGAGCCGGGCGCGGGCTGCTCGTTCAGAGCGACGACGAGCGTGGCGAGGGCGGAGGGCCGGTACGCGAGCGCCTCGGACTGGGCAGAGAGTGCCCGCTCGGCGGCTCGCGCGTAGCTCGGATCGCTCGTAACGGCCGATAGCTGCCTCAGCACGCGCACGGCGACGCCGTTTCCCGACGGGAGCGCTCCGTCTTCGAAGCTCTTGGGACGGATGATCAGATCGTGGTCGGCGACCGTCAGGTAGAAGCCGCCCAGCGCCTCGTCCTGGTACCGGTCCAGCATCGCGTCGCCGAGGGAACGCGCGTGCCGGAGCCAGTCCGGGTCTCCAGTGGCAGCGTAGAGCGCGAGCAGCCCGTCGCCAAAGAACGCGTAGTCGTCGAGCACAGCCTGCTCGCTCGCACGTCCCAGGAAGTAGGAGCGACGGAGCGTTCCGTCCTCGGCGCGCAGCCGCTGGAGCACGAAGCGGGCGGCCCCCTCGGCCAGCCGGAGGTAGTCGGGTCGATCGAGCGCCTCCGCCGCATAGACCAGGCCGCGAATCGCCAGCCCGTTCCAGGCGGTCAGGACCTTCTCGTCGCGCAGCGGCTGAGCTCGCTTCTCGCGGATTCGCAGCAGCGCCACGCGCTCGTCGTCAAAGCTCCCCAGAAGCTCGGACACCTCTGCGGCGCCGCGCCGCTCGAGCAGCGGCTCGACGGGAAGCCGAACGCGAAGCACGCCCTTGTCGGGATGCTCGGGTGTCGGCACGAGCTCGTAGACCCCCAGGAAGTCGCGCGCCGACTCGAGACCGAGTGCCGCCTCGATCTCGTCGTGCGACCAGACGTACGACGCTCCCTCCACGTGCGCCACCTCGGCGTCCTGCGCCGAGTAAAAGCCGCCCTCCGGGTGAAGCATCTCGGAGCGCAGGTAGCGCACGATGTCGTCGACGACGCGACG
The DNA here is from genome assembly GCA_964557495.1 of uncultured Myxococcales bacterium. Classification (GTDB taxonomy): domain Bacteria; phylum Myxococcota_A; class UBA9160; order SZUA-336; family SZUA-336; genus CAZLBF01. Next base: position 1,265 of record CAZLBF010000233.1, on the reverse strand, counting down.
GTAGAGCGGTCGGCGCGTGGCCGCGTAGGCGCGCGCGTACAGGCCGAGCAGCTGGGCGTTGTCGTAGAGCATCTTCTCGAAGTGGGGGATCGACCAGGTCGGCTCCGTCGCATAGCGGTGAAAGCCGCCGCCGAGGTGGTCGCAGATGCCGCCGAGAGCCATCGCGTCGAGCGTCTGCGTGACCCTCTGGAGCGTCCGCGAGTCGGGCCTCGCCGCGTGCTCGGCGAGGAGGACCGCGAGACTCGAGGGACGCGGGAACTTGGTTCGCGAGCCGAACCCGCCGTGGGCCCGGTCGTACGTGCGATCGAGCTCCGCCCGCGCCCGCTGCAGGAGGATCGAGGGGGGCGGAAGCTCGACCGAGGCGGTGCCCTGCGAGCCCCGCGCGATCGCCCTCGCGACGCTCGCGCCCATGCTGCGAGCGCTGTCGCGATCCTCGCTCCAGACGCGAACAATCCCACGCAGCACCGTTGGAAACCCGGGGCGGCCGGGCGCGTCGGTGGGGGGAAAGTAGGTGCCCGCGTAGAAGGGCTTCCCCTCGGGGGTCAAGAACACGGAGTTCGGCCAGCCGCCCGAGCCCGAGAGCAGGCGGCTCCCCTGCATGTAGATCTCGTCGACGTCCGGGCGCTCCTCGCGGTCGACCTTGATGCTCACGAAGTGTTCGTTCATGAGCGCAGCGACCTTCGGATCCGAGAAGACCTCGCGCTCCATGACATGGCACCAGTAGCAGGTGCTGTAGCCCACGGAGAGAAAGATCGGCTTCGACTCCGCCCGGGCGCGCGCGAAGGCCTCGTCCCCCCACGGGTACCAGTCGACCGGGTTCTCGGCGTGCATGCGCAGGTAGGGGCTGGCCTCGCTGGCGAGCCGATTCGCGGCGCCAACGGGGGACGCCAGCCCCACCGCGATGCAGAGCCCGGCGAGCCAGACTCGTCTTTCACGCACTCGCGGCATTTCCCCTCCGAACTGCGGGACCTCGACGCGCTCGAGCCTGGGTCGCCGCGAGGATTCCGCGAAGCTCTAGCATAAATCAGGAATGATTCGCAGAAAGCTGCTATCGTGGCCGCCGTGATTCGGACGAGCCTCCCTCCCAGCCGCCGCAACCGGACGCGGCAACGCGAGCGGATCCTGCAGCTGCTGCGGGGGACCGATACCCACCCGACCGCCAACTGGATCCACGAGACCCTCCGGCCCGAGTTCCCTCGCCTCTCGCTCGGGACGGTCTACCGCAACCTCGAGGTGCTGGTCTCCGAGGGGCTGGTGATCGAGGT
>CAZLBF010000232.1:0-8305 GCA_964557495.1 uncultured Myxococcales bacterium | reverse complement strand
TCCGACGGCGCCGAGCGCGATCGACCAGTTGATGTTGTTGTGGGAGTTGTCGTTGTCGTTGGACCAGACGCCGGCCGTCGTACCGGCCGCGGCCGCACCAAGGAACATGCAGAGCCCGCGATTCGCCTCGATGGGACCCTGATAGGAGGCGCAGCCGGCGAAGAGCAGAGCTACGGACAGCACGCTGAGAGCACGTCTCGGACGCATCGGGATCTCCCTTTCCGAAGGCCACTCCGGGGATGCCACGCGAAAGAGGCACGCCACTTCGTGGGGTTGCTCTAGATCAAACAGTTACGCGGGATTATATAGGCCGAAGAGACCCCATTGACACCCCCCAGAAACACGGAAACAGGTGGGACTTAGTGTCGCAGGAGGGTCGCCTGGCTGGATCGCGCTCCGGAGAGGTGCCGCCACGGCAGCCGAGCAGCCGGAGTTGGAGAGTGCCCGAGATCGGGAGCGTCAGCCCAGTCTGGCCGGTGGGCCGGCGCTCGCCCCTGATCCTCCTTCGGCACCCCGGCGTGTCTCCCCCCCCGGGCTACTCCTTCCGGAACTTGTTGTGACAGTTGACGCACATCGTCACGGCCTGGCCGAAGAACACCGCCGCATTCGGTCGCAGGTACTCCGATCCCTTCTTTCCCGCGGCTCGCTCTCGCTGCATCTCTTCGACGACGACCCTGAGGTTGCGCGAGCTCGACTCCAGGTGGAGAGCGTAGTTCTCGAAGAACTCGCCCTTCGGCATCGGCTCGGCCCACTGGCTCGCCTTGCTGGCTCGGATCTCCTGCGCGTGCTTCGTGAGCATCTCCGCGCCTTGGACGATCGATTCGTAGCCGTCGTCGAGGAGAAGGTGGTTCAGCATCTGCTCCAGCTGCCCCAGGCCGAGCTCCATCTGGTCGTGCATGGAAGCGGCCTCTTTGTCCTGCGCCGATGCGACTCCCACCATCGCGACGATGAGCAGTACCATGGTTGCCTTGATCGCCTTCATCGCTCTCTCCTCTGCATCTCGATTCGAGGATCGCACAAGGCAATAGGGAGTTCAACGAGGCTCCCGAGGCGGACGCAGACGACGCCGGAAGGCGGTCGCCGAGAGCTCGAGCGGGCGCCCCGGAGTCGCTCCACCCGCAGTCGGGTAGGCGCTAGAATGGGGCTCGTGCGCGTTGAACGGAAGATCGCGGCGCGAGGCCCCGAGGCGTGACCCGCTACCGCGGAACCTGCCACTGTGGCGCCGTCGAGTTCCAGGTCGAGACCGAGCTCGACCGGGTCGTGCGCTGTAACTGCTCCCTGTGTCGGCGCCGCGGGTCGCTCATGCACTACGTGCCACCGGAGCGCTTCGCGCTGCTCTCCGGCGGAGACCGCCTGGTCCAGTACCAGTTCAATACCCGGACGGCGACGCACTTCTTCTGTGAGAACTGCGGCGTGTTTCCCTTCTTCCGCTCGGACGCCGTCGAGGAGGTCTACGTCGTGAACGTCGCCTGCCTCGAGGGAGCCGACGTCTCGGCGCTCGAGCCGGAGCGGATCGACGGAGCGTCGTACTGATGGCGATGGGAGGCGAGTTCACGCTCGCCTGCCGCGGCCGAAACGGGTAGGCTGCGGGCGTGCGGCGGATCTACTCGACGGTCTTCTGGGCGTTCCTGGCGGTCAGCTCGATCGCGCTGTTTCCAGTCGCGGTGCTGATCTGGGCCGTGACGCTGGCCTTCGATCGACGCCGCGCGCTCCTGCACCGCTTCACGTGCTTCTGGGCGTCGCTCTACACGTGGCTCAACCCCGCGTGGCCCGTGACCGTGGTCGGTCGCGAGAAGGTCCGGAGCGGCGTCGCCTACGTGATGGTCTCGAACCACCTCTCGCTGCTCGACATCCTGGTCATGTTCCGGCTCTTCCGGCACTTCAAGTGGGTCTCCAAGGTCGAGAACTTCCGCGTTCCGTGCATCGGATGGAACATGTCGCTGAACCGTTACATCAAGCTGCGCCGCGGCGATCGGAAGAGCATCGTCCGCATGATCGAGGCGTGCGAGAAGACGATCGCCGAGGGGAACTCCATCATGATGTTCCCGGAAGGTACGCGCTCGCCGACCGGGCAGATGCGCGCCTTCAAGCCCGGCGCCTTCGAGATCGCCCAGCGAACCCGAAGCGCCATCCTGCCGATCGTCCTGCACGGCACCGCCGACGCGCTCCCCAAACGCGGCTTCGTGCTCCAGGGGCGGCATCCGATCCAGCTGCGCGTGCTCGACGAGCTGCCCTACGAGAGCTTCCGCGACCTAAGCGTAGAGGAGCTCACCGACCGGGTGTACGAGCTCTTGGCGCAGCACGTCGAGGTCGAGGAGCCGGCGAAGACCGCCGTCGCCTAGCCGTCCTCGCGGGTCAAGAACTCCTGTAGCGCCGCCACGCTGCGCGCGTGCTCGTCGCGCCGCACGTTGTGGCCCGCGCCCGACACGTGCACCAGCTGCGCGTCAGGCAGCGCGGCGACGATCGCCCGCTGGCGCTCGCGCTCGGCCTCGTCGGCGTCGGCCTTCAGGAACAGGGCGGGGCAGGGGAGCTCCGGGAAGTGCACCGCGAGGTCGGGACGCTGCTGATCGAGGAAGGCCGAGAGCACGAGCTCGCTGAGCTGGAGCTTGGACTCGGCCCACGGCTCCAGGTCCTCGCTGGGCCAGCGTGGGTTCTCGCGCCGCGCGAGCTCCACGAGCTCGCCCTTTGATCGCTCGCGCAGCGAGCGGACCCACCGGACCAGCCCCGCGCGAAGCGCGTCCAGCTGCTCCGGCGTCGGGCCGGCCGGAGGGGGCGGCGGTGGGATCGCGGAGTCCTCGAAGACGAGAGCGCGCGGCAGGTCCGGCTGCTTCAGCGCCGCCCACCCGATCGTGTTCCCGCCCATGGAGTGCCCGACCAGAACCGGCCGCTCGAGCCCGAGCGCGTCGACGAGCGCGAGCAGGTCATCCGCGAGCTCGTCCGCAGAGTAGGCGGCGTCCGGCGCGTCGGAGAGCCCGTGGCCGCGCGCGTCGTAGGCGACGACGTCGAAGTCGCGCGCCAGGACCGGAAGCAGCGACGCCCAGCAGCGCCCGTTGTCGGAGAAACCGTGCGCCAGCACGACGGGCGCCCCTTCTCCGCCGCTCCGGTGATAGTGGAGGCGGATGCCGTTCGCTCGAACGAAGCCGCTCTTCACGGGCTCAGGGTCGCTGCGATCCGCTCGGCGACCGCGCTGCCGCTGTCACAGCTGGTGGCCCTTGTGCAGCTCGCCTCCGTCGAGCACGAACGTCTCGGCGGTCGCGAAGCGACCCGCTCGGCTCGCCAGCAGCAGGGCGAGGCCGGCGATGTCCTCGGGCTCGCCGACGCGCTTGAGCAGGTTGAGCTCCATGCCCTGGCTCTCGTAGTAGTCGACGAGTGGCCCGGCGAGCTCGGTGCGCACCAGCCCGGGTGCGATGCAGACCGCGCGGATCCCGTCGCCGGCCCACTCCATGGCCATCTGCTTCGTGAGGTTCACGAGGGCCGCCTTGGTGGCGCCGTAGGCGCCGACGCCGGCCGAGGGACGCAGCCCGTCGTTCGAGGCGATGTTGATGACGACCCCGTCGCCCTTCTCCTGCATGCCTGGATAGCAGAGCTGCGCGAGGCGGAGCGCAGCCCAGAGGTTGAGCTCCACGACGCGGTCGAACTGCTCGCGCGAGAGGTTGGCGAGCCCTGCGGCCTCGCCCGTGCCGGCGTTGTTCACCAGCACGTCGACGTCGCCGAGCGCGTCGCACACCTTGGCGTGGACCTGTTCGAGCCCCTTCGGGTCGCCGAGGTCGGCCGGCACGGCCAGGGCTCGCCGACCGCGCTCCTCGATCTCCTTGCAGGTCGCTTCGAGCGCCTCCCGCCCGCGGGCGACGATCGCCACGTCGGCGCCGTGCTCGGCGTAGGCGAGCGCGATGGAACGTCCAATGCCCTTCGAGCCACCCGTGACCAGGGCGATCTTGCCGTCCAACGAGAAATCCACGACCGGCATGCGTCTCCTCCCGAGAAGGCTCGCACAACGCGAGCGCCGGGCCGATTATATCGGCCCTTCCGGAGCTTTGGCGCCGGGCGCGGGGGCCCGCTGCCCGAGGCTAGCGGGCGCCTCGAGAGATCAACGCGTCGACCGCCTTCGCGCCCTTGGCGAAGACGACCAGCGGATTGATGTCCAGCTCCTCGATGTCCTCGCGGCGATCGGTCACGAGCCGCGACACCCTGAGGATCGCATCGATCAGCGCCTCGCGGTCCGCCGGGGGCTTGCCGCGCATCCCCTCGAGCACTCGAGAGCCCCGGATCTCGTCGATCATCTCCTCGGCGTCGCGGCGCGTGAGCGGAGCGATCCGGAAGGAGACGTCCCGGAGCGCCTCGACGAAGATCCCCCCGAGACCGAACATGACCACGGGGCCGAAGACCGGGTCCATGGTCGTGCCGATGATCACCTCGGTGCCTTCCTCGAGCATCTCCTGGACCAGCACGCCCTGGATCTCGGCGCCGGGCGCGAAGCGTCTGGCGTTCGCCAGGATCTCGTCGTAGGCCTCCCGCACCTCGGCGTCCGAGCCGAGGCCCAACGCGATGGCCCCCGCCTCTGTCTTGTGCTGGATGTGTCCCGACTGCACCTTGAGCGCCACCGGATAGCCGAGCTCGCGGGCCAGCTCGACTGCGGCGTCGGGAGAGGTGGCCAGCCCTTCCCGCGTGATGGGAATCCCGACCTGCTTCAGGATCCGCTTGCAGTCGAACTCGGAGAGCGACTCCGTGCCGCCGAGCAGCGCGTCGACCTCGGCGAGCCGAGCCGGCTGCGCCAGATCGGACCGCGGATCCACGACGCGTCCCTCCCTCGCCTTTCGTTGATACCAGGCCAGGCTCGCGATGGCCTTTGCGGCCTGGATGCCGTCGGGCAGGATCGGGATGCCCGCGCGCTGTACCAGCTCGAGCGGCTCCTCCAGCTCTGCCGAGTTGTGTCGCCTTCTCCACATCAGCACGATCGGCTTGCTCGTGGACTCGTAGATGTCGATCAGCTCCCGCGCCAGCTTCATCGCGTCACCGTGGTGGAACAGCGCGTCCGTCAGCACGACGTCGGTGTTGTCGTCCTCGAGCAGTGCCCTGAGACAGCGCAGGGGCATCGCGGGGTCGCCGCCCGCCTGGGCGGTCAGATCGACTGGATTCCTGGCTGAGCCGAACGAGGGCAGGTGTTCCTCCAGCTTCGCGCGGGTCGCTCCCGTGATCTCGGGGACCGACAGGCCCAGGCTCTCGCACTTGTCGGCCAGCATCACGCCACGTCCGCCCGAGCCCGACAGGATCGCGACTCGCTTGCCTTCGACGGACCGGCCGCATCGGTGGAGAATCGCGAACGAGGTCAGCTCGCCGAGGTCCTCGATGCGGATGATCCCCAGCTGCCGGAAGAACGCGTCGTACACCTCGTCGTCGCCGGCCAGCGATCCGGTGTGGGAGGCCGCCGCCCGGGCGCCCGCGCCGGTCCGCCCGACCTTCATGAGCAGGATCGGCTTGCGCCGCTCGAGTGCCCTTTCCGCGACCCGCCGGAGCCTGGCGCCGTTCTTGGCGCCTTCGAGGTAGCCGCCGATGATCTGGGTGTGGGGGTCGTCGAGCAGATACTCCACGAAGTCGGAGAACTCGAGGTCGGCCTCGTTCCCGACGCTCGTGAACGACGAGAATCCGACGCCGGCCTCGGTGGCGTCCGCATACATCATCGCTCCGTACGCGCCGCTCTGGCTGACGAAGCCCAGCGTCTTCGGAGAGGCCGGCTCCAGGTCCATGACGTACGCGAACGACGCCATGACCGAGTTGGTCAGGTTCATGAGCCCCAGACAGTTCGGTCCCAGGATGCGGATGCCTTCCTCCCGGGCCAGGTCTCGAAGCTCTCGCTGAAGCGCCTCGCCCTCCGCGCCGGCCTCCGAGAAGCCGGCGCTGAAGATGACGGCCACCTTGACGCGCTTCTCCGCGCACTGCTGCAGGACTTCCAGCACCAGGCTCGCGGGAACGCTGATGATCGCCATGTCGACGTCATCGGCCACGTCCAGGATGCTGGGGTAGCACGGCATCCCGTGGATCTCGGTGTAGCGCGGGTTCACCGGGAAGATCTTTCCCGCGTAGCCCCGCTCCCGGAGGGCGGCCAGAGGTCGGCCTCCGGGCTTCGAGCGTCGATCGGACGCGCCCACGATCGCGATCGACTTCGGATTGAAGAAGTAGTCGATGTTCGACGTATCGGTTCCCGAGTCCTGGCTTCGCATCTGCTTCCGTCCCTCGTCCACCTGCAGTCCCGCCACCGCGAGTCACTCTCCGAGCGAGTCGGGAGCTCGGCTCCCGCACCTTTCCCCGAGGACTCGGTCGGCATCCGTACGACGCCGCTGGCCCCGGAGGACCTTTCCTCAGAGTAGCAGGTTCCGCATCGGTTTCACTCGACGGAACGCATCCGCCGAGTGAAACCGAGACGCTGGGCCGCTACAGCTCCGCTCTCCGATACATCGCCACGACCGCGGCGCCGCCGAGGCCCAGGTTGTGCTGGAGCGCCACCTGAGCGCCGTCGACCTGGCGCGCTTCGGACTCGCCCCGCAGCTGCCAGTTGAGCTCGGAACACTGTGCGAGACCGGTGGCGCCGAGCGGTTGTCCCTTGGAGATGAGTCCACCCGAGGGGTTCACGACCCACTTTCCGCCGTAGGTGGTGGCACCCTCGTCGATGAGCTTGCCACCCTGACCTTCTTCGCAGAGACCGAGCGCCTCGTAGGTGATGAGCTCGTTGCACGAGAAGCAGTCGTGAAGCTCGATCACGTCCACGTCCTCGGGGCCGAGACCCGACTGCTCGTAGACCCGCTCGGCCGCGGTCCTGGAGAGATCGGCTCCGACCATCTTGATGCAGCTCTGATCGTCGAAGGTGCTCGGCAGGTCGGTCGCCATGTGCATCCCCAGGATCTCGACCGCCTTGTGCTCGAGGCCGTGCTTCCGCACGAACTCCTCGCTGCACACGACCACTGCGGCGGCGCCGTCGGAGGTGGGGCAGCACTGGAGCTTGGTCAGGGGCTCGTAGACGACCTTCGCGTTCAGGATGTCTTCGAGCGAGTACTCGTCCTGGAACTGCGAGTACGGATTGTTGACCGAGTGCTTGTGGTTCTTGTGGGCGATCTTGGCGAACTGCTCCTTGGTGGTGCCGTGCTTCTCCATGTGCTCGCGACCGGCGTTCCCGAACATCTGCGGAGCGCCCGGAGCGGGCGAGAAGCCGCGCAGGTCGACCATCACCTTGAGGTGCTTGTCGAGTGGCATCGTGCGATCGGTGTACTTGATGCCGAGGGAGCCCTTCTCCATCTTCTCGAAGCCGAGTGCGAGGGCGCAGTCGACGATCCCGCCCTCGACGAACTGCTTCCCCATGTAGAGCGCCGTCGAGCCCGTGGCACAGGCGTTGTTGACGTTGTAGACCGGAATGCCGGTCAGCCCCATCCCGTAGACCGCCCGCTGACCGCAGGTCGTATCCCCGTAGCAGTAGCCGACGGCGGCCTGCTCGACCTCGTCGTAGGGGATGCCGGCGTCTTCGAGCGCCCGTGTGCCGGCCTCGGTCGCCATGTCGGGGTAGTCCCACTCCTTCGAGAACGGCTTCTCGAATTTGGTCATTCCTACCCCGACCACGAATACCTTCCTACCCATCGCAGCGATCTCCTCTTTGGCTGCTGGCCGTCGTCGGCCATCGTGCGTGCGATTCCAACCGAGCATAACCCGCGAAGAATCGCGTTGTCGAAGCCTCCCGACCGCCTCCGACGTGCGGACGAGCCCGAATGGACAGGGGCGAACGTGGGCGGCGTCAGACCCCAGGTCGGTACGCGCGCGTCCCATGGCTCAGCGGGAGGTGCTCCAGCCGATCAGATTTCGGGCCGCGCGCCAATGAAGCCAGCGTCCCGAGCTGGAGGAGCGAGTCGATGGTGACGCTGATCAATCCGATCGAGGTCCCACAGGGCAGCGAGGAGCGGTGCCTGGACATCTGGCGCCGAACCGCCGACTACCTGAGCGAGCAAGACGGGTTCGTTTCCGCCCGCCTCCATCGGAGCCTCGCTCCCGGAGCGCGCTTCCGCTTCGTCGGCATCTCGATGTGGCGGGACGATGCGGCGATCTCGGAGTTGCTGGCGGACGAGGCATTCATGGCGCTGGTCGACGAGATGGAGTTTCCCAGCGCGCCGGCCCTGTACGAGGTTGTCGAGGAGCGGGTCGCCAAGGAGTAGCCCGCGCCTGCAGAGCCCTCGTGACGCGTGGGCTAGGCGTCGAGGTCGAGGCGGTCGATCTCGTACTCGTGGGGCGGGTGGATCGGCTCGCCACGGGCGAACCGATCCGGGCG
>CAZLBF010000231.1:0-5248 GCA_964557495.1 uncultured Myxococcales bacterium | reverse complement strand
GGAGGCGTGTTCAACCTGGATTCCGACCTGGCGCGCTGCGACCGGAGGCATGGAGCCGTGTACTCGGGCCCCACGGGCTTCCGCCTGGCTCGAAGCGCTGCCGACGAGTGGCTCGGCCGCTCCGCGTAGCCCCCCCGATCTCCCCGTCGGCTCCCTCTCGGCTCGCTCTCGGCTCCCGCGCCGGATCGGCCTATGCTCTACCGGCGCCTGCGCGGACCGTTCACGCTCGCTTGCCACGGAGAGCTTGATGGCGACCGACGAAGCTGGCCCGAAGATCTTCCTCGCGTTCCGCTTTCACGTGAACTTCTACCACTCCTACCGGGGCGATACACCCGACGAGCTCGGATTCGGAAAGGACGTCCGGATCATTCGGCGGATCATCGAGGTCCTCGACGCGTTCAACGCCGACGGCGTGCCCGCGCGTGGCACCTGGGACATCGAGAACTACTTCTCGCTCGAACGGATCATGCCCAGGCACTGTCCCGACATCGTCGAATCCCTTCAGCGCCGAGTGGCCGAGGGAAGGGACGAGGTTCAGGTGATGTCCTACAACAACGGACTCATCAGCGCCCACACCGCCGCGGAGTTCGACGAGGCGATCGGAAGGGCCATCACGAACTCCGGGGCTTCGGGCCTGCGCGACATCTTCGGCACCTTTGCTCCGATGGTTCGGCCCCAGGAGATGATGTACACGCCCATGCACCTGAAGCTGTATCGACGCCACGGCATCGACGCGATCAGCCTGTTCTACAGCGCAGTTCCCTTCAACGCCTTCAGCAACTTCATCGCGCCTCTGCCGGTCGAGCAGCGCTTCAACCCCTTGACGCTCGCGTATCCCGGTATCGAGGAGACGATGACCCTCGTCCCGGCGCACAACCACGGAGACATCGCCGACAACGTCTCGCTGCGGTGGTGGGTGAAGCGGCTCCGGCGCAAGCAGCTCTCGCTGGAGGAGCCGACCGACTTCCTGCTCCTGCTCGACGCCGATGCCGACGACCCCTACTGGTACGGCTACAGGATCCCGATCGTGACCCGCATCCTGTCGGCGACGCGAGGCATCCACGGACTGATCGAGAGCGTCCGCGACCTCGACTACGTCGCCTTCACGACCCCGGGCGACTACGTGAAGACGCACGCGCCGCTCGGCGAGGTTCGCATCGGGCAGGACACCGCCGACGGGAGCTTCGACGGCTTCGCCAGCTGGGCCGAGAAGTGGTCGAATCACCAGCTCTGGACGGGAGTGGAGCGCTCTCGGATCCTGGAGCTGCAGACGCGCCGACTGATGGATCTCCCGGGCGCCCGTGACCGGCGGGAGCCGACGCAGGATCTGCTCGACGCGTCGCGCGAGGCGCGTCTGAAGCTGCTCTCGACCACGCACTTCGGGTTGGCGTCTCCCGTCGTGAACCGCACCCGGCTGCGCACCGCGGTCGACCTGCTGCAGACCTCGATCGAGACGGCGTCCCACGCCTTCGAGCTCGCCTCTTCGGGCCTCGTCGAGCGCTCGGAGGGCGACGGAGAGCTGGCCCGGGTCTCGCTGTTCGACTACGTGCGCGGCGTCTCGACGCCGAGTATCGAGCACGCGGCGAAGGCCTCGCGCGCCCTGGTGAGGATCCCGCTCTCCCTGCCCGACCCTGCGACGGTCGGGATCGCGCTGCGGGATCCCGCGGGAGACGCCCGGCCGGCGGCCGTCCGTCGGCTCGTAGGGGACCCCCCGGCCCCCAACGTCGAGGTCCTGTTCGTCGAGGAGATGGAGGGCGGCGATCGCAAGGATCTCTACCTCGAGCTCTCGGACGGGCCGAGCGAGGAGCCCCGCGTCGAGCACCCGGTCTCCTGGAGCGAGGGACTGCTCGAGAACGAGCTCGTCTCGTTGCGCTTCGACGCCGCCATGCGGCCGCTGGGCCTCTCCGGCTCCGGCGTAGAGCTGGCCGACGGACCGCTGCTCCGGAGCGCGGTCAACTACGCGGGGCGGATCGCGGAGGCGTCGCACTGGACGATCGAGGAGGCGAGCGTTCTCGGCGGCGGCCTCGTCGGCATCGTGAGAGTGCAGAGCGAGATCGTCTTCCAGGCGGATGGGGAGCAGCGGGTCGAGCTGGAGCGCGAGTTCCTGCTCGCGTCGGGCCTTCCGTACCTGTACGTGATCACCCACGTCCGCTATCCCGAGACGCGCTCGAGCAACTACAGGCGAGAGCGGGCGCTGCGCCTGGAGCAGGAGTACGACGGAAACTGGCGCGAGGTGATGCCCTGCGAGATCCGCCCGGCCCTGTTCGGAACTCGCGAGAGGCCCCTGCGGGTCTGGAAGCACAACTACCTGGACCACGTGAGTCACTACGACCTCGACTACGGCAGCTTCTCGAAGAACGAGGAGCTCGACTCGTTCAACAATCACATCACCTGCGCGTGGGTCGCCGTGACGAACGGAGACAAGGGACTACTGGTCGCGCAGACGGCCGACGTCAACGCGTCGCTGGCGTTCTGTCCGATGCGAACGCGCCGAGCCGAGCAGGGGACCCGTATCTTCCTGAATCCCTTCGGGAGCTACCACGGAAGGCAGTGGAGCTACGCGACGGCCTTCACCGGCCTGGGACGCCGGATTGCGATGAAGTTCGCGGACACCTGGGATCCGCACGCTCCCTCCTACAATGGGCGCTCCGAGGTCTTCTCTCAGCTGATCGCCCCCTACGCGGGAGATGCTCCGCCGGACGAGCTGCAACGGGATGCCGAGGCCTTCAGCTACCCGTACGCCATCCTCTCCGCCGCCAGGTCGGTTCCTCCACCGCCGCATCGAAGCTGGTCGTACCCGGAAGGGGACTGAGAGCTACGCTCGAGCGAGGCTCAGCGAGAGCCGAGGGAACGGAGCGTCTTCAGCGACGGGGCGAAGAAGGTCGCGCCCGTCACCGGGCGCGTGTAGTCCATGAGGTGGTCGTGCAGCCCGTCGCCCGTCGCTCCCAGCATCCGGTCCAACATCTTCTCGAAGGTGTCGAGCGTCTTGTCGTAGGCGATGAAGAAGAGCCCCGCCTCGGAGACCGTCCCGTACGGGAAGCTGTGCCGCACGATCTCGAGCTCATCCCCCTCCTCCTCGATCACCACTCGACTGACGTGTGAGGTGAGAGGCTGGACCCGCTCGGACAGCTCTGCGCTGTCGCGCTTGCGGCGCCCGATGACCTTCTCCTGCTCCCGCGTCTGGAGCGTCGCCCACCGCTCCAGATCGTGGACGTAGCGCTGGGTGAAGACGAAGCTGCCTCCGGCAAAGCCGGGGTCCTCCGCGCCGATCAACGCCACGGCCGCGCGCTTCTTGCCACGGGGGTTCTCGGTGCCGTCGATGAAGCCGGTCAGGTCGCGCGCATCGAGGTAGCGGAAGCCGTGCACCTCGTCCATGACCTCTACCCGGTCGCGCAGCGGGCTCATGAGCTGCATGGCGAGCTCGAAGCAGAGGTCGTGGCGCTTCGACAGGATGTGGAAGAGCAGATCCCCGCCGGTATTGGGCGCCTGCCTGCCCCCGACGTCCACGGCCTTGAACGGTCGCAGGTCCTTCGGACGCCTCCCCGGCGAGATCACTTCCCAGAACTCGGGGCCGAAGCTCACCGTGCAGACGAGCTTCGCGCGGGGATCGACGGCAGCGACCTTGCGCGCGAGCGCGGGAGCTCCGCGCGCGACGCGCACCACCGACTCCGCATCCTCCGCGGGATTCGGAACCCGCAGGACCAGAAACAGGGCGCACGGACTCGGCTCGGGCAGGATCCCGGCCTGCGGCTCGGACATCGCGGGCACCCGGCTGCCAGGCCGGGTCAGGGCGACTCGGGGATCGGATTCTCCTCGGTGGGCTCATCCCCGCCGCCGGGGCAGGCCTTGCGGCAGCTGTCGCTGCTCTCCGCGCAGGCGGTCCGGCAGGCTTCTCCGACGCCGACCTCCGCCGGGCAGGCCGTGCTGCACTCCTCCTCGGCGGTGTAGCACTGCGCGGCACAGTCGACCTCATGGTGGGCGGCCGCCGCGGGCAGTGCTGCACCGAAGGCGATCGCGATCACCAGGACCGGAATCCAGCGTGACATGAGCATCGCTCGCTCCCCTCGTTCGTACCGGGTGTTCATACGGGTGTTGGTACTGGTACGGGTGTTCGTACCGGGTGGTGCTGCGACCCGGAATTCCAGTCGCATCTTACCGGCGAACGGTACGGGAAGCGGACGGGAAAAGGCAAGCGCGGCCGCTGTTGATGATCGCGAGGGCTTTGGATAGGGTGAGCACAGCTTCTCGGAGCGCGAGTGAGAGATGGGAGGTGCGATGTCCGAGCTTCTTCGACCTGCTGTGGCGCTGGTGCTCCTGGTCCTGGCCGGGTGTGCGCCGGGTCGGATGGCCGATCTCAAGGACTCCGGGCGCCTCAGCGTAGGGCTCGGCCTGGGCCTGTCGGCGGACGTCAAGCTCGGCGACCTGACTCACCCCTCGCTGGGGATCCTCTCCGCGTCGGCCATGTATGGCGTGGACACGCGCCACGTGGAAGGGCTCTTCTACGAGGCGCGAACCAGCGAGCCCTATGCGACCTTCTGGTCCATGTCGCGGGGGTTTTCGACGCTCGACGCGCTGAACTCCACCGGGTGGCGCGGGGCGTTCGAGGTGCACAGCGTCGACGTCGCGATCGAGGCCATCGCGGACGTCGATCCACAGGCTCCGCCCGAGGAGCTCGGGGTCGAGGTCGAGGGTGAGGGTGAGGTGCTGGCGGGAAGGATCTCGATCGGACGCTGGCTGCCCCTTCCGCGGCAATCGCGCAAGCGCGAGTTCCCGCTCTGGACGTACAACACCGCGACCGACTTCCAGGCGGGTGCAACCCTCTTGCTGGTCGCGGCGCGCGCGGGCGTGAACGTGCTCGAGACCCTCGACTTCCTGCTCGGCTTCGCCGGCTTCGACATCGCCGGAGACGACCCCAAGGAAGAGCAAACGCCGTAGGCGAGTAGCCTTTAGCTGACGTAGAAGAAGAGCGCCGCGTCGCCTCGCCTGACCCGCAGGAGAATGCCGTCGCTATCTCGTTCGGCCGCCTGCTCCAGGCTCTCAAACGTCTTCACCGGAACCCGGTTCGCGGAGAGGATCACGTCTCCCGGACGCAGGCCCGCTCGCCAGGGGCGGCTGCCGGACTCGACTTCGACCACCGCGATCCCCTCGACCGGCTCGCCCGCAGACTCTGCTCCGGGCGTCTCGGACAGGACGACTCCAGCGAGCGCGGGAACGACCTGCGCGGCGGCTGCCTGCTCGCGCTTGGCTC
>CAZLBF010000230.1:0-21448 GCA_964557495.1 uncultured Myxococcales bacterium | reverse complement strand
CATCGAGTCAGCGACTCGTCGACGGGGCTCCGACTCTGCGCCGCCTGCTTACCCGGTGCTTACCCGCGCTCGCGCGTCGAAATGCGCGCATCGATCGCATCGTGTAAGGGTCCGATCTCCGGAAACTTTCTGGCACGCCCGCCAGGATTCGAACCTGGGACCTGCGGATTAGAAGTCCGCTGCTCTATCCAGCTGAGCTACGGGCGCGCGGGGACGGACTCGGGGAGATTGCTCAACCCGGCGGCGGAACGCTAGCGCTCGAGCGCCTCGGCCTCGGCGGCCAGGGTCGAGGGCAGGTCGTCGGGCTCGTGCTTCGGGCAGGGGGACTCGGGGAAGCAGTCGTCGCGGACCCACTCGCCGAGCGACGCGTAGCTCCGGATCTCGGCTTCGGCGAGCACGACGTCCTGTAGCGACTGGAGGCCACCGCTCGTGACGAGCGCGGTGCGGCCGACGACTCGAACGCTGGGGACGTCGGACAGGCCGGAGACCTCCGCGATCGAGGGCGCGATCGCGCGGTAGCGCTCGGCGAACTGCGCCGCGGACGGGGCGTCGTCCCAGCGCGTGAGCCACAGGATCTCGGAGTCCTCGCCGCAGTCCACGTGCAGGAAGCGGTCGCCCGACCAGGCGGCCAGCAGCGGCAGGAGGTCCTCGGAATCGCCGTAGTCCTCGAACAGGATCTTCGCGCTGAGCGCACCGGCGACGTTGTCGAAGCCGAGCTCACAGCCGCGGGCGGAGGCCTGGGCCGCGAGCGCCTCCCGCGGCAGCCGGATGAACTCGACCGGGTCGTCGTCTTCGGGGAACAGGACGCGCGTGGTCGAGAGCGGGGGGTCCCGCATCAGCGCGTCGAGTCCCGCGTTCCCCTCCGCCTCCCAGCGCTCGCCCGCGACGAGAATCCCGTAGGCGTACGGAAACATCAGCGAGACGGTCAGAAAGCGCGGGAGGGTCGCCATCACGCCCGTCGGGTGCTCAAACTCGACGATCATCGCTTGACTGAGCGCCAGAGCGCTCTCCAGGTTGCGCTTCTCGAGCTCTCGAGCGCCGAGCATCGTGAACGACGCGTCCCCCTCCATGGCCGACGCGATCGCGGAGACGACGTCGTCGTTGCGCCGCAGGCCCTCGAGGAGCGCGATGATCTGGGGGAAGTGCTGGTGCTGCAGCGCGTGGACCAGCTCGTGCACGAGAATCGTCGTGTTCTCGTAGCCATTGGAGCCCGGATCTCCCAGAACCACGTACATCACCCGGAGCCGCGTGCTGTAGAGGCCGACGAGCTGGTCCTCCTGGAGCCGGGTCAGTGCCTCGATCAGGTCGAGGTCCGGGGGCAGCAGGCCGAGCGCCGCATAGGCATCGCGATACGACTCGACGAAGCCGGGCGGAAGCTCGGCGAGCATCTCGGCGCGTGTGATGTCGGGGATCTGCGACGACTCGATCCAGGTCACCTCGACCGGAGCGAGAAAGGAGAGCTCGCGAAGCTGCTCCGCCTCGCGCGTCCAGCGCCCGAGGTCCTCGCGCTTCGGCTCGAGCAGGAACTCGGTGATCGCGCACGCAGTGAGCGCGCTCGCCAGCAGCGCGATCGCTATGCTCCTCAGCCGGGTGGACTCAGACACCCCAGCCGCTCCGGTGCACGATGGGCAGGCGGCGGCCCAGCCCGAACGCCTTGGGACTCACCCGCAGCACCATGGGCGCCTGCCGGCGCTTGTACTCGTTCAGGTCGATCTGGTGCAGCACCCAGCGGACGGTGTCGAGGTCGGCACCGGGCGGCGGCACGACCTCGCCAGCCGGGAGACCGCGCTCGAGCACCTGGCGCAGGATCTCGTCGAGCGCCTCGTAGGGAGGCAGCGAGTCGGTGTCGCGCTGGTCGGGTGCGAGCTCGGCGGACGGCGGCTTCTCGATCGTGTGGGCGGGAATGCGCGGTCCGCTCCGGTTCGAGTGGTGCGCCAGCCGGTAGACGTCCCCCTTGAACACGTCGCCGATCACCGCGAGGCCCCCGGCCAGATCGCCGTAGAGCGTCGTGTACCCGACCGAGAGCTCGCTCTTGTTGCCCGTCGCCAGGACCAGGCGGCCCTCCAGGTTGCTGACCGACATCAGCGTGGTCCCACGGATCCGCGCCTGTAGGTTCTCCTGCGTGATGCCGTAGCTCTCCCGGGGACCGAACAGCACGCGGTACTGCTCGACGAAGCTCTTGTAGATCGACTCGATCCGCACCACCCGGGACTCGATGCCGATGTTGCGCGCCAGCGCCTCGGCGTCCTCCAGGCTGTGCGAAGAGGAGTACGGGCCCGGCATCAGGACCCCGAGCACGTTCTCGGGTCCGAGAGCGCGCGCAGCCAGGTCGGCGGTCACCGCGGAGTCGATGCCTCCCGAGAGGCCGATCACCGCGGTCTCCAGCTGCAGCTTGTGCAGGTAGTCGCGGACTCCGAGCGCGAGCGCGCGCTCGAGCAGGTCGATGTCCGGCTCGACGGGCGCCGCCTCCGGCCGGCCGGTCTCGAAGGGGTCCGCGATCTGGAAGTCCTCGGCGAAGCGCGCCCCGCGCAGCACCACCGTGCCCTCGCGGTCGACGGCAAAGCTCGCGCCGTCGAACACCAGCTCGTCGTTCCCGCCGATCGAGTTCGCGAACACGAAGGGGACCCCGTGGCGGCGCGCCGCGTCGCGCAGCATGGCCTCGCGGAGCGCGATCTTCCCCTGCTCCCAGGGGGACGCGGAGGCGACCAGGATCACCTCGGCGCCCGCCTCCGCAAGCTCCGCGACCGGATCGGTCGGGTAAGGCCGTCGCTCGTCCCAGAACTCCCCGCTCCAGACGTCCTCGCAGATCGCGAGGCCAATGCGTCGCCCCCGAAACGACCACAGGCGGCGCTCGCTGGCGGGATCGAAGTAGCGGGCCTCGTCGAACACGTCGTAGGTGGGGAGCAGCGTCTTGGCCTGCACGTGGGCGATCTTGCCGTCGACCATTGCGACCGCGGCGCTCGCGATGCTCTTCCCCCTGCCCTGCGGCGCCGGCACGATCGCGCCGCAAACGATGGCGATCCCGCGCGACTCCGGCACGAGCGCCTCGAGCGCGCGCGTCTGGTCCTGCAGGAAGCTCGGCCGCTCGAGCAGGTCCATGGGCGGATAGCCGCAGATCGCGAGCTCGGGGAGCAGGACGAGGTCGGCTCCCGAGCTGCGCGCGCGCTCCACGGCCCCTCGAATCCTCTCGAGGTTTCCCGCGAAGTCGCCGATCGTCGTGTTGATCTGGCCCAGCGCTACGCGCATCTCGCGACCCCCTGCCCGCGCGCGAGGCTAGGAATGCCCCGGGAGCCGGTCAACCCTCGGCCGGGGCGCCTAGGTCCCCTGGATGTAGCGCCTGAGGTCCTCGATCTCGCCCTTCCGCTCGTCGATCTCGTCGAACAGGAGATCGCGCAGCGAGAGCATGTCGATGACGGTGCCATCGGCGGCCGCGACGATGGGCAGGTGCCGGCAGCCCGCCACCTGCATCTTGTGCAGGGCCACCAGCCGCGACTCGCCCGGCGTCGACGTGACCGGGTCTTGCGTCATCACGTCGCGCAGCTGGATCTTCTCGAGCGCCAGCCCTGGAGCGATCACTCGCCGCAGCAGGTCCCGCTCGCTGAAGACTCCGATCAGCTGGCCCGCCTCGATGATCGGGACGACCCCCACCATCTGCTCGGACATGAGCGTCACGGCCACCGCGACGCTCTCGTCCGGGGCGCACGGGTGTACGACCGGCGAGCGCCGCTGCAGCATCCGGGCAATGTTGCCCATACTGTCCCCTCTCATTCTTGGGCTGGCCTCTATTGTAGCTGTCCGCGGAGAATCGTAGGGCCACAGAAGAGTGTCGCGTAGAGCGCCTCCCCGTGGATCACGGCCGTGTACAGCAGCGAGCGGCTCTCCGGGGGCGCGCAGTCCGGAGGCAGCTCGAGCCGGAAGTCGGCGACCCGGAAGCCGCCCTCGCCCGGCTCGACCGAGATCACCCGGCCGGACCAGAGCGCCAGCAGGGCCCCCTGGGCCGTAAAGCGGATGTCCTGCACGAAGTCGAGCGCGTCCCGCGGCCCGAGCGAGAGGGTGTGGGTCCAGGCTCCCCGCTCGCGGATCCGGAGCCGCAGCTCGCCCGAGGCGTCCTCCGCGAACCAGCCGCGGCCGCGCGCATCGAAGGCCACGAACAGGACCTCGGGCGAGGTGCCACGGCCCAGTACCTCGCCCTCCGCGGACAGCCGGATCCACTCGTGTGCGACAGATCCGTCCGCCATGAACGTGTCGGTGTTCAGCCAGATCTCGCGCCGGTGGGGGTCGACCGCGAGGCTCTTCGGCGCGACGAACGCTCCCTCGCGCGCGTCGAAGCGGAACTCGCGGAGCAGCGCTCCCTCGGGTGCGAGCACCGCGACGGATCCGTAGCTCCGCAGCGAGGGGTCGGCGGGCGCATCCGAGTAGCGCGTCGCGTAGATGCGCTGGTCCGGCCCCTCGACCAGCTCATTGAACCCGACCCCGATCCCCTCGAAATACCTGACGTCGCTCCCGTCGGGCCTGACCGACCCCAGCTCCTCGAAGTAGGTCGTGTAGTAGATGCGGCCGTTGGAGTGCACGAGCACGTCCCAGACCGACGAGCGGACGTCGGGAGCCCGGCGGCGCACGCGGAGGGGCTCGAGGAAGCGCTCGGCCTCCAGGTCGAAGCGACCGATCAGGTGGTCCCCGGGCTGCTCCAGGTCGGCGCGCGCGTCGCCGTCGCTCTGCCACCAGAGCTCCCAGAACGGGCTCAGCCCGAAGTAGAGGACCCGGCCGTCTGAGTCGGCGAACCACGCCGAGTAGCGCTCGGCTCCGGTGTTCGCCCGCTCGGCCCGGAAGACCCCGGTCGGGATCGTCTGCGCGGGCCCCGCGCAGGCCGCGAGTGCGAGCAGGGTCGTCGCGAGGGCCCGTCTCACGGGGCCGGAGCGGTCGGCCTCACCCGGGTCAGGGCGGCTGCGAGCCGGGTCAGCTCTTCCTGCTCGAGGACCGCCTCGAGCGGTCCCAGACGCGCGCCGCTCAGATCGGCGGGGGCGATCGGCGCGACGTAGGCCAGCGTCAGCAGGATCCGGCGGCCGAGGCGGCTCAGCACCGGTCGCACGCGCGCGAGCTCCAGAGGCGCCACGCCCGCGGGAGTACGGCGCTGAATGCTCTTTGCGAGCTCGATCTGTACGCGGAAGAGCTCGAGCGTCGATTCAACCTCGAGGCCGAGCGTCCGCGCGCTCGACTCGACCTCGCCGAGCACGCTCGCCTCGCGCGCCGCGTCCTCGATGTCGAGGCCGTGCTCGCGCTTCCAGGCGGCGACGAAGGGCATGAAGGCCAGGCGCCGCGCGAGCAGGTCGACCAGGTGATCGACGGGATCGCGCGGGGCGGCCCCCCCGAGCCAGGTCCGGCGCAGCTCGTCGAGCGCGGCCTCGTTCAGGTCGAGCCAGGCGTCGAGCACTTGTCCCAGATCGCCCACGCGCGCGGGTGCGACCCAGTAGACCTTGCGATCGCGCGGGGGCTCGCAGCGCCGCGCCACCCCTTCCTCGGGAGCCAGGTGCGCGACCTCGAAGCTGTCGGTGGCAAAGGCCTCGACCTCGCCGCTGCGCAGCCGCTCCGGGAGCGAGAGGTTGTCGTCGACCGCGACCACCTCGACGTCGGGGAAGCTCTCCCGGACCCAGCGCTCGAGAATCCCGCCCCGGTTGACCGCGATGCGCGCCGGCTCCGCCGATCCCACCAGGCAGGGTCCACCCGCTGCCACCGCCTGGGTCATGAAGCCGACCAGCGCGCGCTCCGGCCTCCAGGTCACCCCGCTCATCGCGACGTCGAAGCGGTTCGCCGCGACCGCGTCCCCGAGCTCGGGCCAGCGGAACGGCACCCACTCGATGCGCATGCCGGTCTCCTGCGCGAAGCGCTCCGCGACGTCCACGTCGAAGCCGCGACCTTCGAGCGAGAAGGGGGCGTAATCGCCGCTCGTTCCCACGCGCAGCACCGGCCCGCTCGGGGGCTCGGCGCGGAGGGCGCTCGCGTGCCCGACGACGCAGAGAGCCAGCAGGATCGGCACCGCGGTGCGGAGCGTTCGCTGCCTCGCCATGTCGGCCTCCCCCGCGGGTGGGCTCAGATGTGGAGCGCCTTCCCGAACGCGTCGAGCACCGCCTCGTGCATGGTCTCGGAGAGAGTCGGATGCGGGAAGATCGTGTGGATCAGCTCTCGCTCGGTGGTCTCGAGCGTCCGCGCGATGACGTAGCCCTGGATCAGCTCCGTCACGTCGGCGCCGATCATGTGGGCCCCGAGCAGCTCTCCGGTCTTCGCGTCGAACACGGTCTTGACCAGGCCCTCGCTCTCGCCGAGCGCGATCGCCTTGCCGTTCCCGACGTAGGGGAAGTGTCCGACCCGCACCTCGTGGCCCGCCTCGCGAGCGGCCTGCTCCGTGAGCCCGACGCTGGCGACCTGCGGCATGCAGTAGGTACAGCCGGGGACCGCGAGGGGATCGAGCGGCTGCAGATCGCTCTCGCCGGCGATCTTCTCGACGCAGAGCACGCCCTCGTGCATCGCCTTGTGCGCGAGCCACGGCGGGCCGACCACGTCGCCGATCGCGTATACGCCGGGCACGCCGGTCTCGAGCCACTCGTTGACGACGATGTGCCCGCTCTCGACCCGAACGCCGACCTCCTCGAGGCCGAGGTCCTCGACGTTGCCAGTGATGCCCACCGCGAGGATCGCCCGGTCGGCCTCGACGCTCAGGTCGTTGCCCCCCTTGACCTCGATCTCGGCAACCACGCCCTGGTCGGTGTGCCGGAGCGAGGTCACGCTCGCGCTGGTGTGGATCTTCATCCCCTGCTTGCGGAAGGACTTCTCGGCGAGGGCCGAGATCTCCTCGTCCTCGAGCGGGAGGACCCGATCCAGGATCTCGACGACCGTCACCTCGGCGCCGAGGTTGCGATAGAAGCTCGCGAACTCGATCCCGATCGCGCCGGAGCCGATCACGAGGATCGAGCCGGGCATGGCGTCGGGGACCAGCGCCTCCCGGTAGGTCCAGATCCGCTCGCCGTCGGGCTCGATTCCCGGCAGGCTGCGCGGGCGAGCGCCCGTCGCGACGACGACGTTCCGGGCCTGTAGCTCCGCGACCTTGCCCCCCTCCTGCTCGACAAGGACCTTGCCGTCTCCCGCGAGCCGTCCCTGGCCGTCGAACACCGTCACCTTGTGCTTCCGGAGCAGGTGGCTCACGCCCTTCGACAGGCGCTCGGCGACCTTGCGCGAGCGCGCGACGATCTTCGCGAGGTCGAACGACACGTCCGACACGCTGAAGCCGAACTGGTCGGCGTGCTGCAGCAGCTGGTGGATCTCGGAGGTGCGCAGCAGTGCCTTGGTCGGGATGCAGCCCCAGTTGAGACAGACTCCGCCGAGGTTCTCGCGCTCGACGATCGCGGTCGAGAGGCCGAGCTGACTCGCGCGGATCGCGGCAACGTAGCCGCCCGGCCCGGCGCCGATCAGGACGAGGTCGAAGGATGTGTCGGCCATGCGTTCCCCCGTTCGATGAACCGGCGACCCGCGGACGGCGCGCAGGGCATCGCGCAGGCCGCCAGGACGGTACCATCCCCCTCGATCGGGCGCTCCTCCGCGACTCAGCGGGTCCGCAGGCGGAGCATCCGGTCTCCGCCGCGCTGGAACTCGTAGGGAACGCGCCGGGTCTCGACCTCGAGCCCCTCGGCTTTGAGCTCGCGCTCGAGGGTCGCGGCGTACTCGGAGGGCACCCCGTTCACGTCGACGAGGGGGAAGATCCGGACCTCTCGCGCCACCCGGCACAGCTCGCGGACCGCCTCGCGATGGAACTCGAGCGAGAGCGGCTCCGTGTAGAAGCACAGCAGGTGGGAGCAGAGCGCGAGATCGAAGCGGCGCGTCTCGAACGGCAGCTGCGGCAGGCCCGCTGCGAGGTAGCGCCCCTCGCGCCTCCCGGCGTCGTAGTCGCCGACGAAGGCGCGCATGGCGGTCATGCGGACCCGCCCCAGCTCCTCGACCGAGGGGATCGCGTCCCAGACGAACCGGTGCCGCTCGCGCCGGGTCTGGCCGATCACGTCGTCGTAGGTCTCCTCGATGCGCCGCTCGATCTCGCCGCGGCCGAGCCGGTACAGCGGATCCACCGAGACGACTCGCCGCCCCCTGCGGCTCATCTCGCAGTTGAAGCTGGCCGGCCCGTCGCCGCACCCCAGGATGCGCCCGCCCAGCTCTGCGGCGCCGAGGTCGAACATGCGCAGGTACTCGTCGTACGAGCGCCCCCACGGAACCACGCTCGCGTACTGGAAGGCCATCGCTCGCTCAGGCTACCTCAGATCACCGGGCGCGCGGCGCAGCCGGACGCGCGTCGTCAGGCGAAGCGCGCGTCGGGTGGGCCGATCCGGTCGCGGTCGTGGGGAGCGTCGAAGTCGAGCTCGGGTCCGCGCGGCAGGATGCGGCGCGGATCGGGGTTCGTCGCCCCCCCGAAGTAGATCCCCTTGATGTGCGCCAGATCGACCGTCGGAGCGACACCCGGCACGGCATACAGCTCGCGCGTGTAGGCCCAGAGGTTCGGGTAGTCGACGAGGCGTTGCCGGTTGCACTTGAACTGGGTGTAGTAGGCGGCGTCGAAGCGCACGAGAGACGCGAAGAGGCGCCAGTCCGCCTCGCTGATCCGGTCGCCGACCAGGTAGCGACGCTCGGCCAGGCGCGCCTCGAGGTGGTCGAGCCCTTCGAAGACCCAGTCGAATGCCGCCTCGTACGCCTCCTGGGTTGCAGCAAATCCCGCCTTGTACACGCCGTTGTTGACGTGGTCGTAGACGTAGTCGTTGACCTCGTCGATCTCGCCGCGGCAGGGCTCGGGATAGAAGTCGAGATCGTTCCCGAGCGCGCCGAACTCGCCGTTCAGCATGCGGATGATCTCGGACGACTCGTTGTTCACGATCGTGGCCGTCTCCCGGTCCCAGAGCACCGGGACCGTGACCCGCCCCGTGTAGCCGGGGTCGGCGGCCGTGTAGATCTCGTGCAGGTAGCGGGCATCGTGAATCGGATCCGCGCCCGAGCCGGGGCCGTCCCCGAACTCCCAGCCCTGCCGCCCCATCCCGGGCAGCGTGGCGGAGAGCGAGATCGCGCCCTCGAGCCGCTTCAAGCTGCGGTAGAGCAGTGCGCGGTAGGCCCACGGGCAGCCGCGGTTCACGTAGAGGTGGTAGCGGCCCGCCGCGGCCTCGAAGCCGGAGGACCCGTCGGCGGTCACGCGCTCCCGAAAGTGGGACTCGGCGCGGACGAAGCGCCCGTCGCGGCGGGTGCGCGGGGCGTTCTCGTCGCTCCAGCGACCTTCGAGCAGCATCCCCATTCCGGTATGATCCCACACCCGGCAGACGAGGAGACGCCATGACCAAGCCGTTCCGGTTCGGGCTGCAGGCGGGCACGCTGCCCGCGGAGAGCTGGCGAGAGCGGGTGCAGAAGATCGAGCAGCTCGGCTACTCGACGCTCTTCGTTCCCGACCACTTCAGCACCCAGTGGGATCCGATCGCGGCGCTGGCCGCAGCCGCCGCGGCCACGGAGCGGCTCAACGTCGGCTCGCTCGTCTACGACGTGGACTACCGCCACCCCGTGGTCTACGCCAAGGCGTCGGCGACGATCCAGCTCCTCTCGGGCGGGCGCCACGAGTTCGGCCTGGGCGCCGGCTGGATGGAGACCGACTACGTCGAGGCGGGCATGCCCTACGACCGCATCGGCGTCCGGATCGAGCGGCTCGAGGAGGCGCTCCAGATCATCCGCGCCATGTGGACGCAGGAGCGAACCAGCTTCGAGGGCAAGCACTACCAGATCAAGGAGATCGCCCAGGCCGTGGAGCTTCCGCCCGCCTCGGAGCCGAAACTGCTGATCGGGGGCGGTGGCAGACGCATGCTCGGGCTGGCCGGCCGCTGCGCCGACATCGTCGGGATCACTGCGGCGCTCCCCGAGGGCCGGGTGACCGCGGACACGGCCAAGGACCTGGCGCCGGCGCGCGTGCGCCAGAAGATCGAGTGGATCCGCGCGGGCATCGACTCGGCCGGCCGGGACCCGGAATCGGTCGAGCTGAGCTGCCTCGCCTTCATGGTCTCGCTGACCGACGACCCCTCGGGCATCCGCGAGATGCTGTCGAAGAGCACCGGCATGTCGCTCGACGAGATCATCGACTGCCCCCTCTTCCTGACCGGACCCGGCTCCGAGATCCAGGATCGGCTCCAGAAGCTGCGCGAGCAGACGGGGATCAGCTACGTCGTGATCCAGGGGACCGACATGGAGGTGGTGGAGCCGTTCGCGGAGCAGGTCGTCGCCCCGCTCGCGGGCCACTAGCAGGCGGCCGCACCGATCGCCGGCGAGCTGTACGACTGAAGGAGAGAGCGTGCCCGGACCCCTCGCAGGCTACCGCATCGTAGACGTGACCCAGATGATCTCGGGCCCCGTGGCCACGCGCATCCTCGGCGACCAGGGTGCCGAGGTCATCAAGGTGGAGCCCCTCTCCGGCGACCTGACGCGCGGCTTCGGCGGCGGAGGCCGCGGCATGGCTCCGATCTTCGCCACGACCAACCGCAGCAAGCGCTCGCTGGCCCTCGACCTCAAGCAGCCGGGTGGCCTCGAGGTGCTGCTGCGCCTCGTCGCCAGCGCGGATCTCTTCGTGCAGAACTTCCGACCCGGCGCGGCCGAGCGCATGGGCATCGGCGAGAAGGCGCTGCGCGAGCTGAAGCCCGACCTCGTCTACGTCTCGATCAGCGGCTTCGGTGAGACCGGTCCCTATGCACACAAACGTGTGTATGACCCGGTGATCCAGGCGCTCTCCGGCCTGGCCTCGATCCAGGGGGGAACGACCGGACCTCCGCGCATGCTGCGCCTGATCGTGCCCGACAAGCTCACCGCCGTGACCGCGGCACAGGCGATGACGGCGGCGCTGCTGGCGCGGGAGCGCACGGGCGAGGGCCAGCACGTGCGGCTCGCGATGCTCGACGCGGTGGTGTCATTCATGTGGCCCGAGGGCATGGCGCGCCAGACCTACATCGGCGACGACATCGGAGTCTCGCGCCCGCCCGACGCGCGCGAGCTCGTCTTCGAGACACGGGACGGCTACATGACCGCGGGCACCGTCGCACCGCGCGAGTGGGAGGCCTTCTGCCGGGCGGTAGAGCGCCCGGACTGGCTCGAGGACCGGCGCTTCAAGTCCGCGGCGGGCATGGTGAAGCACGCGGACGCGCGCATCGAGCTCATGGCCTCGGTGCTGCGCACCCGCACGACGTCCGAGTGGCTCGAGCGGCTGGACGCCGCCGAGGTTCCCTGCGCCCCGATCCTGACGCGCGAGGAGCTTCTCGAGCACCCGCAGATCGTCGAGAACGAGCTGATCATCGAGGGCGAGCACCCGCACGCGGGGCGCATGCGCCAGGCGCGCCCCCCCGAGCGATTCGACCGCACGCCCTCGGAGATCCGACACCCGGCTCCCCTGCTGGGCGAGCACACCGAGGAGGTGCTCGGCGAGATCGGACTCGGCCGCGACGAGATCGCGAGCCTGCGCGACGCCAGAGTGATCGCCTCGCCCGAATCCCGCTGAGCCCCTCCTAGCTGAGCTCCGGAGCCGCCTGCGCTCAGGAGCCGGGTTCGGGGGGCGATTCCGCCGGGGGCGCGGTCGCCTCCGCCCGCGCGAGCTGTCGCTTGCGCATGCGGTAGAAGTCGATGGCGGCCCATCCCAGGAGCACGAACGCGCCGACCCGGTTGAAGGTCAGGTGCTCGGCGGACTCCTCGGCGAACTTCTGGCTGAAGAAGCCGTCGTAGAGAAACCAGAGACCCATCGCGAACAGGATCACCGAAAGCATGTAGGGGCTCGGGGTGGGCCGATGCGGCTGCGGCGCATCGGAGCGGGTCGGCTCTTGGGACATGGTCTCTACCTTCGGGATCGTGGGCGGACAGTCTCAGGACTTCCGCGCCCGTTCGCAACGACTCGAAGACGGTGAGTTCGCGGGCCAGGGCCAGACTGCGCGAGCCGGAGGAACCGCGAGCCGGGCACCCCTCAGTCCTCTCCGCCGCTCGGCGCGTGGACCACCGGGTCGTAGCCCAGTCCCTCGTGGATCGCGAACCCCTCGACGACGTCGGAGTAGTAGAGCGTCATCACCGGGCCCTTGATGCCGATTCCGATCGTCCGCAGCGCCGCGGCGAGGAACCGCGGCAGCGACGGGGGTCGCTCGGTGAGCCGCAGCAGACCCCGGATCAGCAGCCGCGGCAGGAGCCGGCACAGGCCAAAGAGGAACTTCACGCCGCTCCGGTCCCCCTCGTACATGTAGTCGAGCATCCGGTCGACGTGGTCTGCAGCCCCGGACTGCGAGAACGAGGGAAGCTCGGCGTCCCCGGGAATCAGGAGGTCGCCGACCTTGAGCAGGCCCTGAAGCTGCCCCGGGCTCAGGTGTCGCGACGTCACGCCCGCGCCCCCTGGAGGATCTCTCCCGCAGCTCGCAGCGAGAGCGCCATGATGGTGAACGACGGGTTGATGCCCGGTGCATTGGGGAACACGCTCGAGTCCGCGGCGTAGATGCTGCGGGAGCCGTGCAGGCGGAACTCCGGGGAGACGACCGACGTGGCGGCGTCGACGCCCAGGCTGCAGCCCCCCATCAGGTGCAGGCCGATCGCGATGCTCCCCTCGACGATCTCTCGCGCACCGGTGGAGGTGAAGATGTTGCGCACCGCCTCGAAGCCGCGGGCTCGACGGCGCCGGTCCTCGTCGTTCAGCACCTTCTCGATGACCAGGCCCCCGCCGCGCGTCAGCCGGATCCGCCCCGGGTTCGTGTCGCGGACGGCCACCTCGACGCATGCGATGTGGCGCAGGCGGCGCATGCGACCCTGGTGGATCGCGCCGACGCCCGGAACCAGCAGGGCCAGGCCGACGGGAGGCGCGAACACGTTCTCGAGCTTGAAGCCATTGCGGCGGAAGGAGGGGTCGTCCGACTTGTACGACTGCAGCGGCCCCTTGAAGGCGTCGATCGTCTCGTCGTAGAAGGCGAGGTGCATGTACTGCGGGTGCGTGTAGAAGCCGCGGCCGAGCGCCGGCAGCTTGCTCTCGAAGTCCGAGGCGAGCAGCAGGCGCGAGTTGCCGATCGCTCCACAGGCCAGCACCAGGCGACGCCCCCGGTGGGTGACGCTGGCACCGTCCGCCCCGACTCCGGTGACGGAAACCTCGTCGCCGCTCTCCTCCACGCGCTGCGCCTCGAACTCCGGGACCAGCTCGAGGCCGCTCTCGAGCGCGCGCCGGAGCACGGTCACGGGCGTGCTCTGCTTGCTGTCGATCGGGCAGCCGGCCAGACACACGATGCAGCTGTTGCCGTCCTGAAAGCGGCAATCGCGTTGGGCCCGCTCGAGGGGCGCCAGGCGGTAGCCATTGGCCTCGAAGCCGCGCCGGAACACGCCGGCGTTCCCGTTCGCGAAGGCCTCGGGAACCGTCTGGATCCGGATCTGGTCGGAGGCGCGGTCGTACCAGGGATCGAGCTCGCGGCGCGCGAGGAAGTCGACGCCGGAGGTCTCGCGCCAGGCGTCGAGCGCGACGTCGTCGAAGCGGTCCAGCAGCGCCTGATTGACCACGGAGCCGCCGCCCACCACCTTCGGGCGCAGCAGGGCGATGCTGGCGTCGTTCGTGAGCTCGGTGCCGCCTCCCCAGTAGAGCTGCGCGTTCGCGTCCAGCTCGTTCCTGGGGTAGCTGTCGCGCGTGAACTGCTGTCCCGCCTCGAGCATCAGGCAGCGCATGCCCCCCTGCACCAGCGCGTTCGCGATCCAGGAGCCGGAGACTCCCGCACCCACGATGATCGCGTCGTAGATCTGACTCATGCCGTTCCCCGGAGTGCCCGCTTCGGGATCACTCCTCGTCGGAGAGCTCTTCGTCGGAGAGCTCCTCGGCTCGGTAGCCGGACCCGGTGGGCTCTAGCTCGTCGGGCAGCTCGGCGAACGGGAACGGTGCCTTATGCTCGTTGTACGTCAGAAAGCGGCCGATCCGGTAGAAGTAGCTGATCGTGCGGTTCGCGAACTGGCGCACGCGCTCGCCGGGTGGCTCCTTGGTGATCAGGGCGTAGAGCAGCTCGAACAGGATGACCACGAACAGGACCGTCTCTACCACGCGCGCGATGATCAGAAAGAGCAGGCTCAGCAGGATGCGGATCCCCGTCTCGCTGCGTTCGATCTCTCGCTCTTCTTCCTCCATCGAAGTCCAGACCTCCAGTGATTCAGGCCGATTAGACCACCAGTGAGGCGTCTCGCCTAGTCGGAACGGAGCTGCGGGGCCCGCAGGTCCACCTCGAGGCAGGTCCCGCCCCCGTCCCGGGCGAGGCAGCGCGCGTCGCCGGCGTGGTGCCGCGCGATCTGGCGCACCAGCGCGAGGCCCAGCCCGACGCCTTCGGCGCTCTCTCGCGTGCCCGGCGGACGATAGAAGGGCTCGAAGACGCGCTCCCGCTCCGCCTCCGGGATCCCGGGACCCCGGTCGGCCACGCGAAGTCGCGCCCCCGCCTCGCCGAGGGCGACGACCGACGCCTCGACGGGCGACTCGGCCGCGTGGCGGCGCGCGTTCTCGAGCAGGTTCCGAACCAGGCGCCGCAGCATGCGGGGATCGCCCTGGATGCGGACCGGCTCCCCGGCCACGTCCGCTCCGGTGCGGGCCCCCTCCTCCGCGACGAGCGCGAGCAGGTCGACCTCGGACACCTGCTCCAGCTCCTCGAGCCGGGCCAGCCGACTGGCCAGCAGCAGCTCGCCGATCAGCTCGTCCAGCTCGGCGATGTCCCTCGACACGCGCTCGCGAAGCTCCGGTCGCTCGTCGCCGCCGAGCAGCTCGATGGCGACGCGGATGCGCGTCAGCGGCGTGCGAAGCTCGTGCGAGGCGCTGGCGAGCAGCGTGCGCTGCGCGTTCACCAGGCGCTCGATGCGAGCGGCCGCGCGATTGAAGCTGCGCGCCAGCTCCGCGACCTCGTCGTTCCCTTCGACCTGGACGCGCGTCGCGAGGTCGCCGGCCCCGAGCTCGTCCACCCGGGTCTGGAGGCGCTCGAGCCGGCGCGTGATGCGGCGGACCACGGGGTAGGCTCCGACGGCACTCACGAGAGCGAGCAGGGCGAACCCCGCGAGCCAGCCGTGAGCGCGGCCGTGGTGCATCTGCCGCGCGATCAGCCAGCGCCCATCCGGCAGTCGGACCGCCACGCTCGGCCCCGGTCCGCGCGCCCGGATCATCCCGCCCGCGGTTCGATCGGGCCCGGGAGCGGGCAGAGGCTCGCCGACCGAGGCGAGCAGCTCTCCGTCGACGTTCCACACGCCCAGGTCGGCCGAGAGGCGCTCGCCGAGTCGCTCGAGCGAAGCCTGCAGCTCGGCGACGGGCCGCTCCGGCCCGGGCAGGAGCTCACTCACCACCGCGCCGATGCCCTCGAACAGGCGCACCTCCTCCTCACTGCGAGGCGCGACGAGCCACGCGACGGAGATGAGCAGGGTGAAGAGCAGCAGGATGCCGACCACGCTCAGGTAGATCTGCAGGTAGAGGCGCCGCATCACTCGCCCGCCTCCTCGTCCTGACGCTGCGCGAAGACGTACCCGGCTCCGCGGACCGTGATGACCCGGCGCGGGTGCTTCGGATCGTCCTCGAGCGCGGCGCGGATGCGCGAGACGTGTACGTCGATGCTGCGATCGAACGCCTCGAGGGCGGCGCCGCGCATGCGATGCATCAGGGCGTCGCGCGACAGCACGCGCCCGGCGCTCTCGGCCAGCGCGCAGAGCAGGTCGAATTGGTAGCCGGTGAGCGGCCGGACCTCGCCGTCCACGCGCGCCTCGCGAGCGTCGCGGTCGATCTCGAGTCGCCCGAAGCGCAGAGCCGTCGAGGCCTCCGTCTGCGGCGCGCCGCGCCGACGCAGGATCGCCCTCAGGCGCGCGAGCAGCTCGCGGGGGTTGAAGGGCTTGGGCAGGTAGTCGTCGGCCCCCAGCTCGAGTCCGACGATTCGATCCAGCTCGTCGCCGCGCGCGGTCAGCATTAGAATGGGAATGTCGGACTCCGCGCGGACGCGGCGGCAGACCTCGAACCCGTCGAAGTCGGGAAGCATGACGTCGAGAATGATCGCGTCGAACTCACGCTGCCGCAGCAGCTCGAGGCCCGTGCCCGCGTCCGGCCGCGCAGTCACCTCGATTCCGAGCGGAGCGAGATACTCGCCGACCATCTCGGCGAGCCTCGCGTCGTCTTCGATCATCAGGACCTGCTCGGTCATCGGCTGCTCGTCATCGCGCCGGCGTCGCTTCGCCGCTGGCTCGGCTCACCCGTCCCCGCTACGCGTGAAGACCAGGAAGCTCTGTCGCTCCAGGAAGTCGTGCTCGCGCTCCAGTTGGAACCCCGCAGCGGCCATCTCGCTCTGCACCTCCTCCGGAGCCGTACCGTGCGGGAAAATCTTCTGGAGCCAGCCCTCGGGCAGGAAGTCGATGATCGCGACGCGGCCACCGGGACGCAGGTAGCGCCCCGCGCGAGCGAAGTAGGCCTCGCGGTCTTCGATGTGGTGATAGGTGTCGCAGACGAAGATCAGGTCGACCCCCTCCTCGGGGAGGCGGGGATCGTCGTACTCGGCGGCGACCGCGACGACGTTCTGCCGCTCTTCCTCCCGCGCGCGCTCCTTCAGGTACTCGAGCATCCCGGGATCCACGTCGACGGCGTAGACCGTACCCTGCGGACCCGCGGCATCGGCGAGGCGGAAGGTGAAGTAGCCGCCGCCGGCGCCGAGGTCGGCCACGCGGGCCCCCGGCTCGAGCTCGAGCGCCTCGATCACGCGGTCCGGCTGCTGCCACCCGTCCCGCCCGAAGCCGTCGTAGGCCGACCGCTTGAGCTTGGTGCAGCCGCCCGCGAGCAGCACGAGCAGCACCGCGAGCGCGGCGACGACTCGCCCGTCTCTCATCGCTCCCTCCCCTGCCGCGGTC
This sequence comes from uncultured Myxococcales bacterium, assembly GCA_964557495.1. Lineage (GTDB taxonomy): Bacteria > Myxococcota_A > UBA9160 > SZUA-336 > SZUA-336 > CAZLBF01. The sequence continues at coordinate 4,543 of CAZLBF010000230.1, read as the reverse complement.
CCGGACGGCGCCGGCCCGAGAGCCGGCGCCGCGGGATCCCGACGACTCAGTCTATACGCTCCGGTCCGCACGAGCGGCACCTAGCGGTGGAAGCGCTCTGCGAGCTCGATCAGCTCGGCGCGCTGCTCGGGCGTGAGCACCTCGGCGACGTCGGCGAATGCCGCGACCAGTCGGCTCGACGCCTCCTCGGCGAGATCAAGCTCCGCCTGGCGAATCGCGTCGATCGCCTCGCGGTCGATGGTCGGCTGCGAGAACGCGGCGACGAAGGCGTCTCGATTGCTCCGGTGGCGCTCGGTGAGCGGAGCCAGGTCCTCGACCGACTCGGCGATGATCGCCCTCACCTGCGCCTCCTGCTCCTCCGTGGCGTCGACCCACTCGAGCACCCAGCTCGCCGCGAACTCGGCCCGCGCGCGCGCCGCTTCGGGGTCGAACTCGCCGTGTCCGTGATGTCCCCAGTGACCCGACCGACCCCACCAGCCCGAGGCCGCGCTGGCCAGCGGCACCGAGACGATCGCCGCGCACGCGAGCAGCGCGGCCAGCAGGCCCGCCGCCACGACTCCACCCAAGAGGCCGCCCCGCGATTCGGGCCCCGGCGTGCTCCCGGAGTTTCGAGGTTCGCGCTGATCCATGGCTTGCTCCTTCATGACTCGAGGTTTCGCTGCATCGCGATCTCGAGCACCGAAGCTAGAGCGCCGGGGTTTCGCGCGTCTGTCGCAGAGGTGAAGTTATGTAAAGCTGTGCGGAGCCGAGCTCAGTCGCGGCCGCGCAGGGTCAGCGCGAGCGTCGCGAGCAGGATGACGCCGCAGCCCGCCAGGGACGCGGCTCCGGGTGCCTCGCCGTGGAGCAGCCAGGCCCAGAGAGCGTTCAGCACCGGCTCCAAGAGCAGCAGCAGCGACGTCTCGAGCGCGCGCAGGCGACCCACGCCTCGCGTGAGGCACACGTAGGCCAGGCCGATCTGGAACGCTCCGAGGTAGGAGACCGTGACCCAGTCCAGCGGCCCGCTCCCCAGCACCGGCAGCGCCAGGGGCAGACAGACGGCGCAGGCGAGCAGGTTGCCGACGATCACCGACGCGCCCGCGGCGTGCGAGTCGCGAGCCTCTTCGCCGCGACCCAGCCAGCGCAGCCCGAGCAGCGTGAGGGCCCAGGAGAGACCCGTGAGTGCGGCGAGCCAGTTCCCGCGCACCGGGTCGGGCGCGGTGAGGTGGGGCGGGTCGGTCCCCACGAAGAACAGCGCCATGCCGACCCCGAGAGCTCCGACCAGGAGCAGATCGGCGCGTCGAACCGACTCGCGCAGCAGCCAGGGGGCGAGCAGCAGCAGGTAGATGGGGGCGGTGTACTGAAGGAAGATGGTGTTGGCAGCGGTGGTCAGCTTGTTCGCGAGCACGAAGAGGACCATCGTGGTCGCGTAGGCGACGCCCACCGCGAGCGTGCGCAGGCTCCAGGCCCGGCGCCAGGCCGGCATGCAGAGCAGCAGCACCGCCGCGGCAACGCCGGAGCGAAAGCAGGCGACCTGCCAGCCAGTGAGAGACGTAGCCTTGATCGCCGCCCCCCCCGTCGAGAAGAGCAGCGCCGCGCTCAGGACCAGCAGTCTCGGCATCGCCGTCGGCAGGTCGGCGAGTATACGCGATCCGGCTCTATCGTTCGGTCAGCGCGGGACGCGCACGCGGTGTTCCCCGTGGAGAGTGCAGTCCTGTGCACGGGAGAAGACAGCGACCGGCAGGGCGGTCCTGCAAGCTCGCGCGCCGAGAGGCATCTCCGGAATTCTGAGAGCGAGATCACACTTCCGCTCAAGAAATCGGCGGCGGGCTCCGAAATGTACATTGACCGAAAATAGTGACGGGTCGGGAGAAGTATCCTGAAGGCCCATCGCGACGCCGGGGGGAGTCGCGACAATCCGCAGGTGCTCCCCGAATCGGCAAAGCCGCCGGAAGGCGGTGACGCAAAGCCAGTGCCCTACCCCGGTGCCCCGCAGGGAGCGGAAGCCGGGCGGGTCGAACGGTTGCGTAAGGGAGCGACGCGTGTCTGGCAAGATCAGGCTCGAAGTGCCCAAATCGAGGGCACGGTCACGAGAGAGCGGCTTCACGCTCATCGAGCTGATGATCATCGTTGCCATCATTGGGATTCTCGCGGCAATCGCGATTCCCAACTTCATGACCCTCGTCCACAAGTCGAAGCGCGCCGAGGCGTACTACGTCCTGAAGTCCGTCTGGACGGACCAGCAGGGCTACTTCACCGAGGCCGCGATGTTTGCGGACGGGTTCGACGAGCTGGGCTTCGACTACGCCCAGGGAACGCTCGTCGACGCGCAGACGATCCAGGCACCCTACTACACGTACACCCTCTCGGCGTTCGACCAGGAAGGGGTCTCGCGCTCGAACTTCCGCGTCACCGCAACGGGCGACATCGATCCAGCCGATCCCGTTCTGGACATTCTGATCATCGAGAACCAGCTGACGGTATTCGATTGAGGAGTTCCTGGCGGTGAGCGAGGGCCCACCAGGCTTAAGGAGAGCGAAAATGACCCCCACTTCAACTTGTAGCAGAGTGCTGCTGAGCGGCGTGATCGCCGCCTTCCTGCTCGTGTTCCTCGGACCCGGATTCGCAATGGCGGAGCGGGTCGTGAACGCGGGCGAGCCGATCGTGATCTCGGACGACATCACGAACCGGACCAAGGCCGTCCAGTCTCTGAACGGCGATGTCCTCGGAGACGGCGGTAAGGACAACCAGGGCCACGGCAACAACGATGACGGCGTGGACTCGAGCAACCCGGGTCAGGGCGACGGCGGTCCCGGCGGATCGGTCGACCAGTCCTGCGACGGCAACGGCGAGTGCGTCGATGACGAGAGCAGCGGCGGCGGCAGCGCCATGAGCCAGGGCAAGAACAAGAACAAGTAAGGCAACTCCGCCGGCGGTCCGGCTCCGGACTGCCGGCGGGTGATCGACCGGGCAGGTCGGCCGAGAGGCCTACGACCTGCCGCACGAGGAGCAGATGGGCCTGGAGGGGAGCCAGAGCGACAAGCTGGACGTGCGGGGGAGACTGAAGCGGTACGCCGCGCTCCGCGCGGCGCTCCGCGCAGTCTCTCCCGCGTTCCCGCCCGAGACCTCGGGCTCGCTCCAGGAGCGCGCCCAGGAGCTGAGCGGCCGCCTACGCAGGGCCGCGTCCCCCGACGAGCAGCCTGAAGCAGCGAAGCAGACCCCGCTCCACGTCGAGCTCGAGCGGATCGACCAGGCGTGGGTGGAGTTCGCCCGGGAGCTTCTCTCCCTCGTCTCCGATCTCCCCCTCTCCCAGCTTCGCGCCACGCTGCCCGCAGTCCAGGAGAGCAACCCCGACGAGGTGCTCGCCCTGCTCGACCTGTGCGTCGCGGACGAGCGCGCCCTGGGCGAGCGCTGGAACCTGCTGGACTACCTGGTGACGCTGGCGTCGACCGAGACGGACGACGGCCGCAAGCGGGTCGCGCTGGATCCGGCGACGTTGACCCCCTCACTCGAGGCGCTCGGCACAGAGACGGGCGAGCACACCGACGCGGACCTCGAAGACCTGGTGCGGGAGTTCCAGGCGGCCAGGGACCAGATCAGCCGGGGCGAGCCGCTCGCACCGATCCGCACGCGCCTGCGCGACACCAAGAAGTCGGCGGTGACGCGACTCCCGGCTCCAGACGTCCTGCGAGCGGTGATCGCCTGCAACGTCGCACTGTGGAATCGCCTCGAGGAGCTTACCGAGGTAACCGGACGCTGGCCGCCGCCGAGCGCCGAAGACTCGACCCCGGTCAGGCTGCACCGGCATCCGCGCACTCAGCGGCACCGTGCGCGTCGGTCTTCGACTCGCCGAGCCTGCGCGAGCTCGAGGCCGCGCTGGGCGAGCGACTGCGAGGCTCGGAGCCGAGCGGGGACGCGCCCGGGCTCCTGGACCGCCTCGACACCTCGATCCTCTCCCGCGTCGAGGAGGCCGCCTTCACCAACTGGGAGGACGAGCGATCGAGCCGCGTCGCGCGGATCGCGGCGACGCTCGGCTTGATCATGCATCACCGGGAGAAGCTGTCCGAGCACCTGGCCGAGCTCGGGGCCAGTCGCGACACGCTCGGAGACGGCTGGATCCCGGAAATCGCCCGGGAGCTACTCGTTGCGACCGACGAGCGGCTGTCCGACCGCTCGGGCGCCACGGACGCCGCGCGCCTCGCCGAGGTCCGGATCCGCTTCCTGCGCACCGCTTCCGAGAGGTCGCTCTGGTCGGAGGGAGACCCCGCGGCAGAAGACGAGACGGCTGCGCCCAAGCCGATGGGACCGGCTCGCTCGGCCAAGCGCCCCAAGGCGCCGAGGCGGGCGAAGCTGCCCCGGACCGAGGTCTCGATCGGCAAGCGCATCGCCGTGGCCGTCGGAGTCTGTCTGGTGGCTGCGGCCGTCGGTCTCCACTTCTGGGTCGGCGGCAGAGCGACGGTCCGGATCTACTCCGAGGCTCAGGTGGCCGAGATCTCACCGCACCTGGAATCGGTCTACAGGAGCGAGCACGGCTACGGGCCGCTCCTGATCGGGACGCTCAAGCAGG
>CAZLBF010000229.1:0-4811 GCA_964557495.1 uncultured Myxococcales bacterium | reverse complement strand
GACGTAGGTGAAGTGCGCGGCGCTGCGGCGCGCCTGCACCATGCGTCGGGCGATCGCGCGGCGCAGGCCGCGCAGCGGTCGACGCTCCCAGTCCGGCGCGTCCGCCTCCGGCGCAGCGAACACGGCAACGTGCGACTCGGGCGCGGCCCCCGCCTGGTGGCGCTCCACGTCCCGCCGCATGACGCGCCCTCCGGGACCGGTTCCCTGGACCTGCTCCAGCTCCACGCCCAGCCGCCGCGCGAGCTCGCGAACTGCGGGCACCGCCTCGACGCGCGCCGCGCGGGCGCTCGCGAGCTGCCGCGAGCGCGGACGCGCCGGCATCTCGGGTGGGTGATGCGCCGGGGGCGTCGACGGCTGTCCGGCCTGCGCGCCTGCCTCCCGGACACCGGGCCGTGCGGGCGGCTCGCGTCGCTCGGGTATGCCAGACGCCTCGGGCTGCACCTGCTCCGCGGGTCGAGGCGCGGGCCGAGGCGCGGCGCGCTCACGGGGAGGCGACGCCGCCTCGCCCGACGCATCGTCGTCGATCTCGATCAGGATCGCACCGACGGGCACGATGTCGCCGACCTCGGCGTGCAGCCGGTGCACGCGGCCGGCGCGGGGCGACGGGATCTCGATCTCGGCCTTGTCGGTCATGAGATCGACGAGCACCTGATCCTCTTCGACGACGTCGCCCTCGGCCACGCGCCACGCGAGGACCTCGGCCTCGACCATGCCTTCACCGATGTCGGGAACCTTGAACTGGAACATGGGCTAGTACTCGATCAGCTCGCGGAGCTCGAACAGGATCCGATCCGCGCCCGGCAGGTAGTGTTCTTCGAGGCTGTAGGGAAACGGGGTGTCGAAGCCGGCGACCCGCCGCGGCGGCGCCTCGAGCGACGTGAACGAGTGCTCCTGCACGGCCGCGATCAGCTCGGCGCCGAAGCCACAGCTGCGCGGCGCCTCGTGCGCGACGAGCAGTCGGCCCGTCGTCTCGACCGAGCGCAGCACCGTCTCGAGATCGTACGGCGCCACCGAGACCAGGTCGATCACCTCGACGTCGTAGCCCTCGCCCTCGGCGAGCATCGCCGCCTCGAGCGCGACCTGCAGCATGGCGCCGTACGCGACCAGCGTCGCGTCGCTGCCGCGCCGCACCAGGTTCGCGCGATCGAGCGGAAGCGTGTAGTAGTCCGACGGCACGTCCCCCTTGCTGGCGCGGTACAGGCGCTTGGGCTCGAGGAAGATGACCGGGTCGGGGCACTCGAGCACTGCGAGCAGCAGCCCCTTGGCCTGGTACGGATTCGACGGCAGAACCACGCGCAGGCCCGGCGTGTGGGCGAAGTAGGCCTCGGGGCTCTGCGAGTGGTAGTGACCGCCGCGGATCCCGCCGCCGTACGGCGTCCGGATCACCACCTTGGGCGCGAACTGCCCCCCCGAGCGGTAGCGATACTTGGCGAGCTCGCTCGTGATCTGGTCGAAGGCGGGGAAGATGAAGTCGGCGAACTGGATCTCGGCGATCGGCTTGAGCCCGTTCAGGGCCATCCCGATCGCCATGCCGACGATGCCCGCCTCGGCGAGCGGCGTGTCGAAGACGCGGTCCGACCCGTACTTCTCCTGGAGCCCCTGCGTCACGCGGAAGACTCCGCCGAACAGGCCGACGTCCTCTCCCAGAATGACGGCATGCTCCTCGCGCTCCAGGTAGAGGTCCAGCGCGTCGTTCAGCGCCTGGATCATGTTGAGCTGCTTCGACTCGGACATCGGGCTACGGCACCTCGTCCAGCTGGCTCTGCTTCGCGTGCCAGTAGCGCAGGTAGGCGGCCCGCTGCTCCTCGAGCTGCGGCGTCACCGCCTGCAGCACGTCCTCGAAGAGGGACTCGAGTGGGGGAGGGGGCCAGCGCTCGCACTCCGCGATCACCTCCGAGATCTGCTCGTCCCACTTCGCGTGTGCGCCGGTCTCGCGCGCCTCGTCCCAGATGCCGCGCCAGCGCGCGTGGCTCGCGAGTCGCGCGACGGGATCGAGCTGGAGCCAGCGCTCGGTCTCCTCGTCGGAGCGGTAGGCCGACGGGTCGTCGGCCGTCGAGTGCGCGCCCACGCGGTAGGTGAGCGCCTCGACCAGCGTCGGACCGTCGCCCCGTCGCGCGCGCTCCACCGCCTGGCCGACGACGTGGACCACGGCCAGCAGGTCGTTGCCGTCGACTTGGACTCCGGGGACGCCGTAGCCCTCGCCGCGCGCGGCCAGGTTGCTCGCCGCCGTCTGGATGGACTCGGGTGTAGAGATCGCGTAGCCGTTGTTGCGGATCACGTAGACGGCCGGGACGTTGAAGGCGCCGCTGAAGTTCACCGCGGTGTGGAAGTCCCCCTCCGACGCCGTCCCCTCGCCCAGGAAGGCGAGCGCGACCTGTCCGGTGCCCCGAAGCTTGGCCGCGTAGGCGAACCCGCAGGCGTGCGGTAGCTGCGTTCCCACCGGACTGCTCACCGACTGGATCTGCCAGTCGCGGTAGCTGTGGTGGATCGGCATCTGGCGGCCGAGGTTGACGTCGCGGCTGTTGCCGATCAGCTGGTTGAGCATGAGCGGGAGCGGCACCCCGCGCCACAGCACCGAGCCGAGCTCGCGATAGCTCAGGAAGATCGGGTCGTCGTCGCGCAGGCAGTAGGCGGCGCCGATGGTCGTCGCCTCTTCGCCCGTGCTGGTCATGTAGAAGCCGAGCCGACCCTGTCGCTGGAGCGCCAGGAAGCGGCGATCGAGCACCCGGTTGAGGATCATGACGTCGAGGACGGCCAGGACGCCGTCGTCGTCGATCAGATCGCGGTACGCCTCGTCGCAGCTTCCATCTTCGTTCAGTACCGCGAAGGGTGCGTCGCCTGCCACGGAGCCCCCCGAGTGTCGCCGCGGGCCCCCCGGCCCCGCGGCCTGGAGGGTACGGCATCCGCTAACTTCGCGCCGTGCCCCGAGTCGTCCGTCGCGCCGTGCGGAGCGCGCCCCCACCCCACCGCCTGGTCGCGCGACTCGGCGGCGCCGGTCGGGTCTGCGCGCTCGACGCGGCGGGCGCCGAGGGCTGGGGCACGCGTCCCGGAGGCAGCGGATCGGGCACCTCGCTCCTGGCGGTCGATCCCGAGATCGAGTTCCGGGGCGGCGTCGAGGCGCTCGAGGCAGCTCTCGAGTGGATCGCGACCGCCGGGGCTGGAGAGCGCTGGTCGGCGGTGCTCGTCGGCGCGCTCTCCTACGATCTCGGGCGGAGCTTCGAGCGCCTACCGGCGCTCGCCATGGACGACCTCGCGACGCCGCCGGTCTGGCTCGCCGGCTTCCGGGCCGTCTACCGCTACGACCCGGTGCGCCTGACCGGCGAGGTGGTCGGCAGCGACGCCGCCGCGGTCGCGCGCCTGGAGGAGCGGATTCGCGCCGCAGAGGTCGACGCGCGCCGGCTCGAGGAGCGAGTCGCGCTTCCGCACCCGCGGGAGTCGGACGGCGCGGCGCGCTTCCTCGCAGGCGTGCGCGCGATCCAGCGCTGGATCCGCGCGGGCGACGTCTACCAGGTCAACCTGGCGCGGCGCGTCGAGCTGTCCCCCGTCGCGTCGGACGTCCCGCCCGCGCTCTACGCGCACCTCACGGCCCACGCGGGTGCGCCCTTCTCGGCCTACCTCGACGCGGGCGACTTCCGGGTCGTCTCGAACTCGCCCGAGCGCTTCCTGCGCGTCGAGGGGGACCGCGTCGAGAGCTGCCCCATCAAGGGCACCCGCCCGCGCGGCGCGACGCCGGCGGAGGACCGCTGGTGGGCCAAGGACCTGCTCGCCTCCGCAAAGGACCGCGCCGAGCACGTCATGATCGTCGACCTCGAGCGGAACGACCTGGGTCGCGTCTGCCGCACCGGCTCGGTGCACGTCGAGCGCATGGCCGAGCTGCGGAGCTACGCCACGGTACACCACATGGTGTCATCGGTGCAGGGACAGCTGCACGATCCGGGCGACGCACTCGCGCTGCTCCGCGCCACCTTCCCCGGCGGCTCGATCACCGGCGCCCCGAAGATCCGCGCGATGCAGATCATCGAGGAGCTGGAGCCGGTGCGGCGCGGCATCTACACCGGCTCGATCGGCTTTCTCGACGGCGCGGGCGGCCTCGACCTCTCGATCGCGATCCGCACCGCGGTCGCGCGCGCCGACGCGCTCTACCTCCACCTCGGCGGCGGCATCGTCGCCGACTCCTCGCCCGACGACGAGCTTCGCGAGACCGAGCACAAGGGCCACGCCTTCGCCGAGCTCTGGGAGGCGCGGGCCTGAGCCTCGGCCGCGTGGCTCTCGACGCGCTTCGGCGGTGAGGGAAGACCAGGCGCCCCCGACCGCCTTCGAGGACGACCTCTTCCTGGGCGCCCGCTGGGTCCTCAACGACGTCCAGGACACCGCCTTCCTGCTCGGCGGGCTGATCGATCGCGAGGACGGCTCGGTGGCGCTGTCGATCGAGGCCGAGCGCCGGCTCGCCGGCCACTGGAAGGTCGAGCGCGCGAGCCGTCTGTTCCTCGACGTCGCCGCTGAGAACTCGCTGGCGAGCTTCGCGGCCGACGACTTCCTGACCCTGCGCCTCTCCCGGTTCTTCTGACGCCCTGGAGGACGCCTCTGGGCTTGTCGACGAGCCTCAGTAACGGAAGCGAAGCTACAACGCCAGCTGGACGCGGATCGCCCGGCCAACAGCGTTGATGTGCTCGCCCGACAGATGACCGATCCTCTTCCGTAGCCGCTGTTTGGATACCGTGGCGATCTGATCGGCCATCGCTTTGTGCCGATCGCCTTCGAGATCGACATATGCCTCGCACGGGTACAGGCGGGAAACGTTGGAGGTCAGG
>CAZLBF010000228.1:0-5928 GCA_964557495.1 uncultured Myxococcales bacterium | reverse complement strand
CGCCGCGGGGACCCCGGGACGCGCTGGACCGAGGACTACCAGGCCGAGCTGTATCGACACCAGATCCGGATGCTGCGCGAGATCCCGTTCCTGCGCGGGCTCTCCCCGTGGATCCTCAAGGACTTCCGCTCACCCAAGCGCGTGCTGCCCGGGATCCAGGACTACTGGAACCGCAAGGGGCTCATCTCGGATCGCGGCATCAAGAAGCAGGCGTACTTCGTCCTGCAGGAGTTCTACCGAGAGCCCGGCGCGTGACACAGCGCCCGTACCAGCGCTCTTACGCTGTCGACGCGGGCCTCTCCGACGCAGTGTTCGGCCTGCTCGACTCCTGGGCGCCCAGCATCCGGGCGCTCGCCGACCGGGCTCGGCGGCTGAACTGGGCGTGGGAGCGGGTCAGCACGCCCTTTGTGTACGCCGAGGGTGGCGCGCTCCTCTCGCACGTCGGCGTGCTCGAGATGCCCCTCTTCTGGATGGGCAGAGCGCAGTGCGTCGGCGGCATCCACGCCGTGTGCACGCATCCCGAGCATCGCCGTCGAGGGCTGTTCCGCCAGATGATGGAGGACGCGCTCCGCTACTGCGACGAGCGTTACGAGACGGTGGAGCTCACGACCGACCATCCCGAGTACTACGAGCCGTTCGGCTTTCGCGTCGTCCCGGAGCACCGCTTCATCGCCGAGGTGGGCTCTCGCGGCGGTCGTTCCGGCCTGCGCCCGCTCGACTTCGGCGTCCCGCGCGACCTCTGGCTCCTCGATCGACTGCTCGAGGAGCGGGAGCCGGTCTCGCGCCTGTTGGGCGTCGTGAACGAGCAGGCCTGCTTCAAGTTCTCGCAGGCGGAGAGCGAGCTTCTCTACGCCGAGGCGCTGAACGTCGTCGTGTCGCTGGCGCTCCAGGACGGGCACCTCGAGCTGTACGACGTCGTCGGCCCCCGCGTTCCCGTGCTGGCGGCCCTGCTCGAGGAGATCGACCGCCCGGTGGACGACGTCGCGATCCACTTCAGCCCGGACCGGCTCGACGTCCGTGTGCGAGCCGAGCCGCCGCCGCCCGAGTTCGGCCGGCTCATGGTCCGCGGCCCCTTTCCCCCCGAGGGAGGCGACTTCATGCTGCCCCCGCCCGCCCGGCACTGATCCCACGGCCGGACAGCGCCCCGCCCCGCCCGATATAATCCTGCCAATGCGAGTCACACGCGTATTCACGGGGGACGACGGCGAGTCGCACTTCGAGGACGTCGAGCTCGATCTCCGCGACCTGGGCGCGATCGGCAGGCTCTCGGAGCTGGTAGAGGCGACCGGCGTCCTTTTCCGCGAGACGGACGGCGACTACGATCTGGACTTTCACAACGCGCCGCGGCGCCAGTACGTGATCAACCTCGACGGGCCGGTCGAGCTCGAGGTCGGCGACGGGACCCGCCGCGTGCTCGAGCCCGGCGACGTCCTGCTTGCGGAGGACACGACGGGTCGCGGCCACAAGAGCCGGGCGGTCGACGGCCGGAAGCGCCGGAGCATCTTCGTCACCCTCGACTGAGGGGGGGAGCGGCCGCGCGCGGCGCGAACCGCATGCCGTATGATGCGGGCGCAGATGCTCTGCACCCGGACGGGGAGGAGAACTCGATGAGCCAGGGACTGAGCGAACGGGTAGCGATCGTGACCGGCGGCGCTTCAGGCATCGGCCGCGCGACGGCGAAGGCGCTGGCGGCGGAGGGAGCCCGGGTCTGCGTCGCCGACGTGAACCTCGAAGGGGCCGAGACGGTGGCCAAGGAGATCGCGGAGGCCCAGGGCGAGGCGTTCGCGTGTCCGGTCGACGTGAGCGAGGTCGAGGCGAACGCCGCCATGGTCGAGCGGACCGTCGAGCGCTACGGCGCACTCCACCTCGCCCACCTGAACGCGGGGATCGCCCAGGGCTCTACGATTCTGGACGGCGACATCGAGATCTGGGACCGGGTCGTGGCCGTGAACCTGCGCGGCGTCTACCTCGGCCTGCGGGCGGTCGCACCCGAGCTGATCCGGGCGGGAGGGGGCGCAATCGTCGCCACGGCCTCGGTCGCGGGTCTGCGCGGCGGGGGCAACATGCCCTCCTACTACGCGACCAAGCACGCCGTCGTGGGCCTCGTGAAGGCGGCCGCGGTCGAGTTCGCGGAGCACGGCATCCGCGTCAACGCGGTCTGTCCCGGCGTCATCGATACACCCATTCTCGGGCCGGCACATGGCGTCAAGGAGATCACCGAGGGGCTCCTCGCGCGCGGTCACCTGCTCGGGCGCGTCGGCCAGTCCGAGGAGGTGGCGGCCCTCGTCCGGTTCCTGCTCGGCGATCACGCCTCGTTCATCACCGGCGGCGTATACCCGGTAGACGGAGGCATGACCGCGTCCCTGGGTGGCGGCGGAGACGCGACTCCGGAGGAGCAGGCGCTGATCGAGCAGCTGATGCAGAACCTGAGCGCGGCGACCGAGGGCTAGCGGCCGGGCCCTCGAGCCATCTCGGGAGTTCGCCCGACCGCTCATCCAGCGCCCGCCGGAAGCCGATCCTATGGACATGTTCGCCCCGCGGAGACACTTCGTCCTGCCGGTGTTGCTCGGCCTGAGCCTCGCCTGCTCGGCCCTGCCCTGGCCGACGGGTCGATCCCGCCCGGTGGCCGACCGGGTGGCCAACGGGCTCGTCGACCTGCGCGGCATCGTCCACGTGCACACGCGCGACTCCCACGACAGCCCGGGGAACGTCGGCCAGGTCGTGGAGGCGGCCCGCTCCGCGGGCGTCTCGTGGGTCGCGCTCACCGAGCACACCCGCCCCGGACTTCCGGCCGCGCAGGGTCGGGTCCACGGGGTGACGCTGATTCCCGGCTACGAGCTTCGGGGCTGGGGAGGCTCCATCCTGGCGATCGGCATCGAGACCCTGCCCACCAAGCGCAAGGACCCGATCGCGCTGGTTCGGCGAATTCACGAGGCGGGCGGGCTCGCGTTCCTGGGGCACCTGGAGCGCGTGGAGATCGAGCCGGCGGAGTTCGCCCTGGCCGGGCTGGACGGAATCGAGATCGCGAACCTGCACGCGAACGCGACCCAGGCGAGGCGCGTCGGCCTCGCGGCCCGGAGCCTGCTGCTGCCCACGCCGTGGATGCTGCGCTCGCTGATCCCGACGCCGACCGACAACCTGGCGCGTTGGGAGGCGATCCCGGAGGCCTACAGCATCGTCGGCGCGGTGGACGCGCACTCCAAGCTCCGCGTGCTCGGCCCGCTCGGCGGCACGGTGGACTCGTACGCGCGGGTGTTTCGCCTGCTCACCACGCACGTCTGGGCGCGCGACGCGAGTCGAGCCGCGATTCTAGAGGCGCTCCGCGAAGGGCGGAGCTACGTCGCGTTCGAAGGTCTGCGCCCGGTCGACGAGTTCCAGTTCGAGCGCATCGACGACTACTTCGCTCTCGCCGCGCCCGAGCCCGCTCGGCTGAGCCTCGTCTGCGACGGTGTCGAGGCCGGCGCCGAAGAGGCCGCTCAGGCCGTGATCGCGATCCCCCCCGGCGCAGCGCGCTGTCGGGCGGAGGCCTGGCGGGGCCGACGGCTCTGGATCGTGACGAGCTACCGGCGCGTCGGAGCTGCACGCTCTCCCGCGTCAGAAGCTCGTCCCGAAGCGGGCGAGGAGACCGAGACGCCGTTCTAGTGCGTCGTCTCGTTTCGTGAGAAGATCCGGCGCGTGCGCGCCACGGCCACGCTGCAACGACCGCTCACCCCGCCCCAGCACGAGCGGCGGGACCGCGTGCGCGATGCCGCGCGGGTGCTCGCCTCCGAGGGAGGCTACGACGCGGTGACGATCCGCGAGGTGGCGGATCGAGCCGGTGTCGCCCGGGCCACCGTGTATCGCTACTTCTCGTCCAAGGCCCACCTGCTCGCCGAGGTCATCGTGCAGTGGGGTCAGGAGATCATCGTCGACCTGAAGAGCGACCTGCGCTCGGGGCGGACGCCGGCGGAGCAGATCGGTGCCGTCTTCGCAGGTGCCGTCGAGCGGGGCATGCAGGAGCCCCGGCTGGTCGAGACGGCGCTGGCGGTGGCGGTCTCCAGGGACCCCAACGCCTCGCGTCCCGGCGTCTGGTCGCTGATCGACGGCTTCGTCGAGGCCGCGGTCGGAGACGGGGTCTTTCGCGAACGCGAGACGCTCGTCCAGGTGCTCGGCTACGTGCTCTTCTCGGCCCTCGCGAACCTGATCTCGGGTCGCACCGAGCTTGCCGAGGCGACGGTGGTTCTCGAGGATGCGGCTCGACTGCTGGTCGACCGGAGCTGAGAGAACCGACCCGGCGCGTGAATCAGACCTGGAACTGCTTCGAGTAGTCGACGGTGAGCCACTGCTCCGGTCGCAGGCGCACCAGGACGCCGCCACCCGACTCCGGATCGCTCGCAGTCTGCTCGACGTACGAGTCGCCGAGCCGCTCACCCAGGTAGCGGCGCGCCATGGGCCGGAGATGCTTCTCGACGTCGTAGTCCTCGATCGCGACGATCGAACCCTCGATGCTCACGTACTTGTACGGAGGTGCCTCGGTCTGTACGCACAGGCTGAAGCGCCCAGCGGCCTCGAGCAGCTTCCCCTTGCGCGAGCCGCGGTCGGTCAAGATCCATGCCTCGCCGCCCGGTTCGTAGTCGTACCAGATGGGTACGGCGAGCGGACCCCGCTCTCCGTCGGCGATGCTGATGATGGCGACGTGAACGTCGGCGAGGAACGCTTCGCGCTCCTTCTTGGTCATGGCGAAGGGCATGGGACTCTCCTTTCCTGATCCTCGGGCGCGATTCTACATCCGACAGCCCGCGTCGCGGGCTAATCCTCCACGAGTTGGAGCGCCTGCCGGGGGCAGCGGGCGACCGCCTGCTCCGCCTTGGGGAGGAGGTCGTCGGGAACCTCCTCCACGTGGAGGTTCAGGTTGTCTTCGTCGTCGACCTCGAAGATCTCCGGTGCAATCCGCGTGCAGACCGCGTTCGCCTCGCACAGATCGTAGTCGACGATAATCTTGAGGCTCATGGAACTCCCTCCGTCTCCGCCGGCCGCTCGCCGGCCGCGCGCTCGATCCTAGCACGCGGCGAACGGCCGCGAGCCGGCCGGCTCGACGCCTGGCTCGCGGGAGCGCCTCGCGAGCGCGGGCGGGACGTGCTCTAATGCGGCTAGAGAGATGCGTCTGCGTCAGATCGCACTGGTTGCGCGCGAGCTCGAGCCCAGCGTCGAGGATGTGTGCGCGGTTCTCGGCGTCGAGGTCGGGTTCAACGATCCGAACGTCGGCGTCTTCGGCCTCGTGAACGCCGTCATGCCCGTTGGCGACACCTTTCTCGAGGTGGTATCGCCGGCGCGGGAGGGAACGACCGCCGGGCGCTACCTGGATCGGCGCGGCGGGGACGGCGGCTACATGGTCATTCTCCAGACGCGCGACCTGGCTCCCGAGCGCGAGCGCATCGAGAAGCTGGGCGTGCGCCGGGTGTGGGAGATCGATACCGAGCCCGCGAAGGCGGTCCACCTGCACCCGCGCGACGTCGGTGCGGCGATCCTCTCCGTGGACGAGATGTCGGCGTGGGCCGAGTGGGAGTGGGCCGGTCCCGAGTGGCGCTCGAAGGTCCGCCGAGACTCGACCACCGCGATCGTCGCGGCAGAGCTGCAGTCCGAGGATCCGGAACGCTGCGCGGCGCGCTGGTCCGAGGTGCTCGGCTGCGCTCGCCGCGGGCTCGAGATTCCGCTCGACGAGGGCACGCTCCGCTTCGTCGCGGCAACGGACGGACGCGGCGCCGGCCTCGGCGGCATCGACGTGGCGGCGACCGATGTCTCCGCGGCTCTGCAGCGCGCCCGCGATCGGGGCCTCGACATCGAGGGCGACCAGGTGTCGATCTGCGGCACCCGCGTTCGCTTCCTCTAGGAGGGCGGCTCCGAGTCGCCCGACGCGCGCGCAGGCGAGCTCGGCTCGCCGGTAACGCG
>CAZLBF010000227.1:0-6009 GCA_964557495.1 uncultured Myxococcales bacterium | reverse complement strand
ACCCGGCGGGCCCAGCCCGCGTGCCGCGGAGACCGGCCTCGCGCCTGTCTCCGTCGATCCTCCGAATCGGGCCGGGACCGACAGAACTTGATGTCAGATGCGACTTCCGCGCTGGTAGACGGCGCGAATCTCGAGATCGGGCCCCAGCAGCAGCAGATCGGCGTCCTTGCCGGCCTGGAGCGAGCCCTTGCGCGCGTCGATGCCCAGGATCCGCGCCGGCGTCGACGTCGCCATTCGCAGGGCGTCGCCGAGCGGAATCCCGGCCTTCTGGACCGAGGTGCGCAGCGCCTGCACGAGCGTGATGGTGCTCCCGGCGAGACCCTGGCCCACGGTGGCGTATCCCTCGGCGTGGACCCGCGCCTGGAGGCTCCCCATCTTGTAGTCACCGGGCGGAAGGCCCGCAGCGGCAGTGGCGTCGCTGACGAGCGCGACGCAATCGGGGCCCCGCAGCTCGACCAGGGCGCGCACCAGATCGGGGTGAAGGTGCAGGCCGTCCGCGATCACGCTCCCGCACAGCTGCCGCTCCACCAGGAAGGCGCCGACCACGCCCGGCTCGCTGCGCCGGAAGCCGAGCTCGTGATCGACCGGGCGAGACGGCCAGTCGCTGGCATTTCCGACGTGCGTGACGAACGTGAGGCCCCGCGCCATCGCGCGGCGCATCTGCTCCAGGCTGGCGCGAGAGTGCCCGGCCGACACCACCGCTCCCGCCTGCGCGAAGCGCTCGATGGCCTCGAGGGCGCCGGGCAGCTCCGGAGCCAGGGTCACCATGCGAAGCGCACCTGCCGCCGAGCGGAGGATCGCTTCAACACTCTCCGGTGTAGGATCCCGGAGCACCGTGCGAGCGTGCGCCCCGCCCTTCTCGCGATCCAGGAACGGCCCTTCGAGGTGGATGCCCACGACCGGTCCCGCCGGGTCGGCGTCCGCGGCGAGCCACGCCAGGGCCGCGCCGAGCCGGTCGAGCGACGTGGAGACGAGCGTGGCGAGCAGGCTCGTGGTACCGGCCCGCAGGTGGAACGCGGTGGCGCGGGTGCGCTCGTCGCGGCTCGCATCGTCATAGGTGGCGCCGTCGGCCCCGTTCACCTGCAGGTCGACGAGCCCGGGCACCAGCGTGACCTCGGGGTAGAGCTCGTCGGAGGGGGCCGGCTCGACCCCTTCTTCGAGCGCGGCGATACGGCCGTCGCCGACCCGCACTTGAACCCGGTGCAGCTCGCGCTCGGGAGTGAGCGCGCGCTCCACCCAGATTGCGAGCTCGCTCACCCCTTGGCGAGCCGAAGCATCGCGTCGGTCGCCACGGCGATGCAGGCGTCCATGTTGCTGTCGATCTCGATCTCGGCGGGGCCGGGCCACGGTGTCCGGTCCGAGACGACGCAGACCGCACCCGCCCGGAGACCGAAGAGGCCGGCGAGCGTGAGCAGCACGCCGCTCTCCATCTCGCAATTCAGCACCCGCGCCTGCTGCATGTCGCGGATGCGCTCGGCAAAGTGCGACGGCCAGTAGCCCCCGACGCTCATCGAGCCGAGCTGGCCCGCGGGGTCGACCACGGCGTTGCGCGCGTAGAAGGCGTCGAGCGACCAGGTCACGCCCGTCTGGAACGAGACGCCCCGGTCGAGCGCCGCCGCCTCGAGGGCGCCGACCACCGCGTGGTGGCCGGTCGCCGGGTACTCGGGGATCACGTAGGTCTGCGAGGTACCGTCGTCGCGCACGCAGCCCGAGGTGATGACCAGATCGCCGATCTCGAGGTCGGGCGCGAGCCCCCCGCTGTTCCCGATCCGGATGAAGGTGCGGGCCCCCACCTTGGCCAGCTCCTCGACCAGGACGGCGGTGCTCGGGGCGCCGATGCCGGTCGACGCAGCACACAGGAGGACCCCGTTGAGCGTGCCCGTGACGACCCGGTACTCGCGGACGTCGCAGACCTCGCGCAGGTCGGACCAGCCGGCCGAGATCCGCTCGACCCGGGCCGGGTCTCCACACACGAAGACGTGCTCTCCGGCCTCTCCCGGGTGCAGGCGGGTGATCGGCTGGGCGGGCTGCTCGCTCATCGGGGTACCTCCTGAGGGTTCACCCGGAACCCTGTACCACGCTCGAGCGCGCGCCGCCGCTGAAAAGAGCTAACGCTCTGGCCTCCAGGGGCCGAAATGGACAGCTGTGTATAAAACTTCCCAGTGGGGGAAACGAGAGATGAAGATCAGCTGGCCCAAGGCCAAGAGGTACAACCTGGCGCAGCAGCGCAAGTTCAAGAAGCTTGCCGAGTACTGCATGAGCCACTACCCGAAGGACTCCGACCTGCACAAGGCAGTCAAGGGCAGCTTCGGGGCCGTCGAGGACTTCGCCCGCAAGAGCGCGAAGGCCAAGGCCAAGGCGCCCGCGCGCCGCAAGGTCGTCAAGCGGCGGAAGGCCGTGAAGCGCGCAGCACCGAAGCGCCGCACGACCGCCAAGCGACGGACCACGGCCAAGCGCCGGGCTCCGGCTCGCCGCAAGACCGCACGTCGCCGGACGACCATGCGCCGCCGGACCGCTCCGCGCCGCCGCACTCGCCGGGCCGCCTGACCCAGCGACACAGTCCGAATGTGGTGGACCCCCGGCGCGCAAGCGTCGGGGGTCCATGCGTTAAGCGGCCCGCCCACAGGCCATCCGATGGGTCGTTGACACGAAAAAGGGCGCCGCCTACCTTGCGCGCCCTCGGCTGGTCCCATCGTCTAGTGGCCTAGGATATCAGGTTCTCACCCTGGAGACACGGGTTCGACTCCCGTTGGGACCACCAAGAGCTACGAACAGATAGCTCCCGATCGGCGTCGCCTCGATCCTCGCACTCTAGCTGGATCGATCTGAGGGGGGCGGGTCACCGAGGACGATCGTCCCCGTCTGGAAGTCGACCTCCCGGACGACGGCCTCGACCTCCTTCTCGTCGCCGAACAGGTTCGAGACCCGGAGGCACGTCGCGCGGCCGTCGATCCGGACCACGTCCTCGAGTAGGAGCTCCCGGTCACCGTCGCGCTCGAGATACGCCTTGGCCATGCACATCTAGAAATCCTCTAGTTCGCTTAGGGCAGACCCCAGGAACTCGTTCGCCCGCTCGATCTGCTCAGCTGCCCGCTTGATCCTCTCCGACGCCTCCGAGCACCCAAGCCGCTTGGTGCTCTCCGCCCAGTGGCGGAACTCGTGGGCGTGACCGCGATTGTGCTCCATCCAGTGGCGCAGCAGAACTACCAGCCTTCGACCGTCGCTCTCGCGGTCCGAACCCGGCTCTTCCTTCACCCTGCACCGCCCTGGAGCACGCGCTTCTCCATGATCTCGCGCACGGCGGCCATGCTGGGCGAGTCGGAGGGGAGTTCCGTCAACGGCTTCCCCAGGAGGTCGTAGAGGGCGACCTCGTCGTCCACCGGGACGAAGCCGAAGAGATCCAGACCGATCTCGTGCGCGGATCGCCTCAGCAGGTCCTCGTTCCCGTTCACGCGGTTGAAGATCAGTCCCAACCTCTCGCAGCGGATCACCTTCTCCTGCCTCACCATCTTCTCGATCAGCGCCGCCGTGTGAATGCCCCGAGACGTCGCATCGCTCACGACGATCAGCAGGTCCACGCCGCGCATCACTTGCCGGTTGATCTGCTCCAGACCCGCCTCTCCGTCGATGAGAATCATGTCGAAGCTCTCCGACAGCGTCTCGATCGTTCCGCGCAGCAGGCTGTTGACTGGGCAATAGCATCCTTTTGACTCCGTGCGTCCCATAGCGAGCAATGCAAAGCCTTCGTGCTCCGTGAGTGCTTCGAGCGCCATGTAGTCGAGTCCCTCAGCCAGTCGCCGTTTGTCCTCGGTCTCCCCTGCTCGCGCGGTCGAGATGATCTCCTCGCGAACTTCTCCCATGGTGCGCTTGACGTCGATGCCGAGCGCGATCGGCAGCCCCTGGGCAGGATCCGCGTCGATCAGGAGCAGCTTCCCCGCCCGATCACTCTCCATCATCGCCCGACTCATCATCGCAGTGATCGCCGTCTTGCCCACTCCCCCCTTGCCACATACCGCAACGAGCCTCGATTCCTCTGCACCCGACTCAGACATCAACTCAGGACCTCGCTTTCCAGACTTCCCGAGACCGCGCCGAGAGCCGTACGACCCGCTCTGCCCTCGGGCTTGCTAGGCTTGCGCCCTTCGACGAAACTTGGCGACCTCACGAATGTCATCGCAGGCCGGCTTCTCCGAGCAGGATCTGCAGTCGTGCGAGACGCTGCACGCATCCGGGTCGAATCCCTTCGCCCGCCAGGTCTCCTTGACAAAGCGTTCCCCCAGAGCGCGCACATCGAGGGCCATCTCCTCGAGCCCCTGCACATCCTCACGGGTCGAGGTCACGAACACGACCTCGATGGCCTCCACCCTCGGCAACTCGGAGCGGAAGATCGCCATCAGGGCCTTGCCGAGCATCGGAAGATCGAAGCCCTTTGCGGCCGTACTCCGGCTCACGCGGCTCCACACGCGGCCCGGTGCGCTGCGGATCATGTACCCTTCCACCTGGTTGGAGACGAACTGCCGCTGCTCCAGCGCAGACTGATCCTCGCAACCGAGCTCCTTGCCGCCCACCATTACGACCTGACCGAACGGCAGGCTCGCTCCCTCCGATTCCGGAACGTCCGGACCGATCAGCGTGAGTCTCCCGTCGCGAATCAGCGACTTGTCTCTCGTCCAGAGTGGAAACGCGCACGAACCCGCGTCCGGGTTCCCGAGCTCAGCAAAGGTGTCCTTGCGCAGGATGAGCCCCGAGTGAGCGTCCGGGCCCACTCGGATCGGCAGCCCTTCGAGCAAGCGCTCAGGCTCCAGGGCGACGGCGAACTCCCGAATGCGCCGGTCGCTGTCCCGCATCGCTGCGACAAAGGCGCCGACTTTCTCTACGTAGAGGTCGTAGCTCTCCACGCTAGGCGCCTCCCTCGCACTCGCGAAGACGAGTGCGGCTCCACGGTCGTTCTCGCCGGGGGCGGCTCACCGCTCCTCGCGCAGCTTTTCCATCGCAATCAACGCCGCTCCCACCGCTCCCGCGATCTGAGGATCCTGCGGAAGCTTCTTGAGCGAGAGCGCCAGCGCGTCCCCGATCGCCTTCGCCAGGCCGGCGTTCTTCGAACAGCCGCCGCTCAGCGCCACATCTTCCACCGCCCCCACCCGACGAACCATCCCGCGCAGCCGCTTCGCCACGGAAATGTTGATCCCCGAGATGATGTTGCGCACATCGGCGCCCTCGTTCACCAGCGTCACCACCTCGGACTCTGCGAACACGCTGCACTGGTTCGAGATCGTGCACGGCTCCTCGCCCTGATTCGCCAATTCCGAAATCCCCTCGAGACCGCAGCCCAATCCGCGTGCAATCCCCTCGAAGAATCTGCCAGTCCCGGCAGCACACCGGTCGTTCATCACGAACTCGAGAACGGTCCCCTGCTCCGATACCGAGACGACCTTGCAGTCCTGACCACCGATGTCGATCACGGTCCGGATGCTCGGAATCATCCACAGCGCCCCCTTCGCGTGACACGAGATCTCCGAAACGTTCTCACTCGCATATGGGATCTTGAGCCGTCCGTAGCCCGTGCTCACCACGTTCTCCAGGTGCTCTACCGAAGGCACACCCGCCTCCTCCAGCGCCTTCTCCATAACCGTGTTTGCCGTCTCCAGGGGACGGGCCGATGCCGGAACCACGCAGCTTCCCACGATGTCCCCGTCCTTCATGATGACGGCCTTGCCCGTCGCAGAGCCCAGATCGACACCACCAACAATCATGTTCGGTCCACCTTTCGATTCGACTCCGGATGCCTCAGCTCGGCTCGTCCCTCTACTCGATTCCGATGCCCTGGAAGTAGCGTGAGAACTTGTCCTTGACCTGGTCGGCCGTCGTGTAGCGAGCATCGAAGAGGTCCATGCCGATCTCCAGAAAGGGAACCCGGAGCTCGCGGCAGGTCTCCCTCACGATGCCGACGGTCGCCTGAGCTTCCTTGTGACCCATGTGGCCCGGCCAGGCGACGACGTCGATCCCGTA
>CAZLBF010000226.1:0-9914 GCA_964557495.1 uncultured Myxococcales bacterium | reverse complement strand
CCTGCCCCTCGGTCGGGCCCAGGTAGATCGACCAGAACTGGACGTCGAGCCCGCCCCGCTCGATCCGCGGCAGGTCCATGTGGCCGTCGCCCGGCGGGGGCTCCATGTCGAAGCACCACTCGGGGTCGTGGAACCACGGGGTCGTGTCGGAATGCCCGTCCACCACGATGGCGGCGCGGTGTAGCGCGTCTCGGCTCCCCTCGCCGTCCGAGTCGGGCCCGGGGGGCGTGCACGCCACCAGAGCGCCCACGGCGAGCCAGACCCCCGATTTCGCTCTGCGCATCGCCACTCCCCCCGCGGCGGTCGACCCGCCTGTTTCGGTTATGATGGCCGCCGCTCTCAGGGTCAAGGGCCGTCTGTAGGGTCGCGGGGGAGGCGATCGCGGGCGCCGGTGCCAGTGGGAGGCGACGAACGGGGAGGGGTCGATGAGCTGGAACTTCGGGGACATCTTCGACGCGGTCGCGCAGGCGGTGCCGGGCGACACGCCGGCACTGATTCACGGCGACCGAACGATCACCTGGGCCGAGCTCGACCGCCGCTCGAACAACCTGGCGCGCTGGCTCATTGACCAGGGCGCGCAGCCCGACGACAAGGTCGCGTTCTACGTGCGCAACCGGCCGGAGTACGTCGAGCTGCTGCTCGCCTGCTTCAAGGCGCGGCTCGTCCACGTCAACGTGAACTTCCGCTACGAAGAGGCCGAGCTTCACTACGTCCTGGAGAACTCCGACGCCCGCTTCGTGATGTTCGCCGGCGAGTTCGGCGACAAGCTCACGAAGCTCCGCGACCGGCTCCCCAAGCTGGCCGCCTGCCTCCAGGTCGACGACGGATCACCGGTGGTGCCCTTCGCAGAGCCGTACGAGCCCCTGGCTGACGCGGGCGACGGCGCCCGCCTCGAGCTCGACCGCTCCGGCGATGACTTCTTCTTCCTCTACACCGGCGGCACGACCGGCATGCCCAAGGGGGTGATGTGGCGCGGCGAGGATCTGTGGGGAGCGCTCGGCGGTGGCTCGACCCCCCTCGACCCGACCGACCGCCCCGCGACGCTCGACGAGCACGTGGAGCGGATCCGCCAGAACGGCCCCGGCATGCGCATGCTCCCGGCCTGTCCGCTGATGCACGGCACGGGGCTCTTCACGGCCATGGGCGCCCTGGTGGGCGGTGGCTCCGTGGTGACCCTCGACTCGCCACACCTCGACCCGGACGAGCTCTGGCGAGCGGTGGAGCAGCACCGCGTGACGGCGACGTCGATCGTCGGCGACGCCTTCGCCAAGCCGATGCTCCGCGCTCTGGACGAGCGGCCGGGCGGCTACGACCTGAGCTCGCTGTTCCTGATCGTCTCGTCGGGTGTGATGTGGACCCCGGAGGTCAAGAAGGGCCTGCTCGGTCACCACCCGGCGATGGTGCTCATCGACTCGTTCGGCTCGTCTGAGGCCGTCGGCTTCGGGATGTCGATCACGACGGCCGAGGGGGAGACCCGGACGGCGAAGTTCGAGATCGGCGAGAACGTGAAGGTGTTCACCGAGGAGGGGCGCGAGGTCGCGCCGGGAAGCGGAGAGCCCGGCTACGTCGCGCGTACGGGTCCGATCCCATCGGGCTACTACAAGGATCCGGTCAAGACCGCCGAGATCTTCAGGACCATCGACGGCGTCCGCTACTCGATTCCCGGCGACTGGTGCACGGTCGAGGAGGACGGATCGCTGATGCTGCTCGGACGCGGGAGCGTCTGCATCAACACGGGAGGCGAGAAGATCTACCCCGAGGAGGTCGAGGAGGTGCTCAAGGAGCACCCCGACGTCTACGACGCCCTCGTGGTCGGAGTCCCCGACGACAAGTGGGGCCAGTCGGTGACGGCGGTCGTCGAGCTCCGGGACGGCGCCCCGTTCGACGAGGAAACCCTGCGCGGACACGTCCGGTCGCAGCTCTCCGGCCCCAAGACCCCCAAGCGCGTGCTCCAGACCGACCGCCTCTACCGTGCCCCCAACGGCAAGGCGGACTATCAGGCCACCGCCGCCTTCGCCCGCGAGCAGCTCGGAATTCCGGACTAGTCAGACCCTTTCTATGATCGTCCCCGTTCCGAGGCCGCCGCCGCAGCACATCGCGATCAGGCCGTAGCGGCCGCCGGTCCGCTCCAGCTCGTGCAGCGCGGTGGTCAGGAGGCGCGCACCCGTGCACCCGGTCGGGTGGCCGATCGCGATCGCGCCGCCGTTCGGGTTCACGCGCTCCTCCTTCGGACCGCACGCCTTCATCCAGGCGAGCACGACCGAGGCGAAGGCCTCGTTCACCTCGTAGGTGTCCATCTCCTCGATCTTGAGCCCTGAGGTGCGGAGCACCTTCTCCGTGGCCGGGATCGGGCCCTTGAGCATGGTGACCGGATCGACGCCCACGATGGTCGAGGCGACGATGCGTGCGCGCGGCTTGGCGCCGAGCTGCTTCGCCCCGTCCTCGGAGGCCAGAATCAGGGCCGCCGCGCCGTCCGAGATCTGGGACGAGCTCCCCGCCGTGTGTACGCCCCCCTCCATCACGGGCTGGAGCTGGGCGAGCTTCTCGAGCGAGGACTTCCGCAGCCCCTCGTCGCGGGTCAGGAGCTGGGTCTCGCCGGTCGGCTTGCGCGCCTCGTCCAGGACCGGCGCCTCGATCGGGACCACCTCGCGCTCGTAGTGGCCGGCCTCCCAGGCCTGGTTGGCCAGCTCCTGGCTGCGCAGGCCGAAGCGGTCGGTGTCCTCGCGCGTGACCCCGAACTCCTTCGCGACCATCTCCGCGCCCTCGAACTGGGTCTTGAAGGCGTAGTGCTGGACGTAGCTCGCCGGAATCGGCGAGCCGCCCTGCATGTTCGCCCCGAGGGGCACGCGGGTCATCATCTCGATTCCGCAGGTGAGCACGACGTCCTCGAGGCCCGCGCCGATCAGGCCCGCGCCGAGCGTGGTGGCCTGCTGACTCGAGCCGCACTGGCTGTCGATCGTGGTCGAGGGGATCTCCATCGGGAACCCCTGCGAGAGCCAGGAAGAGCGCGCGATGTTGAACGACTGCTCGCCGACCTGGGAGACGCAGCCGCCGATGATCTGACCGATCGCCGCCGGGTCGACCCCGGACCGCTCGACCGCCGCCCGCTGCACCGCTCCCAGAAGATCGGCCGGGTGAACCGCCGAAACTCCGCCGCCGCGGCGCCCGATCGGGGTTCGCACCGCTTCGATTATGTAGACTTCCGACATGGGCTGGGCCTCCTCGCTGCGCCTCCCCCGAGGCGTTCACGGCAGTGCTCCGCCCTCGACCGGTCGCGGACGGGTCCCCAGGGGGGCTCTGGGCGCCTAACGTAGCACGGCCGGTGCTCGCGACGCCGCCGGATCCGGGCAAGATCCAGTTGAACTACGGGGGCTGAAACATGGCCGAGGAGCGGCCGTCGAACGGCGGCATGTCGGAGCCGCGCGAGAGCGAGGTACAGGCCGTCGTGATCCGCATCGCCGGGGACTCCGGCGACGGCATGCAGCTCACCGGCAGCGAGCTCACGCGCGCATCCGCCCTGGCGCGCAACGACATCGCCACCTTCCCAGACTTCCCAGCCGAGATTCGCGCGCCGGCGGGGAGCCTCGCCGGGGTGTCGGGGTTCCAGCTCCAGTTCTCGAGCAGCCGCGTCTTCACGGCCGGTGACGCTCCCGAGGTCCTGGTCGCCATGAATCCGGCGGCCCTCAAGACCAACCTGGCCGACCTCGAGCCCCGCGGCCTGCTGATCGTCGACAGCGGCACGTTCAAGCCCAAGAACCTCGAGATGGCCGGCTACGACTCGGACCCGCTCGAGGACGGCAGCCTATCGGGCTACCGCCTGGTTCCGGTCGACATCTCGAGGGCCGTGACGACCGCGCTCAAGGGGAGCGGGATGTCGCCCCGCGAGGTCCTGCGCACGCGGAACATGTACGCCCTGGGCCTGCTCTTCTGGCTCTACGGTCGCGACCCGGAGCGCGAGAGCGAGTCGATCCGCGCCAAGTTCCAGCGCCGGCCCCAGGTCGCCGACGCCAACGTCACGGCGTTCATGGCCGGGTACCACTTTGGCGAGACGACCGAGCTCTTCGACGCCACCTACCGGGTTCCCCCGGCCCGGCTCGAGCCCGGCACCTACCGGAACATTACCGGCAACGAGGCGACCGCGATCGGCATCGTCGCGGCGGCCCAGCTCTCGGGGCGGCCGCTCTTCTACGGCAGCTATCCGATCACGCCCGCCTCCGAGATCCTGCACTACCTGAACACCTACCGGCACTACGGCATCACGACCTTCCAGGCCGAGGACGAGATCGCGGCGGTCACCTCGGCGATCGGCGCCTCGTTCGGCGGGTCGATCGGCGTGACCGGCACCTCGGGGCCCGGCTTCGCGCTCAAGCAGGAGGGCATCGGCCTGGCCGTCATGGCCGAGCTTCCGCTCGTGATCATCGACGTGCAGCGCGGCGGACCGTCGACCGGCCTGCCCACCAAGACCGAGCAGGCCGACCTGATGCAGGCCCTCTACGGCCGCAATGGCGAGTCGCCCGTGGCCGTGATCGCCCCCGCGACGCCCTCCGAGTGCTTCGCCCTGGCGATCGAGGCGGTGCGTCTGGCGACGCAGTACATGTGCCCGGTGGTGTTGCTGAGCGACGGAGGGCTCGCGAATGGTGCGGAGCCGTGGCGGCTTCCCGACCCCGCTGCGCTCGAGTCGATCCGGGTCGACTCCTGCACCGAGGCCGCGGGCTTCGAGCCCTACCGGCGCGATCCGGTGACCCTCTCGCGGCCCTGGGCGGTGCCCGGGACCCCGGGCCTGGAGCACCGCATCGGGGGACTCGAGAAGGAGGACGTCACGGGCGACGTCTCGTACGCCGCCGAGAACCACGAGTTCATGGTCGAGCTGCGCCAGGCCAAGGTAGACCGCATCGCGGATCAGCTGCCGCCGGCGGAGGTCTTCGGAGATCCCCGGGGCGACCTGCTGATCGTCGGCTGGGGCGGAACCTTCGGGGCGCTCCACCAGGCGACCGAGGCGCTGCGAGCGGCCGGACACGCGGTGAGCCACCTGCACCTGCGCTATCTGAGCCCGCTGCAGCAGAACGTCGGCGAGGTCCTCTACGCCTTCTCCAAGGTGCTCGTGGCCGAGCTCAACAGCGGACAGCTGCTGCAGCTGCTGCGCGCCCGCTACGGGGTTCCGGCCAGGGGGCTGAACAAGATCCAGGGGGTGCCGCTCAAGGTCGGCGAGGTGATCGAAGCGGCGCGCGCGCAGCTCGGCGGCGAGGAGCGCAAGGGAGCGCGGGTATGACGGCCCCTTCGAGAACGGCCTCGGACGGCGAGCTCGTGCAGCTCGGCAAGAAGGACTTCGAGAGCGACCAGGCGGTGCGCTGGTGCCCGGGCTGCGGCGACTACGCGGTGCTGGCGCAGGTGCAGAAGATCATGCCGGAGCTCGGGGTCCCGCGCGAGAACGTCGTGTTCGTGTCGGGGATCGGCTGCAGCTCGCGGTTCCCGTACTACATGAACACCTACGGCTTTCACACGATCCACGGCCGCGCCCCCGCGATCGCCACCGGTCTCAAGCTCGCGCGCCCCGAGCTTCAGGTCTGGGTGATCACCGGCGACGGCGACGGCCTGTCGATCGGCGGCAACCACCTGATCCACGCCATGCGACGCAACGTCGACCTCAAGATCCTGCTGTTCAACAACGAGGTCTACGGGCTGACCAAGGGGCAGTACTCGCCCACGTCACGACAGGGCATGCGGACCAAGTCGTCACCGCTGGGCTCCGTCGATCGGCCCTTCTCGACGCTGGCGCTCGCGCTCAGCGCGGGGGCGACCTTCGTGGCGCGCAGCATCGACACCGATGCAAGGCACCTGCAGTCCGTGCTCAAGCGCATGGCGGCGCACCGGGGCATCGCCTTCCTGGAGATCCTGCAGAACTGCCCGGTCTTCAACGACGGCATCTACGAGGAGATGAAGGACCGCAAGATCAAGTCGGACCACCTGGTCGAGCTCGTCCACCGCGAGCCGCTGGTCTACGGCAGCGAGCATGACCGGGTGCTCAAGCTCGACACCGACGCGATGCGGCTCTACCCCGGTCGGCGCGACGAGCGGGATGGCGGCGTCGAGGTCACCCACGACGAGCGCGCCCCCGAGCCGACCCTGGCGACGCTGCTCGGCTCGCTCGGTGGAGACGGCGTACCGACGCCGATCGGCGTGTTTCGCGCAGACGAGCAGCCGAGCTACGCCGACCTCGTGCACGCGCAGGAAGCCCGCGAGCGCGACGCGCGCGGCCCCGGGAGCCTGCGCGACCTCCTCTACTCCGGCGACCTCTGGGAGGTCTAGCTGCCGGGGATCGGGGCGTCGTCCTTGCAGCGGCGGCCGGCGACCTCGAGGACCGCGAGGAATCGCTCGGGGCGGCCGGTCAGCTTCAGGTCCACGACCGCGTCGAAGCGGCCGGCCGCAACGTCGAGGCCGTAGCCGGAGACGTACTGGCTGGCGCCGGTCTGGGCGGCCAGCCAGGCCGTTCCGGCTGAGCCCGCAACGCCGGTCACCCGGTAGGCCGCGTCCAGCCCTTCGCCGTGCACCTTCCACTCGTCCACGCCGACGACCCGGATCTCGCAGTGCTCGGGCCGGATCTCCTCGTCCCCGAAGAGCATGCAGCCGCTGAGGAGCATCGCTCCCAACAGGGCGCACGCCTGTGCTTGGAACCGCATGGCCCGGACGGTAGGCTCGCAGACACGAGCTGTCGAGGCGGGCTCCGTCCGGCATTGCCCGAAAGTACAGAGGTGAACTCTCATGTCCGTTCGTGTGGAGAAGCAGGGAGCGGTCACGACCGTAATCTTGTCGCGACCCCAGGTCCGGAACGCGGTCGACGGCGCGACCGCCGCCGCGCTGGCCGAGGCGTTCCGCGACTTCGACGCCGACCCCGAGGCGTGCGCGGCGGTCCTGTGGGGGGAGGGCGGGACCTTCTGCGCCGGAGCAGATCTCAAGGCGGTCTCGACCGGCGGGGGCAACGCGGTGCGCGAGGCCGGCGACGGGCCGATGGGCCCGACGCGCATGGCGCTCTCCAAGCCGGTGATCGCGGCGGTCGCGGGCCACGCGGTGGCGGGCGGGCTCGAGCTGTCGCTCTGGTGCGACCTCCGCGTGGCGGAGCGCGGCGCGATCTTCGGCGTCTACTGCCGGCGCTGGGGCGTTCCGCTGGTGGATGGCGGGACCATCCGGCTGCCGCGCATCGTGGGGCTCGGCCGCGCCCTCGACATGATCCTGACCGGGCGCGCGGTCGGCGCGGAGGAGGCGCTGCGCATGGGCCTGGCCGACCGCTTGGTCGAGGAGGGAGAGTCGCGGGCCGCGGCGGAGACGCTGGCGGCCGAGATCTCCCGGTTTCCGCAGCGCTGCCTGCGCTCCGACCGGCTCTCGGCCTACGAGCAGCACGGCATGGACCTCGAAGAGGCGCTGCGGAACGAGTACAAGCACGGGATCGCGACCATTCGGAGCGGAGAGACGCTGGAGGGGGCGACCCGCTTCGCCGAGGGCAAGGGCCGCCACGGAAGCTTCGACGAGATCTAGGCGTCGGCCCAGGACTCCGTCCTAGGCCGACGCCTAGCCGTCTTCGCGCGTTATCGGCGAGCCGAGCTCGCCTGCGCGCGCGTCGGGCGACTTCCGAGTCGCCCTCCTAGGCTGCAGGGCCGGCTTCGGCTATCCTGCGCCGCGTCTCGACAGGGGAGAGCAGCGCGACATGACCCAGAACGAGTTCCACCTGGTGTACCTAGCGGCGGCCATCCTGCTCACGATGGTGCTGCCGGTCGTGATCGGCCTGGTCGCGGTGTTCCGGGAGAAGTAGCTCAGCGGAGCTTGGCCAGGACCTCCGGCGCCTCCGGGAAGCGCCCCACCTCGTGCTTCGAGAAGACCAGGGTGCCGTCCGCAATGACGTCGAAGATGCCGTCGTCGCCCTTGATCAGCTTCGCCTTCACGCCGAACTCCTTCTCGATCTCGGCCGCCAAACTGGAGGCCTGGGGAAGGTAGTTTCAGCGCACGCAGTAGGTGATCGAGACCTTCATCGCTCCGTTCTCCTTCGCACGAGTCCACACTGTAGCATCGGCGGCGCGATATCATCCCGCGGGTGTCGATGAGCGTCGCCGAGTTCCTGCTCCGCCTGGGCCGGGAGGCCCCGTGGTCGAAGGCCGCGGAGTGGGACCCGGTCGGACTCCAGTTCGGTGACCCGGCGGCGCGCGCCGAGCGGGTCGGCGTCTGTCACGAGGTGACCCCGGCGGTGGTGGCGGCCGTGGAGCGCGAGCCACTCGACCTCTTGGTGAGCTATCACCCGCTGCTGTTCCATGCGACGACCCGACTCGTGGCGGGCGCGACACCGGAGGGACGGGCACTGCGCCTGCTCCGCGCCGGAGCCGCACTCGCGGTCGTCCACACGAACTTCGACGCGGCGCCCGGGGGCTGCGCGGATGCGCTCGCATCCGAGCTGGGCCTCGAGGAGACGCGGGCCTTCGGCGCGGTCGAGGGGGCGCGCACGCTCAAGATCGCCACGTTCCTGCCGGCGGCGAGCGCCGACTCGGTGCTCGAGGCGGTCGTCGCCGCGGGAGCTGCGACGATCGGCAACTACACGCACTGCTCCTTCCGCAGCGAGGGGCTCGGCACCTTCTTCGCGGCCGAGGGCAGCCGGCCGGTCGTCGGCGAGCGCGCCGCGCTGAACCGGGAGCCCGAGGTGCGCCTGGAGTTCGTCGCGCCCGCGGCGCGAGAGGATGCGGTCCTGCACGCCCTGGTCGTGGCGCACCCCTACGAGGAGCCGGCCTACGACGTCTACGACCGGCGGGGTGAGCTCGGGCAGCTCGGCCGCATCGGAGTGGCCCCCTCCGGCCTCGACCTCGGGGGACTCGCCGCCCGGGTCCGAGAGTGCCTCGGTGGCACCGCGCTGCGCGTCGCGGGCGAGCCCGGGCGCCCGATCGAGCGCGCGGCCGTGGTCCCCGGCTCCGGCAGCGACTGGATCGCCGCTGCCGCCGACCTCGGCGCGGACGCGCTCGTCACGGGGGACGTCCCGCACCACCGCGCGCGCTCGGCACTCGAGCGCGGTCTCGCGATCGTCGACCCGGGGCACGTCGCCACCGAGCGCCCCGGAGTGCGCCGCCTGCGCGACCGCGTGGCCGAGCTCGCGCCGCACTGCGCGAGCCTGCTCGAGCACGATCCCGACCCCTGGGTTCCGGGGGCGTGACCCGGAGCTTCGTCGACTCGCTCGGCCGCGAGCTTCGGCTCACCGGCGCGCCGCACCGCATCGTGTCCCTGGTGCCGTCGATCACCGAGACGCTCTTCAGCATCGGCCTGGGCGCGTCGATCGCGGGCGTGACCGACTACTGCGTTCACCCCGCCGAGGGCGTGCGCGAGAAGCCGAAGCTCGGCGGCACCAAGAACCCGCGGCTCGACGAGCTGCTCGAGCTCACACCCGACCTGGTGATCGCCAACCGCGAGGAGAACCGCAGGCGCGACGTCGAGCGGCTCGAGGCCGCGGGCGTTGCCGTATTCGTCACCGACGCGCGCGACGTCGAGTCGGCCATCCGCGAGCTCGAGGTCTTCGGGGAGCTCACCGAGCGCGTGCGCGAGGCGCGCTCGATCGCCGCGGGGGTGCGCGAGGCGCTGCGCGTCGCCCGGGAATCGCGCCCCGATCCCGCGCCCCGCGTCGTGTCGCTGGTCTGGCGCCGGCCCTGGATGGCGGTCGGCGGCGACAGCTTCGCGCACGCGCTGGTCTTGGAGTGCGGCGGTCTCAACCCCTTCGAGGCGAGCGACCGGCGCTATCCGCGAGTCGACGAGGGCGACCTCGAGGCGGCCGCGCCCGACGTCATCTTGCTCCCGACCGAGCCCTACGCGTTCGGCGAGGCGGAGCGGCAGGAGCTGCTGTCGCTCGACTGCCCCGCCGCCCGCTCGGGTCGCATCCACGTGATCGAGGG
>CAZLBF010000225.1:0-3656 GCA_964557495.1 uncultured Myxococcales bacterium | reverse complement strand
CGCGCCCCAGATCGGGTTCTTCCGCAACCGTCTGCTCCCGCTCTGCAACTACGTGGCCGCGACCGAGCCTCTGAGCGAGGCACAGCTGGCCAGCCTCGGCTGGGCCGGGCGTGAGGCGCTGAGCGACCGGCGACTCCAGTTCATGTACCTGCGCCTCACGGCGGACAACCGGATCGTGTTCGGGGGCGAGAGCTCGCCCTACTTCTACGACAGCTCTCCCAGCAGCGGGAACTACGCGCCCTCACTCGAGAAACTGCAGCGGAGCCTGCTCGCGACCTTCCCACAGCTGGAGGGCGTGAGCTTCACCCACGGGTGGGGCGGCACCATGGGGTTCACACGGGACTTCATGCCGTCGGTCGGCCGCCTCGACGGCGCGGAGAACGTCTTCTACGCCGTCGGCTTCAACGGCGAGGGGGTCGTGATGACCCAGCTCGCGGGCAAGATCGTCGCGGACCTCGTGGCGGGCGAGCAGACCCCGCTCACCGACCTCCCGATAGTGAGCCGGCGCATGCCGTGGGTCGGCCCCGAGCCCGTTCGCTACCTCGGCACGAG
This sequence comes from uncultured Myxococcales bacterium, assembly GCA_964557495.1. Lineage (GTDB taxonomy): Bacteria > Myxococcota_A > UBA9160 > SZUA-336 > SZUA-336 > CAZLBF01. The sequence continues at coordinate 3,104 of CAZLBF010000225.1, read as the reverse complement.
GCTGGCGGAGCTGGCCCTCGCCGCGGGAGACGGGAATCCCCTTCACTGAGTCTTGGACAAACCGAGTTCCAGAAAAGCAGGTTTCGGAGTAGGCTGGACGGAGCATCCCATGAGACTCCTCGCCAGGATCCTCGTTGGAGTCACCCTTCTGGTCGCCCTCGCGATCGTTGGGGGGTTCGCCTACCTGCAGATCCGGCTCGCTCGCGGCATCGAGGAGACGGAGCGCGTCTGGCGGGAGTCCGCGCCGGCGCGCCTCGCCGATCTCGGCAGCACCCGGTCGCTGTCGATCCTGCCCCTGGTGGACTGGCACACGAGTCGCCCGGACCTGCGGGGCGAGGCGGGCGTGTCCTACCTGATCCGGACCGATTCGAACACGATCCTGTTTGACGTCGGATTCAACCGCCAGAACGCCGACCCGTCACCGCTTCAGCACAACATGGACACCCTGGGCATCGGCGCCGGTGACTTCGACACGGTCGTGATCTCGCACAACCACCCCGACCACGTTGGAGGCATGGGCTGGGCCCGGCGCGGCAGCTTCTCGCTCGGGCCCGAGCAGATCGATCTCACCGGCAAGCGCGCATTCACGCCGGTACCGATGAGCTATCCGGGGATCACCCCGGTGAACTCCCCGAACCCCACCGCGCTGGGCGAGGGCGTCGCGACGACCGGCACGATCCCGCGCCAGCTCTTCATCGGGCGCGTCGAGGAGCAGGCGCTGGCGGTCAACGTGCGCGACAAGGGAGTCGTCCTGATCGTCGGCTGCGGGCACCAGACGCTGCCCCGGATCCTGGAGCGCGCGAGCGCGATCTTCTCCGAGCCCATCTACGGGCTCATCGGGGGCCTGCACTATCCCGTCCCCGAGGGTCGCGGGCGGCTGCTCGGTCTCGACGTACAGCGACTCCTCGCGTCGGGCGAGGGTCCGTTCGACCCGCTGACCGAGGCTCAGGTTCGAGCGGAGATCGAGCAATTGAAGCAGCACTCCCCCGGCCTCGTCGGCCTGAGTGGGCACGACAGTAGCGACCCGGTCATCGAGTGGTTCCGCGAGGCCTTCGGCCCCGCCCATCGCGACGTCCGGGTCGGCGAGTGGATCGAGATCAGCGGCTAGCACCGATTCGACTCGAGCCTCTATCCTGACGCGGCGAGCCGCGCGGTCGCGCCCTACCCGCCCGGAACCGGTTGACTCGCCGCCTCCGCCACGAACTCGTCGCGATGTCGCTCCGGGCGGACGAGCAGGGCAAGTGCCGACGCCAGGAGGCATCCCGCCACGCAGCTGAGGAGCACGCTCTCGTAGCTGCCGGTGCGGTCGAAGATGTTCCCGGCCAGCGGAACGCCGACGACCGGGCCGATCGCGAACGCCATGCCGAGCACCCCGTTGATCTTCGCGAAGTGCAGCTCGCCGAAGCAGCGCCCGACGAGAACCGGAAAGATGATCGTGAGCGACCCGAAGCCGATCCCGTAGGGAACGGCGTGCAGCCAGAGGAGGTTGGCGTCGCGAATGCCGAGCTGGACGACGCCGACCACGAGAGCGGCGGGACCGCAGGCCATCAGGAGCCCGCTGAGCGCCAGGACACGCTGGGGCTCGATCCGGTCCGACAGCCACCCGGCGAGCAGGCGCCCGCCGAGGCTGAAGCCCACGGTCAAGCCGAAATAGAAAGCGGCCTGCTGGGAGCTGAACCCGGCCTCCTGCTCGGCGAAGGGCACGAAGTGGAAGTTCAGGGCCGACAGGACCGTGAACTGGAGCAGCAGGACCACGACGAGCAGCCCGAAGGTCCGCGAGGCCACGGCGCTTCCCAGCGTGAGGCCGCTCGGCAGAGCGGCGGCCTCTCCCGTACCGACCTCGGGCGAGGGCGCGCCGTCGCGCTCGAGGCCCAGGTCCGAGGGTCGGGTGCGCACGAAGATCGCGATGACCGGTACGACCAGCAGACACAGGACGACGCTCGCGAACACCCAGGAGAGGCGCCATCCCCAGAGGCGGATCAGGAACTCGTTCAGCGGCGGCAGCAGGAAGCCGCCCGCGCCCGGCCCCAGGAACGCCAGCGCCATGGCGCGGCCCCGGTAGCGATCGAACCAGTTGGTGATCGTGGTCTGAGCGGGCAGGATCGAGCTGCCGCCGATGGCGAGGCCGGAGATCGCCATGATCGCGTACAGCATCCAGAGGTCCTGCATCGCCGCGTATCCCAGGTTGCAGAGGCTGGCGAGCAGGGTCGCGGTGAGCATCGTGCGGCGGATCCCGAAGCGCCCGATCAGCACGCCGACCACCGGACCGGAGCCGCCGAACGCGATGGTGAAGATCGCCACGCCGGTGGAGATCTGCGTCATGCTCCAGCCGAACTCCGCCTGCAGCGATCCAATGAAGACCGGGAACCCGTAGAAGCCCATCCCGGTGGTGTGGACCAGGCTCCAGAAGAGCGCGAGAACGATCCACCAGCCGAAGAACGTCTCGCCCCGCCTCCCTGGCGGCTCCATCGCGACGTGTGCGCCTAGAAGTCCGGCAGGTTCCCGGGGACCTTCATGGACCAGTCGGGCTTCCGCTTCTCGAGGAACGAGACGACCCCCTCGCGCGCGTCGGGCTGGCTTCCGGTCCAGGCGAAGTACCGGTGGTTGATTCGCTCGGCCTCGGCGACGTCCGTCTCACCGAGGAACTGGAACAGCATCCGCTTCGTCAGCGCCACGCTCACCGGCGCGCAGTTGACGGCGATCTCCTCCGCCAGCGCCCGCGCCGTCGGCATCAGCTCGTCGTCGGGCACCACCCGGCTGACCAGACCGTACTCCAGCGCCTCCTGCGCGTTCAGGATGCGACCGGTGTACATCAGCTCCGCCGCGCGACTGATGCCGACGATGCGCGGCAGGATCCAGGGGCTGGCCACCTCCGGAACGATGCCGCGTCGGTTGAACACGATCCCGAGGCGCGCGCTCTCGGCCGCGATCCGGATGTCGAAGGGGAGCGTCATGGTCACGCCCACGCCCACGGCGGGTCCGTTGTAGGCGACGATCACCGGCTTCTTGAGCGAGAAGTAGAACTCGACGATGCTGCGGGGACGCTCGGCCTGCTGCTCGGCCGACGGCTGCGGCCGCGTGGAAGGGTCGAACGTGCGGTCGCC
>CAZLBF010000224.1:0-4754 GCA_964557495.1 uncultured Myxococcales bacterium | reverse complement strand
CCGGCCCTCGTCCAGGTGTGCAACGTGGCGACGCTGCCGGGGATCGTCGGCGACTCGCTCGCGATGCCCGACATCCACTGGGGCTACGGCTTTCCGATCGGCGGAGTCGCGGCGTTCGACGCCGAGGAGGGCGTGATCTCGCCCGGCGGTGTCGGCTACGACATCTCGTGCGGGGTGCGTCTCTTGAGCACCAATCTCATTGCCGCGGATCTCGGCGACGCGCTCCCCGGCCTGGTCGACCAGCTCTTCGCCCGGGTTCCGAGCGGCGTCGGACGTGGCTCGAAGCTGCGCCTGAACAAGCGAGAGATGCAGCGGGTGCTCACGCATGGTGCGGAGTGGGCGGTCGAGGCCGGCTTCGGGACGCGCGGCGACCTCGAGCACCTCGAGGAGCGCGGGTGCATGCCGGGTGCGGACCCGGACTGCGTGTCGGAGCGCGCCACCGAGCGGGGCTCGAAGCAGGTCGGAACGCTCGGCTCGGGAAACCACTTCCTGGAGCTCGAGCGCGTCGACGAGATCTACGACGAGCAGGCGGCGCGCGCGCTGAATCTCGAGCGCGGTGGCCTGGCGATCTCGATCCACACCGGCTCGCGCGGGTTCGGGTATCAGGTCTGCGAGGACCACCTGCGCACGCTGGTCCGGGCCTCGGCCCGCTACGGAATCGACCTGCCGGACCGCCAGCTCTGCTGCGCGCCGGTGCAGTCGCCCGAGGGCCGCGCCTACCTGGGAGCGATGACGTGCGGCGTGAACTACGCACTCGCCAACCGCCAGGTCATCACGCACCGGGTTCGAGAGGCGTTCGAGACGCTCGGCGACCGGCCGCGCATCGGGGTCGTGTACGACGTCTGCCACAACGTCGCGAAGCTCGAGACGCACCGGATCGACGGCCGTGAGCGCAAGGTCTGGGTCCACCGCAAGGGAGCGACCCGTTCATTCCCCCCGGGTCACCCGGAGCTGCCGGCGCGCTACCGCGCGGTCGGTCAGCCGGTCCTCGTCCCGGGGGACATGGGCCGCTGCTCCTTCGTGCTGTGCGGGAACGAGGGAGCGCAGCGCGAGAGCTTCGCCTCGAGCTGCCACGGTGCCGGGCGCGTCATGTCGCGCAAGGCGGCGAAGCGGGCCGCTCGAGGCCGACAGCTCTTCGATGAGATGGCTGCGCGCGGCGTACTAGTGCGGAGCGAGGCGCGCGGAACCGTGGCCGAGGAGATGCCCGAGGCCTACAAGGACGTGACCCGCGTCGTCGACTGCGTCGAGGGGGCGGGCCTGGCCCGCAAGGTCGCGCGCCTCGTGCCGATCGCGGTCGTCAAGGGCTAGTGTTCCGCGGCCGCGCGCGCGTCGAGCTCTGCGCGGATTCGCGCGTGAACCTCGGGCGTGATCGGGAACTTCTGGAATATCAGCAGCGCCACCAGGTGTAAGACGGCGGGCAGCACGCAGTAGAGGAACTTCATGCCCGAGATCACCGTCTCGGTCTGATCCACGTTGGGCACGTACCCGATCCGCTCCAGACCCTGCATGCCGAGGAACACTGCCAGGCCTATCGCCGCCTTGTCGAGGAACGACCAGACGCCCACGAATGCCCCCTCGCGGCGCGTCCCCGTCTGCAGCTGATCGGAGTCGATGACGTCCGCCGAGATGGCCGCTCCGAACGTCATCGAGCAACCGCTGGCCGCGCCGACGACGGCCGCCAGGATGATCCAGAGCAGCCAGGTTCCCTCGTGATAGCTGTAGGAGGCGGCGTAGCCGATCGTTCCGAGGGCCATTCCCAGGCTCCAGGTCCGGTTCTTGCCGACCCTGCGCGAGAGGCGGATCCAGAACGGGATCGAGCCGACCGAGCCTGCCAGGTAGGACAGCATCACGAGAGGCACCACCCACTCCGCCTTGATCACGTACTTGGCCATGTAGAGCGTGAGCGGGGCGATGAAGCTGCTGCCGACCACGCTGAACAGGTACACGAGCAGCAGCACCACGAAGGCGCGATTGCGGAACGTGACCCCGAGCCCCTTGAAGAAGGGGAAGACCTGCGCGGTCGACGACACGGGCCGCTCGCGAACCCGCGAGAACGTGATCGCGATCAGCAGCACGGTCAGCCCCCCGAAGATGGCCGCCATCAGGGAGTACCCGGTGCCCGCGTCACCCGTCGCCTTCGCAAAGAGCCCCGGCGCGACCATGCCCACGCCCATACCGGTGATGAACAGCCCCTGCCGGCCGCCGAACAGCCGGGTTCGCTCGTGGTAGACGGGCGTGATCTCCATGCCGAGCGAGTAGTAGGGAACCGAGAAGATCGTCCAGGCCGTGTACAGCACCAGGTACGTGATCAGCAGGTGCGCGAACCGCCCGTCGGCCGAGAGCGACGGGTCGGGAGACCAGATCAGATAGAACACCCCCCACAGCGGCAGTGCGGCAATCAGGAAGTAGGGCCTCCGCCGCCCCCAGCGGGTGCGCGTACGGTCCGAGAGGTGACCCATGAGCGGGTCGGTCACGGCATCCCAGAACCGGCCGATCAGGAAGACCCAGCTCAGCCAGCCCGCCGTCACGCCCAGCTCGTCGGTGTAGTAGTTCGGCAGGTAGATCGCCACGCTGATCAGGATCACGGCGGTGCCGAACGCGGGCAGCGCGTAGCTCAGGATGTCGGCGGTGGCGAGCCGCTCTTCCTCCACTCCTCGCGATCTCCTCGTGCAGGCACAGCAGAAGCGGGCCGCATCTCTCGGCGCCCGAGCCGACGCGACTCCACTCTGCGTTGAACGCGACTCAGCCTACCACGCCGCCGGGGATGGCCGGGTCGCTCGAGTCGCGCGCCGACGCGCGCGCCCGCAGAGGCGTGCTAGGCTGCGTTCCATGGCGGATGAGACGGTCGACGTTCTGATCGTGGGTGCGGGTGCGTCCGGCGCGGCGCTGGCATGGAGCCTGGCCGACACTCGCATGAACATCCTGTGCCTCGAGCAGGGCGGCTGGATGGACCCGGACAAGTACCCGGCCAACGCCGCCGACTGGGAGCTTCACCAGCTTTCCGACTTCAACCCGAATCCGAACGGGCGCAACCGGCCCGAGGACTATCCGGTTAACGATCAGGACTCGGTGATCTCACCGATGATGTTCAACGCCGTGGGCGGCAGCACGATCCTGTATGCGGCTCACTTTCCTCGGATGCACCCGTCGGACTTCAGGGTCAGGACTCTGGACGGCGTGGCGCAAGACTGGCCGCTCGAGTACGCGGACCTCGAGCGCTTCTACGACATGAACGACCGCATGATGGGGATCTCGGGCCTGGCCGGGAATCCCGCCTATCCGCCGAAGCAGGTTCAGACTCCGCCACTCCCGCTCGGCAAGCTGGGCGTCACCATCGCGCAGGGCTTCAACGCGCTCGGCTGGCACTGGTGGCCGGCGGACAGCGCGATCCTGAGCCGGGAGTACGAGGGCCGGGCGGCCTGCGTCAACGCCGGCCCGTGCCTCCTGGGCTGCGCGCAGGGCGCGAAGGCGAGCACCGACGTCACCTACTGGCCCGCGGCGCGCCGGCAGGGCGTGAGGATCGAGACGCACAGCCGGGTGCGCGAGATCACCCTCAACCAGAACGGCATGGCCGACGGCGTCATCTACTACGACGCCGAGGGTGTGGAGCGGCGGCAGAGGGCCGAGGTGGTGGTGCTCGCGTGCAACGGCATCGGGACGTCGCGGCTGCTCCTGAACTCCCGCTCCAGCCTGTTCCCCGACGGCCTGGCCAACCGCAGCGGTCTGGTCGGCCGGAACCTGATGTTCCACCCCTACGCCTACGTGACCGGCCTGTTCGACGAGTCGCTCGAGGGATTCAAGGGACCGATCGGGTGCTGCATCACCAGCCAGGAGTTCTACGAGACCGACGCGTCGCGCGGCTTCGTTCGTGGCTACACCTTCGAGATCGTGAGGTCGCTCGGACCCGTCGCGAGCGCGCTCGGAGGGATCGAGGCTCAGCCCGTTCCCTGGGGCGATGCGCACCACGGGGAGTTCGATCGGCGCTTCGGCCGGACCATCAGCATGGCAGTCATCTGCGAGGATCTTCCCGAGCTCGAGAACCGCGTGGAGCTGGACCCCGACCTGGTGGACAGCAACGGCATTCCCGCACCCAAGGTGACGTATCGCATGGGCGAGAACAGCACGAAGATGATCGAGCACGGCTCCGCGCGAGCGTGCGAGGTGCTCGAGGCGGCGGGCGCGAAGGAGACCTTCGTGCAGGCTCCGGCCGCGACTGCCGGCTGGCACCTGCTCGGGACGGCTCGGATGGGTGCGGATCCCGAGACCTCGGTGGTCAACTCCTGGGGTCGCTGTCACGACGTCCGCAACCTGTTCATCGTCGACGGCAGCATCTTCGTGACGGCGGGAGGCGTGAACCCGACCTCCACCATCCAGGCCCTGGCTCTCCACGTCGGAGACAGCATCAAGCAGAACCTCGAGAACCTGTTCGACTGAGCGAGCACGGAGCAAGGCGGTGACGAGGCGATGAATCAACAAACGGACCAGCTCTCCGCGGAAGCGAGACGGACGCTGCTCGCGAGCATCCTGGACGAGCTGATTCCGCCGAGCACCGATGGCCGGCTCCCGGGGGCAGGCGAGGTCGGAGTTGCCGACTTCGTCGAGAGCGAGCTCGCGGAGCGGGCCGAGATCGCACCCTTCTTCGAGTTCGCGCTCTCCAGCATCGACGAGCTGGCTCGAGGCCGCGGCTCCGCAGGCTTTGCGGCGTCGTCCAGGTCGGAGCGCGTGGAGGTGCTGCGCGAGTTCGAGGCAAGTCA
>CAZLBF010000223.1:0-5679 GCA_964557495.1 uncultured Myxococcales bacterium | reverse complement strand
CTTGCCGTTCAGCCGCGCCAGGCTCCGCTCCTCGGCCATGCCGTCCTCGACGAGGGCGACGTCGCGCAAGCGCACGACCCGGCCTGCCCGCTCGGCGACGACGATCTCGCCGAACTCGGCCACCGAGCGCGCCTTGCCCTGGGTCGTGACCGACCACTCCACCTCGGCGCCCTCGACGCGCCCGCTGGCCAGCTCGGCGTTCTCGGCCCGGAGCGTGTCGGCCACGTCCTGGATCGCCAAGCCATAGCCGGTCAGGCGCAGCGGGTCGAGCCAGATGCGGATCTCCCGCGCGCGCGCGCCCAGGATGCGCACCGCGCCCACGCCGGGCAGGCGCTCCAGGCGCTCCTTGATCTCGTGCTCCGCCAGGTCGGACAGATCGCGCACCGGCACCCGGCCACCCAGCACCACGGTCAGGAAGGCGATGGCGTTCAGGTCGAACTTCTGGACCAGCGGGTCCTCGACGTCGCGCGGCAGGTCGGACCGGGCCAGGTCGACCTTGTCGCGCACCTCCTGCGCCTTCACGTCCACGTCGTAGTGCATCCCGAACTCGACGAAGATGCGAGAGAGGCCCTGCGACGAGACCGAGCTGAGCGTGCGGATGCCCTCGATGGCGTTGATCTGCTCCTCGAGGACGTCGCTCACCTCGCGCTCGACCGTCTCGGGCGACGCGCCCCGCAGCTCGGTGACCACGTAGATGAACGGGAACTCCACGTCGGGGTCGAGCTGCATCTCCAGGCGGCCGAGCGAAACCGCCCCCAGCACGACCAGACCCAGCACGAGCATGGCGCCGAATACCGGACGCCGGACCGACAGCTCCGAGAGGTTCACGGTGCCCCCGCTCCCGCGGCGCCGCCGTCCGCTGTGATCTCCACCGGCTCGACCGGCGTGCCGTCGCCGAGGCGCTGCACCACCTCGCCCACGGCGACGCGGTCGCCCACGGCCAGACCGGCCAGCACCTCGACGCGGCCCCGCTCGACGATGCCGAGCCGCACGCGCACCCGCTCGACCCGCCCCTCCGCCAGGCGGAAGGCGTAGCTGCGTCCGTCGATCGAGCGGATCGCCGCGTCGGCGACCACGGGCCGCGCCGACTGGCGCGCGGGCAGCAGCTCGGCGCGCACGTAGGAGCCCGCCTTGAGCACGGGCTCGGGCAGGGCGGCGCGCACCTCGTAGGTTCGCGTCTCGGCCTCGACCCGGTCGCTCACGCGCGTCACGCTCACCCGCAGCTCGCTCGAGCCCTCGGGGAACAGGATCACGGCGTCGCCCACGCGCACCGGGACGAGCGACGCTTCGGGCACGCTCAGGACCGCCTCTAGCGCGTCCGACTCCTGCAGCACGATGATGGGGTCACCGCCCGCCAGCGATCCCTCGTGGGCTCGGCGCTCGACGACGCTGCCCGTCCAGGGCGCCGTCACGACGGTGCGCTCCAAGTCGCGCTCGGCGATCAGGATCCGCGCCTCCATCTGCTGCACGCGCGCCCGCGCCATGGCCGCCTGCGTGAGCACGGCCTCGTAGTTCTGCTGCGAGGAGACGCGCTTCTCCACCAGCTCGCGGGCGCGGCGCTCCTCGCGCGCGGCGTTGCGGTGCTCGGCGCGCGCCAACTCCAGCCCGGCGCGCGCCTCGGCGAGCGCCGCCTCGTAGGGCAGCGGGTCGATCCGGAACAGCGGCGCGCCCGCCTCGACCCGGTCGCCCAGGTCGACCGACACCTCGACCAGCCTGCCCGGGACCTCGGCCGCGATCTCGCTCACGCGGCGCGCCCGGATCGAGCCCGATGCCGCGATCGGCGACCGCAGCGCGGCCGCCTCGACAGTGCGGACCGGGACCCGCTCGGGCTCGGCCGCGGCCGGCCCGGCGGCAGTCGCCTCGGTCTCGGGGACGGCGCTCGAGTCGGCCTGATGACAGGCGACCGCCGCCCACACCAGTCCCAGGACGAGGAGGGCTGCGCGCGGGGTAGGGAGGAGCGACATGGATCGGGTTGCCACGGCCATGTTTCGGAGCCGGGGGCCGGCGGCCCGGATTTCCGTTGCGCGATCGCTCGCGCGGGTCTATAGATTGACTGTCTCGACAGTCAATTTATGCCACGTCCAGGGCGCAAGAGCAAGGCGGAGCAACGGCGCCGCGAAATCCTGGCGGCCTTTGCGCGCTGCATCGGCCGCCACGGCCTGGCGGAGAGCAGCGTCGCCCGCGTCGCCGAGGAGGCTGGCCTCCAGCGCACGCTCGTCTTCCACTACTTCGGCGATCGCCAGGCGCTGATCGACGCGCTGATCGACTACGAGGTCGAGTTCCACGAGCAGGCCCTCTCGGAGTCGCTGGCGGGAGTGGGGCCGGGCGAGCGCCTCGAGCGCCTGCTCGACTACTTCTTCGGGGGCGGCTTCTACGCCCGCTTTCCCGAGTCGGGCCAGGTCTGGCTCGAGCTCGTGGGCATCGCCTCCCGCGACCCCCGACTGCGCTCCCGACTCGTCACGCTCTGGCGACGCTGGCTCGCAGAGGTGGACGAGTGGCTGGCCGACGCCTATCCGGGCGCACCCGCGGAGCGGCGCGCCGCGATCGCCTTCGGGCTGACCTGCCTGGCCGAGCAGAGCTTCTCGATGGGCCTGCAGGGCCTGGAGGAGTCCCGTCACGCGCTCGCTCGCGCCTCCGCCGAGGCCCTGCTCGCGACCCTGCACTGAGCCGGGCCGCGCTCAGTCCTCGCGCTCACCCTCCGGCACGAAGGGGCGGCTCAGCTTCTCGCTGCCCTCGGGGGTGACGAGCACGCCGTCCTCGATCCGCGTGCCACCGCACGGGATGACCCGGCCCCCCAACGGATAGGCAATTCAAGCGCGCTTTCGGAGTTCGGGTAAGGGGTCTTCTGTTCAAGCGGCGCGCTGGAGCTGCCTCTGCGCGGCTTCTTTGGTCATCGATCTCACCCCGCCAGTGGTCGATACACCGTCAGTTTAGGCAACTGCTGAGTTCAAGCCGCTCTGACGGGGCTCGATCTGGTGAGGGACCAAACCGGGGCAGCTCCAAGCCTCCCATTGAACAGAAGACCCGTTACCGGGAGCCGGAAAGCCCGTTTGAAGTACCTATCCGCTGCAAGGGGGTGTTAGATGCTATGCGGGCCACTGCTGTCATCCTTCGAGCATCAACCAAGAAGGAGGACACGATGTCCACGACCACAGTGACCCGCGTGGATCAGGATACCAAGGCTCTGTACGTGGCGTTCGAACTCGGCGAAGAGGAATGGAAGCTGGCGCTGTCGCCGGGCCTCGAGGAGCGTCCCCGGCTGCGATCGTTGCGGGCGCGAGAAACGAGTCGGCTGTTGGAGATCCTCGAGAAGGGGCGACAGCGGTTCGGGGCGCAGCGGATCGTGAGCTGCTACGAGGCGGGGCGCGATGGCTTTTGGCTCGACCGCTTTCTGCGGGCCCACGGCATCGACAACCGCATCGTCGACTCCGCTAGCATCGAGGTCCGACGCCGGGCACGGCGCGTGAAGACCGACCGACTCGATGCCCAGAAGCTGCTCACGATGCTCCAGCGCGAAGCGCTCGGCGAGAAGGACCTCTGGAGCGTCGTCCACGTGCCGGCCGTCGCCGACGAAGACGCCCGCTCGCTCCAGCGCGAGTACCGCACACTCGTGAAGGAGCGAAGCCGCTCGAGCAACCGGATCAAAGGTCTGTTGGCCAGCCAGGGACTGGTGGCCCCGCGCATCGATGGACGGTTCCCCGAGTGGGTGACGTCGGCTCGGCTTTGGGATGGATCGGAGGTCCCGTCCGGGTTGCGCGCCCGAGTAGAACGCGAGTTTGCACGCTGGCGCTTCACGCATGACCAGGTGCTCGCCCTCGAGAAGGAGCGCCGGGACCGTACGAAGGACGAGACGAACCAGAGCCTCGAAAAGGTCCGGGCCCTCTACGCAATCAAGGGCATCGGCCTCGGTGCCGCCTGGACCTGGGGGCTCGAGTTCTTCACCTGGCGCAACTTCCGCAACGGCAAACAGGTGGGTGCCCTGTCGGGACTCGCACCCACGCCCTACCAGAGCGGCGATTCCGAACACGAACTCGGCATCAGCCGCGCCGGCAACCGATGGGTACGTGGACTCGCCATCGAGATCGCCTGGGGCTGGCTCCGCCATCAACCGGATAGCGCGCTCACGCGCTGGTACAACGAACGATTCGCTCGCGGCGGTCCGCGAGCTCGGAAGGTCGGGATCGTGGCTCTCGCGCGAAAGCTCCTCGTCGCGCTCTGGCGCTATGTCGAGACCGGCGCCCTCCCGGAAGGAGCCGTCCTGAAGGCCTGACACCAACACGCCGAAAGAACTCTTCACCTCTTCGGCTCGTTCATGCCGCCGGATCTCGAACTCGAGATCGCTTATTAGATGGGGCCGAAGAGGTCAACCCAACGCGGGCGTACAACGCATCGGGTGCTCCACCTTCGCGGTGGACACGGATAGAAGGCAGTCAGTCCCCGCCCGCATCACCCGAAGAAGGCTTGACAGAATCGCCCTCATAGAAGGCGGCCGGCCCCCCGGACGAGCGCAGCCCAGCGCGCCAGGCGGCCCGACGAAGCAGCCAGGCCCCACCAAGCGAGACAGCCGACAAACACAGAACCACGGCCCGGCCAACTTGGGATGGCCGCGGCCCGTCGCCTTCGACTGTGCTCAGGAGAAATGCGAACCAGAGGACCACCGAGATACCGCATAGAGGCCCCCAGCCCGACGATTTGACAGAAAGCGCGTTATCAGACCCCAGAAAGGGGCCTTTGAATCGCTTATGCTCCGAGCCGAGTTGCTGGAGATGAGATACGGACTTGCCGCTCTGCTCGGCACTCAATCTGCCCATATGAAAACGAGTAACCCTACGAGCAACACTAGTGACGTGAGTCTGACCCACGGTCTGATCTCTGGATGAACGAACGCACCCACCACAGCACCAGTGGATAGGCCAGATGCGGCACTGAGCCTGCTATCTGTGCCACAGACAATTGCGAACACGAAGCCGCCTGCCAATCCAAGTATCATACCCCCCACGACGGCCCGCTTTCGCCAATTGCGATTAGACATTGCCGGGAACATTCATGTAGTCGCCTACCGCCTTTGATATCAGCGGCGCGCTAGCGCCGTCCGCTGCATGCCGTTTGTCAGGCCGACCCCTCATTCACTCAGCCGTACTCGCGGCCAACGCACGCTTTAGCAGCGCGATCTGGCCGGCATGATACAAGTTGTGCTGAGTGACGCCGATGAACTGCGTGTATGCGGTATAGGGAGCCTCGGGTACGAGGGGGTCATCCAGCCGCTCATCCGGAAAGTCCCGCACTGCCTGCCGCGGCTTCTTGCTCAGCAGCTGGAGTTCCCGCACCGTCTGCTGCCAGTTCTCCTCGGTTGATGCCGGACATGCAGGCCAATCTTCAGCCGCCGTAAGCTGGCGTCCATCGGCCGCCAATCTCCGGAGCACCAGGTCATAGTCACTACAAAGATGAAGCACGAGCTCCCAGATGCTATGCGCACCAGCGATGGGATGGCTGGCCGCCTGCGCCGCAGAAAGGCCGGACAGCAACTCAAGTACCGAGGGCCCGTGCCACGCCTCGCCCTCGATCACTCGTCTGAGCTGCTCCTCCAGTCGGTTGATTTCTGCGGTCATTCGCTCCACCTACCTTGCTATGAGCCTAACGATGGATCAGCTGCGTGCAAAGTGGCGCGGCCCTCGCCGC
>CAZLBF010000222.1:0-8885 GCA_964557495.1 uncultured Myxococcales bacterium | reverse complement strand
GCCGGGACCTCGCGACGCACGTGCTGGCCGACTCCGAGCCCCCCCCCACCGTCGAGTCCCGCCTCCGCGAACGCCTCACTATCCCCTAATTCAACACACCCGGGTCGGCGCACCTCGGTGCATGCATCAGGGTCCGGCGATCTGCAGATGGCGCGCCGCTCCAGATCCACCCCCTCTGTGCGTCCGGGTTCGGCGTCCTGCAGTCCTCCGCCGGTCGCCCACTACATCCCGGCTAGATGCGAACGGGTTCCGAACGAACCGTTCTGCGCAGACTAAGCGCCCGTCGGAGGACTGCAGGACGCCTTCCGAACGGGGATCAGGTGAACCCCGTAGTGTCCCTCGTCGGCGGTCTGCAGATGGCGCGACGGGCGCTTAGTCCGCGCAGAACGGTCATGTGCGCAACGCGACTCGTCCGATCCACCGAGCAGTGGGCGCCCGGCGCGTCATCTGCAGACCGCCGGACCCTGTTGCACCGAAAAGGGGTCAAGTCTGGGGTGTTGAGCTACTGGGTGGTACCCCGACTTCGAGGGCGAGCAGGGTTCCGGCGGTGACCAGCCAGGGGAGGCAGAAGAAGTTCAGGATCGGGACGGCGAACGTCACCAGCGCGGCGAGTCCGAACGCGAGCATCGGGCCCCGGTGACGCCAGATCCAGCGGCGCCGCTGGCGAAAGCGCACACCGCGCCGATCGAGCAGATATCCCGCATAGTCGAGCGGAAGAAAGACGGCCGCCGCCGCGAGCCATGCCAAGACGGCGAACAGGTGCAGCCCCGGCACCAGTCCGATCGCGAGCAACGCCGCCTGGATCCCGAGGAAGAAGATCACGCGCTTGCCCTCTTCGACGATCGAGCGCAGGCTGCCGCGGAGTGCGGCGACCAGCCCCTCCCCTCCCTCGTCGGTCACCCGCCCCATGCGCAGCGCCTCGACGCGGCGCGACAGGACGTCGAGGAACGGAGAGGCCAGCACCCCGCCCAGCAGCGCGAACACGATGTAGAGCAGGAGCGCAAACAGCGCGACGATCAGCCAGCGCGCGAGCCACGAGATCAGCCGGAGCGGCGCGACCCAGAGCCACTGGTACCAGCGCTCCGGATCCGCGACGGCGAGCCAGTCCGAGACCCCCAGGCTCAGCGGGTCGAGGAGATACGCGAAGAACAGCGCGACCCCGAGCACGAGCGCGATCAGGTTGACGGCGACGGGAAGTGCGCACCAGATCCAGAGCGACCGCTCGCGCGCGAGCATCCGGAGCGCGACTCGCAGCGTCGAGACCGCGCGCAGCGGGCCCGACCTCCCCGGGGCATCGTCCGAGGACGGCTCGCTCGCTCGTTCCCCCGGGGCCGGCACCGTCACGCCTCGACGCGGGCGAGGATCTCGTCGCGACGCCGGATCATCTCCGCGCGGGTCTTCGCCTCGACGTTCAGGCGCAGCAGCGGCTCGGTGTTGGAGGGCCTCAGGTTGAACCACCAGTCCTCGTAGTGGACCGTGAGGCCGTCGAGCTCGTCGCTCTCGCCGTCGGCATAGGCCTCCTTCACGCGCTGCGTCGCGGCGAGGGTGTCGGCAACGCGGCGATTCTCCTCACCGCTCTGTGCGTAGCGACGCAGGGGAGTCCAGAGCTCGGAGAGCGGGCGATCCGCTTGCTCGAGCACCCGCAGCATCAGCAGGAACGCAGCCGCTCCGTCGTCCGCGATGTAGCCGGACGGGAACCGGAAGTAGTAGTGACCCGACAATTCGCCACCGAAGATCGCGCCCCCTTCGCGCATCGCGAGCTTGATGAACGCGTGGCCGACGCGGCTTCGCTGGGGCTTCCCGCCGAGCTCGCGGATCTCCTCGGCTACGACGCGGCTCGAGCGCAGGTCGTACACCAGCGTCGAGCCTCGCTCGACACCGAACAGCTGCTGCTCGAACAGCGTCCTGACGAAGAGCGCCGTCATCAGGTCGGCCGGGATCGGCTCGCCGCGCTCGTCGACGAAGACCGCGCGATCGCCGTCGCCGTCGAAGGCGACGCCGAGATCGGCGCGCTGGGCGATCACCTCCCGCTGCAGGTCAGCGAGGTTCTCGAGCTTGAGCGGATCGGCCTCGTGGTTCGGGAAGCTCCCGTCGGCCTCGAAGAAGAGGCGCTCGATATCGAGCGGAAGCTGCGGAAGCAACGGCTCGATCGCCTCGCCGGCGATGCCGTTGCCCGCATCGATCACCACCCGGTGGCGCGACCGGGGCTCGAGCAGCTCGAGCAGATCGGCGCAGTAGGACTCGTGGATCGACTCCTCGCGCAGCGAGCCGAGCTGTGTGGGGCCCGCAGGCTCGGCCTCGAGAGACATCGCCAGGTCCCGAATCTCGCGCAGGCCGCTCTCGATTCCGATCGGGATCGCGCGATCACGACAGATCTTGAAGCCGTTGTACTGGCCCGGGTTGTGCGATGCCGTGATCATCACGCCACCGTGCGCGCCCAGCGCGTTCACCGCAAAGTAGACCATCGGCGACGAGACGCGTCCGACGTCGATCACGTCGACATCCTCGGCGCGCAGCCCCTCGATGAGCGTCTCCCGGAGCCGGATGCCGCTCTCTCGCATGTCGCGCCCGAGAACGACGCTGGTCCGTTCGATCTTGCGCTCCACGCCGGCGCCCGGTGTCCCGGGATCGCCGCGCCGCAGATAGCGCGCCAGGGCGCGCCCGATGGCGCGGCCCGCGTCCGCGTCGAGCGTGTCGGGATAGATGCCGCGGATGTCGTAGGCCTTGAAGATGCTGGGGTCCATATGCGGCAACTTTCGTCGGTCCGTCCGTTGACTTCAACTCGCCAGAGGACGATTCTGCCCGGTATGTTCGGCTTGGGTATACCAGAACTCCTGATCATCCTCGTGATCGTGGTGGTGATCTTCGGAGCCACGCGACTGCCCCAGATCGGCGAAGGCCTCGGCAAGGGGATCCGCAACTTCCGATCGGCAACGAAAGAGCCGCCCGAGATCGACGTGACCCCGGGCAAGGAGCCAGAGCCGAGCGAAAAGGACAGCTCGGCCTGAAGCGAGCCCCTTTGCCCGCCGATACCCGGCGGGACCTGCAAGCGGCGCGGTAGCGCCGCGCGCAGCGAGGCGTAGCCGAGCGAAGCCCGGCAGGCGGCAAGGCGCGCAATCAGCGCGCCGTCCGGCAAGGCGAGCTCTGCTCGCCGTTAGGCCGAAAAGACCCGCCCGCCGATACCCGGCAAGAAATCTTACGGCTCGACGAGGCTTACGCGGAAGCTGCGGGCCGCCTCGGGGGGGTCCGGTACGAGCAGGGTAAAGTCGCTGGCCCCGCCGACCGGGCGGATCTCCGAGGCTCCGTTGCCGGCCTCGATCCGGCGGGCGAGCGCCGCTGGCGATAGATCCTCGCCCACGAGCCGGGCGCGCACGGCGTAGCTTTGAGCTGCAATCGGGTCCCCCGACCCGTCGCGCAGCACGAGCTGCAGCTCCGGCGGAGCTCCAGTGCCGGACTGGCGAATGGCCCCGCGCACGACGAGCACGCGGCGACCCGTGGCGTCGCGCAGGTGAAGCGCTTCGAGGTCGCTCGCGGCCCAGCCCGCCACCTCGGCGATCTCGCGCGGCCGCGCGTCGCCCGTAGCCAGGTTCACGGCAGCCCGGCTGCCGCCCAGTGCGAGCAGGACGAACAGGACCACTGCGGCCGGCCAGAGCGGAACCCCGCCCTGGAGTGCCCCGACCAGGGTCGACCGGGGCCGCGCGTCGGCCTCGAGGACCTCGTCCGGGAAGCTGGGCGAGACGACGGGCGGCTCAGAGGTGATCGCGGGGGCCGGCGGCTCGCTCGGCTCGTCCAGGATCGGATCCGGCTCCCCGAGCAGAGGCTCACTCGCCCCGGCTCCCGGGTCGAGGAGATCCTCGTCGCCCCATGCTGCCGCGGCGAACTCCTCGCCCGGCTCCGCGACCGTGGGCGGCTCCACTGGGGCCTCCTGCGCCGCGGGCGGTGGCGATGGAGGCTCGGGATCGGCAGTGGCGTTCGCGTCGAGGTCCTCCCCGCCCGAGTCCGG
This sequence comes from uncultured Myxococcales bacterium, assembly GCA_964557495.1. Taxonomy (GTDB): domain Bacteria; phylum Myxococcota_A; class UBA9160; order SZUA-336; family SZUA-336; genus CAZLBF01. The sequence goes on along the minus strand of CAZLBF010000222.1, from coordinate 4,882 downwards.
TGCGGTGAGGTCGAGTCCGGAGGGGTCCAGGGCGCCGAAGGAGGAGTCGTCGTCGCCCCAGTCTGTGTCCGTCTCGGGCGCCGGAGCCGAGGGCTGCGTCTGCGTCTCCCGGCCCTCCAGGTCGCCGAACTCGTGGTCGACCCACTCGTCGCCGCCCCCGTCGGGTGCCGCCGGTGCGGCCGGCGGAGCCTCCTCCGGATCGGCCTCCCGACGCCCGCGGTCATCCTGCGCCGTGGCGTCGTACAGGAACTCCGGGTTCTCCAGGTCGGGCTCTTCGTCCGGCCCGGGCGCCTTCGGCGCGGAGGCCTCCGCGCTATCCTCGGGCCCGCGCTCCTCGGGCGGATCCGCGCTGGCCGCAGGTGGATCGAGCGAGGGGGACGGAGGCGCCATGTCGGAGGGAGCTTCAACGTGAAACCGGTGCTGGCAGCGCGAGCAACGCACGCGCGCGCCTTCCGGGGGAAGCCGCTTCTCGTCGAGCCGGAAGCGAGTGGTGCAGTTTTCGCAGACGATGATCATTCGAGACGCGTCCCCGCCCTTCGCGTCGGCGGGAGGACCCGCCGTCTTGAGACGACCGCGTGAGCGACGCCCTCGAAGAGCTGCTCAGCCGCCGCCTGCTCATCGTCACGGGCAAGGGGGGCTCGGGAAAGACCACGGTCGCGGCCACGCTCGCCGTTCTCGCCGCGCAGCGGGGGATCGACACGGTGCTCGTCGACCTGGCCGACGGCGGCGATGCGCTCAACGTCGTCGCGAAGGATCCGTCGGCGGTGCCCGAGGGAGATGGCCGGTCCCCCGTTTCGATCTCGCCCCACCTGTCCGTGTTGACGATCGACCCGGAGGTTGCGCTCACCGAGTATCTGGAGCTGGAGCTGCGCTTCCGCCCTCTCGCCCGGTTTATCGTCCACAACGCGGGCTTTCGGCTCCTGCTCGGTGCGGCGCCCGGCTGGCGGGACCTGATCACTCTCGGGAAGCTCTGGCACCTGGCGACGCGAGAGACGCGCGGGGGCCGGCCCTGGAAGCTGCTCGTCGTCGATGCCCCCGCCACCGGACACGGGCTCTCCTTCCTCTCGATTCCGAGGGTGGTCATCGAGGCCGTGCGGCTCGGGCCGATCCGGCGCCACACGGACGACGTGCAGGCGATGCTCACGGATCCCGCCGAGACGCTGGTGGTTCCGGTGACGCTTCCAGAGGAGCTTCCGGTCCGCGAGACGCTCGAGCTCTGCCGGCACGTCCGGGCGCTCGGTCTCGAGACCGGGCCGGCCGTGGTGAACGGCGTGGAGTCCGCCCCCGAGGTTCCGCGGCTGGAAGAGCTTCTCGCCGCCCTCTCCCGCAACCGTCCGCCCGCCGAGCTCGAGCGCCTCCTCGCCCCGGAGATCGTGCAGGCCGCGGTCGAGCACGCCTCGTCGCGCGCCGCGCTGCACCAGGGCTTCATCGCGCAGCTCCGAGCCGAGTTGGGAACCTCGATCGCGTGTCTCCCCTTCCTGTCGGAGGGGGTCGACGGCCCCGTCGCGCTCGGTCGGCTCGGCGATGCGCTGGAGTCGGAGCTGACATGAAGCCATCCGGCTGGCTCGACCTCGAGGTCCTGGTCTGCGTCGGCACGGGCGGAGTCGGAAAGACCACCGTCGCGGCGGCGATCGGCCTCGAGGCGGCGCGCTGCGGCCGCAATGTGCTCGTCCTGACCATCGACCCGGCGCGTCGCCTCGCCGATGCACTGGGCACCGGTCCGCTCGATCACCAGGTGCGCATGGTTCCGAGCGAGGTCATGGAGCAGGTCGGCGCTGAGCCGGGTGGCGCCCTCTCCGCGATGATGCTCGACACCAAGCGAACCTTCGACGAGCTGGTCGCGCACTACGCGCCGGATCGCGAGTCGCTGGAGCAGATCCTGGAGAACCCGATCTACCGGAACCTGACCGACGCGCTGTCCGGAAGCCGCGAGTACTCCGCGATGGAGCGCCTCCACCAGCTCCAGGATGAGGGCGAGTTCGACATGATCGTGCTCGACACCCCCCCGGCTCGGCACGCGCTGGAGTTCCTGGACGCGCCGCGGCGCCTGACCCGCTTCCTCGACTCCCAGATCCTCAAGCTGCTGTTCCACCCGGCTGCCGTCGTGGGGCGAACCGGGTTCCGGCTGTTCCGCCGCGGCTCCGAGACCGCGCTGCGGCTGGTCGAGCGCGTATCCGGACTGGAGTTCCTGCGCTCGATCTCGGAGTTCCTGCTCGCCTTCGAGAGCATGCTCGACGGCTTCACCTCGCGCGCCCACGAGGTGGAGGCGCTGCTCCGGAGCTCGCGCTGCGGCTTCCTGCTCGTCGCCGGCCCGAACGCCGACCAGGTGCGCCGCGCGGAGAGGTTCTGGAGCCGGCTCGACGAGGAGGAGATTCGGCTCGTGGGCCTGGTGCTCAATCGCGTCCACGTCTGGCCGGGCGGATCCGAGACTCCGGAGCTTTCCCCGGATCTCTCCGCGCGAGCGCGCGCCTGGCTCGAGCGCGGTCTCGACGACCCCGAGGGCGCCCGTGGGCTCTTCGAGACGGTCTCCCGCCAGGCGTCCCTGGCGCGCCGCGACCACGCCTTCGCCTCGCGTCTGGCGGGTGCGCTGCCACTCCCGTCAGGGGCGATCCGTACGGTTCCGCTCATGGCGGAGGACGTGCACGCGATCGAGGGGCTTCGCACGCTCGCCGCCGAGATCTTCGCAGAGGGCGCGGGTGCGCGCTGAGCGCAAGCCGATGCTGCACCTGGCGCGCGGCGTCGACGAGCTGCTCCGCGCAGGCGCCGAGGGCGTCGAGGTCCTGTTCGAGCAGCTGGAGAGCCCGGGTCTCGAGGCGCTGCGCGAAGCCCTGCGGGCCGAGGTGCAGCGCTGGGATGAGCGGGCGGACGACGACCCAGCGGCGGCCCGCGTCCGCGACCTGTTCGCCGCCATCCTGGCCGTGTTCGAAGTCGAGTGAGCCTCGTTGACCCTCGCGCGCACCGGGTGGGATACTTCGAACCCATGACCGTTCTCATCAAGCGGTACGCGAATCGCAAGCTCTACAACACCGAGTCGAGTCGCTACATCACGCTCAAGGGAATCTCGGAGCTCGTTCACGAGGGAACCGACATCCGCGTGATCGACAACGAGACCGGAAACGACATCACGTCGGTCGTGCTCTCGCAGATCCTGGTCGACGATCAGCGGCAGACCGGAGACGCCACCCAGGCCGTGCCCGGGAAGATTCTCTCGGAGCTGATCCAGAAGGGCGGCGACGCGATCTACGACGTGTTCCGACGCGGCGTCGACGACGCGCACGAGAACATCGCCGACCTTCGCGACAGCGTGCGGCGCCTGGTGCGGGCGCCCGGCTCGGGCGAGCCGGGTCGAGCGCGCGTGCAGGATCCCAGCGAGATCTCCCGCCTCGTCACGCAGTCAGTCGAGCGGGTCCTGCGGCTCGTCGATCTGCCGACCCGCTCGGACCTCGAAGCCCTGAACAAGAACCTCGAGCGGCTCGCATCCGCGCTCGAGAGCTTCGAGCAGCGCCTGCAGGCGCTGGAACGCCGCGACTGAAGCGGACGCGAGCACCCCGCTCGCTCGCGCGTTCATCATCCTCGCCGCTGCGTGGCTCGGCCTTGTAGTGAGGATCGGGCTCTGTGCGGCTTGGCCAGGCATGCGGCAGTCGGGCGGCAAGCGTGTGGCAGCCCCGTCGGAAAGTGATTGCTTTTCCCTCCGTTCCTGAGGTATTAGAGGATCTCGTATCTGCGCTTCGAAAATGCTGCGACAACGCGCTGCGGCCACGGCAGTCTAGGAGGGATGGCTATGCCGGCAGTCGCCGGACTTGTGTGCGCTTTTCTCATGATGCTTGCGGCGCCTGCGCTCGCCGTGCCCTTCGTCCCCGACCTGCTCGTCATCGAGACGGAAGGCGTCGGGAGCTGGGAGGGCAGCACCACGGACCTGGGCTGCGTCGACGGAACGGGCACCGTGATTCTGGTGTGCGACGGGATGGGCGAGACCTTCACGCCGGCGAATCCCGCGTTTACCTGGGAGCTGTCCGACTGGATGCTGACGGTGGACGCGGATCCCATCGTGACCCAGAACTTCGGCTTCCGGAACACCGGGGCGACGCAGACCTTCAACCTCGTCACCAGCATAGCGGTGGCCCCGATCGCGCCGTCCTCGCTGATGGGCGGGTCGACGGGCGGCTCGGTCACCGACTCCAACTTCAACGGGGCGGGGGGTCTGAACACGGTCTCTCCCGACGCCTTCTTCGTGGGGCTGATCGACGGACTGCCCGTGACGCCGGCCACCGAGCTGCACCCCCACGCCTTCAGCGTCACGCTCGCGATCACCGGCGAGACGAAGAACATTCCGAACGTCAACTTCGGCCTGCCTGGGCCCACGGTTCCGGGCCCCGCCGTCACGACCAGCATCGGCATCCGCAACCGCTTCAGCCTCTCCGGCGGCGACAGCGTCTCGTCGAGCAACTTCTTCCAGGTCGAGGTGGTTCCCGAGCCCGGGACCGCCTCGCTGCTCGGGCTGGGCCTCGCGGGGCTCGCCATCCTGCGCCGGCGGCGCGCGGCGGGCTGAGCCCGGCCATCCGACCGATATGTCGTCCCGGAGCTTCCCGGCCCCGGAGGCGGCTCTCGGTGCGTGAAAATCAGGCTTGAGAACCGGCAACCTTCTGTGGTAAGAACACTATATCGCTGGAGGGATTGTCGTGCGTGGATTCCGGCTGGCTCTGCTGGCTCTGCTGCTCTGTGTGGGAATTCCGGGCTACGGCCTGGCGGGGTCCGTGACCCTGCAGATCATGGGCGACACGGGTGGCAACTTCACCTATGACGAGACCCTCCTGGGGTGCGGCATGGGGGGTGATCCGCTCCTCTGCTCCAGCGCCAACGTGGACCCGAACGCTCTGACGGA
>CAZLBF010000221.1:0-3618 GCA_964557495.1 uncultured Myxococcales bacterium | reverse complement strand
CGCGCGGCGTCGGCGTGATCCCGGTTACAGAGGCGCGGATCGATCTGGCCGATATGCACGCAGTCCACCTAGAACACGTCCATCTGGAGTTTGGAGTTCGGGATGCCGGCTGACACGCGTCTTACGCTCGAGGACGCGGCGCACCTCCTGCGCCGCGCGGGCTTCGGCCCGATCAAGGAGGAGGCAAAGGCCTTCGAAGGTCGCCGTCGCTCCTCCGCCGTCGGGAAGCTGATCCCGAAGAAGTCCAAGGGATCGAGGGGACCCGCCAACAAGAAGAACCGGCGCGAAGACCTCGAGAAGCTGCAGATCTGGTGGCTCCGGCGCATGAGCAACCGCAAAAGTCGGCTGGTCGAGAAGACGGTCCTGTTCTGGCACGACCACTTCCCCTCGAGCTTCGACGTGATTCGCGATTTGCCGGAACTTTCGTACCAGAACGCAACATTCCGCGAGTTCGGTCTCGGGAGCTTCTGGGAGCTCGTCTATCAGGTCACCCGCGATCCGGCCATGCTCGATTACCTCGACGGCAGGCGCAACCGGGCCGAGGCGCCCAACGAGAACTACGCGCGCGAGCTCATGGAGCTCTTCACGCTCGGACCCCTCGACGTGAACGGCGTCGAGAACTACACGCAGCAGGACGTCGTGGAGCTGGCGCGTGCGCTCACGGGATTCCGCGTCGAGAGCAAGGGTGCGAAGCGCCTGGTCCAGGTCCAGGGCTGGGCCTTCGATGCCGGCGACAAGACCCTGTTCGAAGGCATGCCCTTCGAGATGCGCGGGAACCTCGGCGTCGAGGGCGAGGACGGGATCCCGTTCCCGCCCGACCGCAATGTCATCGACGCTCTGTTCGCGCACCGGGACAGCGACGGACGGCCCACCCTGGCGCGCTTCATCGCGCGCAAGCTCTGGGAGTGGTTCGCGTATCCAGAGCCGGACCTCGGGCTCGTGGACGAGCTGGCCGACGTCTTCGTCGGCAGCGGCTACACGATCGGGGACCTGCTGTTCGCCATCTTGACGCACGACGAGTTCTACTCGGCTCGGGCCCGCGAATCCACCACCAAGAACCCCGTCGACTTCGTCCTCCAGACCATGCTGGCGCTCGACGTGAAGAGCAACCTGAAGGAGCTGCCGCGCCAGCTGCGCATCATGGGGATGGAGCTTTTCAACCCTCCCGGCGTCAACGGCTGGAATCACGGCGAGGCGTGGGTCTCGACGAGCCGTTACCTGGAGCGCCTCCGTTTCGCGCAGCGGGTCGCCGCGGGACGCAAGGGAAAGGACGGCTACCGCTTCCGGCCGGAGAAGCGCGTCGACCGGCGCGCCGCGAGCGGAGCCGAGATCGTGGACTCGCTCCTCGCGCGGCTGAGCGTCGCCCTTCCACCCGCGTCGAGGCAGGTCCTGATCGACTACGTGGGGAGCCCCGATCGGCAGGACGAGAGCTGGCTGGAGGTCAAGCTCCGCGGGCTATTCGTGCTGCTGCTCTCGCTCCCCGAGTTCCAGGTGCACTGAGGGAGAGCGTGATGCAATTCAACCGCAGACAGTTCCTGAAGGGAGCCTCGGCGCTGGTCGCCGGCACTCACGTGCTCTTCCTTGGCTCGCGAGCCGCGCGAGCGGCCGGGCCGAGCGACCCGATTCTCGTGCTGGTGAACCTGCGCGGCGGAAACGACGCGCTCAACACGGTGATCCCGCTCAACAACGTGGGCGCGCCGCAGCGCTCGCTCTACGATTCCCTGCGTCCCAACCTCGCGATCCGGACGAGCCTTCTCGGCGGCATGGAGATCGGCGCCGATCCCCAGCTCGGCACCGCGCTGGCGCTTCACCCGGCGCTGGCAGACCTGAAGACCCTCTACGACGAGGGCAAGCTCGCGATCGTGAACGGAGTGGGGATCGCGAACAGCTCGCTCTCGCACTTCGAAGCGGAGGATGTCTGGTACAGCGCCAATCCCTCCGGGCTGCAGGACACGGGCTGGATGGGGCGCCACCTCGACGCGAGCTTCAACGACGAGGAGACCCGGGCGATCTCCTTCGGCTCGACCGTCAACTCGACGCTGGCCTCGCTGTGGAACGACGCGCTGGGCGTAAACGCGGTCGATCGCTTCGACCTGCCCGACGATTCGTACTCGGAGTTCCGCGATCTGGCGTCGCGTCTCCCCTCCTGGACGTCGATCTACGCCGACGATCGCGGCGGGGCGAGCCTAGCGGCGCGCATCGGCCGCTCGGGCACTCGGGTCGTCGAGACTTCGCAGCTCTTCGACCAGATCGAGACGCGCGGCTGGGGATCGTTGAATGAGGGAGCCGGGAATGGTCTGAGTGACGACCTGCGCGACGTCGCATCCATCCTGCGCCACGACCAGCTCAATCCCGGCGCCGCGACCGGACTGTGCTTCTTCCACTGCCAGACGGGAGGCTTCGACACCCACTCGCGCCAGGGCACGACGGACATCGAGGCAGGCCACCCCCGGCTCATGGATCGACTCTCTCGAGGCCTGTACGGCTTCCAGCGCGACCTCGAAGCACTCGGGCTGGCGCACCGGGTCGTGACGGTCGTCTACACGGAGTTCGGACGGCGCGCCCACCAGAACGACTCCGGCGGCAACGCGGGCACCGACCACGGTCGAGCCGGCAGCCTCTTCGCGCTGGGTCAGCCCGTGATCGGCGGTCTCTACGGTCGCGTGCCCGAGCTCGACGCGCTCGACGCGGGCGGCAACCTGGTCGTCAACACCGACTTCCGCCGCGTCTACGCGGCATTGGTCGACGACTGGCTAGGAGGCAATCACACGGCCGTTCTGCCGGGTGGTCCCTTCGTTCCGCTGCCCTTCATCGCCTGACTCAGGCGCTCGCGGCGCGAGCCGCGGGGCTGCGCGGCGGGCTGCGCCGCAGACGGAAGGCGAAGGCGTTGAGCCGACGCTCGTCGATCGGCGTGCCGTCCGAGTACACGAAGAGCATCGGGATGTCGCGCTGGTGGCGCAGCAGACTCTCGCTCGCGAGGGCCGGGCTGCAGCCCCAGCCGTTGATGGCCACCACGCCGTCGCAGATCCCGTCGCGCCAGCTGTGGAGCACCGAGCCCACGATCACCGGCGCCTCTCCCTGGGGATGCCGGTCGACCAGCGCTTGCGCCTCGCGCAGCACGGCCCGGATGTCGGTGATCGGAAGCCAGGGATGGTGCTCGCACACGCCCGAGTAGAAGTCGCGCGTCATGCGGCGCATCGCACGCTTGACGAGCTTGTTCAGCAGCCACTTCGACGGCAGTCCGAACAGGTCGCTGATCCGCTCCTCCGCCAGGTACTCCATCATCACGGCGATCGGCTCGACCACCACCTGGAGCCCGCGCTCGTTCAGACGGCGGATCACGAAGTCGTTCGCCACCGGCACCGCCTTGATGTAGAAGTCGCCCGCCAGGAAGACCGTGCGCCGCGCCGGGTCGGCAGGAGCGCGCCGCGCCAGCGCCGCGAACTCCTCACCCGCGCGCCGGTTCAGCGCGACCAGCGCCTCGATCAGGGGAACGCCCTCCGCACTCTCGTGACTGGGCCGGCCCAGTAGCTCCTCCGCCTCGCGGCAGTAGCGCTCGTAGAGCTCGTCGCACTCCCCCGCTCGCTTCTCGAGTGGACGGTGATAGGCGGCGAGCTG
>CAZLBF010000220.1:0-4346 GCA_964557495.1 uncultured Myxococcales bacterium | reverse complement strand
GGCGGCCTCGACCTGGTCGAGGCGGCGCAGGCGCTCCGCGTTCAGCGGGGCGACGAGTCGCTGGAGGGTCGCGGTGAGCAGCTCCTCCTTGGAGCCGAAGTGGTAGTTCACCGCGGCGAGGTTGACCCCCGCCTCGGAGGTGACGGCCCGGAGCGAGGTGCCCGCGAAGCCCCGCTCGGCGAACAGCCGCTCGGCGGCGTCCAGAATCCGTTCCTGCGTGTCCTGCGTTGCCACTCAGCTACTCGCGATCTGCTACCAGCTCAAATGATCGTTTCAATCATACGTTTGATTGAATCTTTGTCAAGGGGCAGCCGAGCACCCCGGCGCCAGCTCAGCTCCGGCTCTCGGGCCCCTCCTTGAGGGCGCTGTGGTCGCGCAGCCAGCCGATCGCGCGTTCCGCATCGGCCCGCTCCTCGTCCAGAAAGCGCTCGACGGCGTGGGCCAGGCGCGGCTCCGTCAGGAAGTGCAGGCTCCAGGTCGGCCGTGCGTCAAAGCCGCGCAGCTGCTTGTAGTCCCCCCCGGCGCCCGGCTCGAAGCGCTCGAGGCGCTCGCGGATGCAGTGCTCGATCGCCGCGTAGTAGCAGACGTTGAAGTGGAGGTGGCGCACGAAGCGGTCGGCTCCCCAGTAGCGGCCGTAGAGGGCGTCCCGCTTCTGCACGTTGAAGGTGCCCGCGATCGTCTCGCCCCCCTGCTCGGCGACGATGAAGCAGAGGCGGTGCCTGAAGCGATCTCGCACCAGCTCGAACAGGTGGGGGTTCAGGTACTGCCGGCCCCAGTAGCGCGCCTCGATCGTCGAGAGGTAGAAGCGGAACATCGGCTCGAAGAGGCCGTCCGGAATCGCGTCCCCGACGAGGGTGCGGAGCCGCACGCCCTCCTCCTCGAGCTGGCGCCGCTCGCGGCGAATCTGGTTGCGGCGCTTGCTGCGGAAGCGGCCGAGGTACCCCTCGAAGTCCGCGTAGCCGTGATTTCGCCAGTGATACTGAATCCCGACGCGCAGCTTGAAGCCGGCGCGCCGCAGCGGCTCGATCTCGTCCTCCCGGCAGAAGTTGACGTGGACGCCGGAGAGGCCGTTTCGCAGGCAGATCTCGCGCAGGCCGAGCCCCAGCTGTTCGACGACCTGCCCGCGATCGCGGCCGGGCGCCACCAGGAAGCGCGCACCGGCCACGGGCGTGAACGGCACGCCGACCAGGAGCTTGGGGTAGTAGTCGATCCCTGCGCCTCGCGCGGCGTCGGCCCAGCCCCAGTCGAAGACGAACTCCCCCTCGCTGTTCCCCTTCACGTAGAGGGGGCACGCGGCGACGAGGCGCCCCTCCTCGCGGGCCACCAGCGGCTGCGGGCCCCAGCCCGTGCGCGGGCCGACCGCCCCCGCCTCCTCGAGCGAGGCCAGCCACTCCCACTCCAGGAAGGGGGACTCGTCGCCCACGAGCGCGTTCCACTCCTCGCGCGCGACGGCGCCGACCCCGTCGAGGACCTCGAGCTTCAGCATCGAGGCCGAGTCTAGCCCGGCAGATCACAGCGGGTTGGCGGGACCGGCCGCGCGCGGTAGCGGCGCCCGGCTCCTCCCACCTATGCTATGAGAGGTGGCAGGCGATCCAAAACAGCCGGGCGAGGGTCAGGGCGACGTCGAGCGCCGGCGCGGTGTCCTCACCGAGGAGCGGCGCAAGACGGCGCGACCTCCCCGATTCAAGGTCGTGCTCTACAACGACAACTACACGCCCATGGAATTCGTGGTCGCGCTGCTCGAACGCGTGTTCAAGAAGGGACCGGCGGAGGCGACACAGCTCATGCTTCAGATCCACCGCACCGGCCTGGGGATCGCGGGAGTCTACGTGCTCGAGATCGCGGAGACGAAGGTCTCCCTCGTGCACCGGATCGCCGAGGAGCAGGGCTACCCGCTGCGCGCCGGAGTCGAGCCCGAGTGAGCCAGATCAACCGAGAGCTCCAGCTGACGCTGCAGGCCGCCTTTCGCGAGGCGAATGCGCGGCGGCACGCCTACCTGACGGTCGAGCACCTCCTGTACGCCCTCGCCCACGACGACGAGGGCGCGAAGGTCCTGCGGAACTCGGGCGCCAACCTGAGGCGGCTGAAGAGCGAGCTCAACCGGTTCTTCGAGCAGGACGTGGAGAAGGAGCCGGGTGACGAGCCGGTCGAGACCCGCCAGACGCTCGCGTTCCACCGGGTCCTGCAGGCCGCGATCACCCACGCCGAGAACGCCGAGAAGGACGAGGTCGAGGCGGGCGACCTGCTCGCCGCGATCTTCCAGGAGCCGGACTCGAGCGCGGTGGCGCTGCTCCTGGCCCAGGGGGTCTCGCGCCTCGACGTGCTCCAGTACATCTCGCACGGGATCTCGAAGCTGCCCGCGCCCGACGAGCAGCCGGACGCGGACTCGCGCCAGCGCCGCATGCTCGGCGACGAGGACGAGGAGGAGGTCGAGGATCCGATCGCGGCCTTCTCGACCGACCTCACCGAGCGCGCCGCCCAGGGTCTGCTCGACCCGCTCGTCGGCCGCGACGCCGAGATCGAGCGTACGGTTCACATCCTGGCGCGGCGGCGCAAGAACAACCCGATCTTCGTCGGCGAGACCGGCGTCGGCAAGACCGCGCTCGCCGAGGGGCTGGCGCGGCGGATCCACGAGGGGAGCGTGCCGGAGAGCCTGCTGTCCGCCGAGATCCTGTCTCTCGACCTTGGCTCGATGCTGGCCGGCACCAAGTACCGCGGGGATTTCGAGGCGCGCTTCAAGGCCTTCGTCGCCGCGGTCCAGGCGCGCGACAATCCCATCGTCTTCATCGACGAGATCCACACGGTTCTCGGCGCGGGTGCCGCCCAGGGCACGACCGTCGACGCATCGAGCATGCTGAAGCCGCTGCTCCAGTCGGGCGAGCTGCGCGTGATCGGCTCGACCACCTACCAGGAGTTCCGGCACTTCGAACGCGACCGCGCCCTGGCCCGACGCTTCCAGAAGGTCGACGTGCACGAGCCGTCGGTCGGCGAGGCGGTGAAGATCCTGCAGGGACTGGCGCCAAGCTACGCGGAGCACCACAAGGTTCACTACACGCAGCCCGCGCTCAAGGCCTGCGTCGATCTCGCCGCGCGCCACCTGACCGATCGCTTCCTGCCCGACAACGCGATCGACGTGATGGACGAGGTCGGTGCTGCGGTGCGGCTGCGCAAGGGAAGGGAGAAGAAGACCGTCGGCGTGCGCGATGTCGAGTCGATCGTGTCGCGGATGGCGCGCATCCCGATCGCGCGGGCCTCGACTTCGGACCGGGAGCGCCTCGCGAGCCTGCTCGACGACCTCAAGCAGGTCGTGTTCGGGCAGGACGAGGCGATCGAGACCGTGGTGCGCGCGGTGAAGCGTGCGCGCGCCGGGCTCTCCGGCAAGGACCGTCCGATCGGCTCGTTCCTGTTCATGGGTCCGACGGGCGTCGGCAAGACCGAGCTCTCCAAGCAGCTGGCGAACACACTCGGCGTCCCGTTCCTGCGCTTCGACATGAGCGAGTACATGGAGAAGCACGCCGTCGCCCGCCTGATCGGGGCGCCACCCGGCTACGTCGGCTACGACGAGGGGGGAGTCCTCGTCGACGGCGTGCGCAAGCACCCGTACGCGGTGCTGCTTCTGGACGAGATCGAGAAGGCGCACACGGACCTGTTCGACATCCTGCTGCAGGTCATGGACCACGCGACGCTGACCGACAACCACGGCCGCGAGGCGGACTTCCGTCACATCACGCTGATCATGACCTCGAACATCGGTGCCCGGGACATGACCGCTCGGGCGATCGGCTTCGCGGACGAGGCGGCGGGCTCGGGCAAGAAGGATGTCGAACGCCTGTTCAGCCCCGAGTTCCGCAATCGCATGGACGAGGTCGTCACCTTCAAGCAGCTCACCCCCGAGGTCATGGGACGCGTCGTCGACAAGTTCGTGAAGGAGGTCGAGGAGCAGCTCGCCGAGAAGCGGGTCTCGATCGAGCTCGCCGAAGGCGCGCGCGCCTGGCTCGCGAAGAAGGGCTACGACCCGCTCTTCGGAGCCCGCCCGCTCGCCCGGGTGATCCAGGCGGAGCTCAAGGACAAGCTCTCGGACGCGATCCTGTTCGGATCGCTCGAGAGGGGGGGACGAGCGCGCGTCGATGCCGGCCGGGACGGGCTGACGTTCGACTTCTCGGGCTGACGCGCCGGAACATTCGCTTCGCCGAGCGTCGCCAGGAGGCGGTTCCCATGGCCGACGAGGACTCCCGCGACCCGTTCGACGATCTCCGTCGAGCCGTCGGAGAGCCCGGCGGCCGGAGCCCCTATCCCCGTCTGGCCGAGCTGCGGCGCGCGGGCCCGGTTCAGCGCATCGACGCCGA
>CAZLBF010000219.1:0-2716 GCA_964557495.1 uncultured Myxococcales bacterium | reverse complement strand
CTCTGCCTCCGACTTCGACTCCGGGTTCGATCGGGAAGTCGTGACCCTCAACGGGCTGCTCGACTGGCGCTTGACCGAACACTTCTCCACCTTCCTCTCGCTCAGCTACCGGAACCAGGACGAGAGCGGAAACCGCCCGATCGATGCGGCCCAGTTCGAGGAGCACCGGGCAATCCTGGGATTCCGCTACTCCAAACCGATCACCCTCTACTGATTCCAGCCCCGGAGGCCAGCGTGAGCGAGAAGAAGCGTGCGCTCATCACCGGCATCACCGGACAGGACGGCTCCTACCTGGCGGAGCTGCTGCTCCGGAAGGGCTACGAGGTCCACGGCATGGTGCGCCGCTCGAGCACCGAGAGCTTCGAGCGCATCGCGCACCTCGGGTCGAGCCTCCAGCTGCACCAGGCGGACCTGCTGGACCAGCTCTCGATCGTGAACCTGCTCCGGGAGGTCGGGCCTCACGAGGTCTACAACCTGGCGGCCCAGTCCTTCATCCCCACCAGCTTCTCGCAGCCGCTGCTCACGGCCGAGTTCACCGCGCTCGGAGTCACGCGCATTCTCGAGGCGATCCGGCTCGTGGACCGGTCGATCCGCTTCTACCAGGCCTCGTCCAGCGAGATGTTCGGAAAGGTGCGCGAGAGCCCGCAGAGCGAGACCACACCGTTCCATCCGCGGAGCCCCTACGGGGTCGCGAAGGTCTACGGACACTGGATCACGGTCAACTACCGCGAGAGCTACGGCCTCTTCGCCTGCTCGGGGATCCTCTTCAACCACGAGTCGCCGCGGCGCGGGCGGGAGTTCGTCACGCGCAAGATCGCCGAGGGCGTCGCCCGCATCAAGCACGGTCTCGACGAGAAGCTCGCGCTCGGGAACGTCGACTCGAAGCGGGACTGGGGCTACGCCCCCGAGTACGTTGAGGCGATGTGGCGAATGCTCCAGCAGGACTCGCCGCGCGACTACGTGGTCGGAACCGGCGAGCACCACACGCCGCGCGAGTTCTGTGAGGTCGCCTTCGCATACGTGGGGCTGGACTATCGGGACCGCGTGCAGACCGATCCGGCGCTGCTGCGGCCCTCGGAGGTCGACACCCTGCTCGCCGATCCGAGCCGGACGCGCAGCGAGCTCGGCTGGGCGTCGCGCACCTCCTTCGAGGAGCTCGTCCGACTCATGACGGATGCCGAGCTGGACCGACTCGACCCGTCGGCGAAGGGGCAGGACTCCCCGAGTCCATGAGTACCGGATGCGTGTCCTGATCACGGGCGGCGCCGGGTTCATCGGCTCGCACCTCGTCCGCGGCTGTCTGGAGGCGGGCGACTCCGTGCGGATCCTCGACGACTTCTCGACGGGGCTCCGCGAGAACCTGTTCGGCCTCGAAGCGGACGTGGACCTGATCGAGGGCAGCCTCGTGGACTTCGACAGCGTGCTCCGAGCCAGCGCGGATCGTGAAGTGATCCTGCATCACGCCGCGCTCGGGTCCGTGCCCCTCTCGGTGGAGGATCCGCTCCGGACCCACGCCGTCAACGCGACCGGCACGCTGCACGTGCTCGAGGCGGCGCGTCGCGCAGGGGTCTCGCGCGTCGTCTACGCGGGGTCCTGCTCGGCCTACGGCGATGCGGAAGCGCTTCCCAAGCTCGAGACCATGCCGCCATGGCCGCGCTCCCCCTATGCGCTCCAGAAGCTCGCAGGGGAGGGGTACTGCGCGCAGTTCACCGAGCTCTACGGTCTGGAGACGATCGTGCTGCGCTACTTCAACATCTATGGTCCGCGCCAGACCGCGAGCTCGACCTACGCGGCGGTCATTCCGCTCTTCGCCTCCGCCGTCCTCGACGGCAAGCGACCCACGATCTTCGGCGACGGTCTCCAGTCGCGCGACTTCGCCTTCGTCTCCGACGTGGTCGCCGCCAATCGCGCGGCGATCGCGGCGCCCTCCGAGGCCGCCGGAGAGGTCTACAACGTGGGCTGCGGCAGGCGCACGACTCTGCGCGAGCTCATGGACGAGGTCGTCCGCGCCGCGGGGGTGGACGGGATCGAAGCCGACTACCAGCCGCCCCGCCCCGGCGACGTGAGGCACAGCCAGGCCGACATCTCCAAGGCTGCGCGCCTGCTCGACTGGACCCCGCGCGTCGGCCTCGCGGAGGGGATCGCCGCCACCGTCGAGCACCTTGCGGGGGAGCGGGCCCGGTGATCCGGCTCACCCCCTGGCGCGGAGTGCTGGTCCTCGCCTACATGGCCGGAATCTTCTGGCTCTCGTCCCTCTCCGCCAGTCGAGTGGCCGCTCTCGGGATCACCGGAGCGCTCGCCGATCTGGCGCACATCCCGCTGTTCGCGGGCCTCGGTGCGGTTACTCTACTGGCCCTGACGGGTCACCCCGTGCTGCGCATCGCGTGTGCGGCGGCGATTGCGCTGGCGTTCGCGCTGAGCGATGAGTGGCATCAGACGTTCGTCCCCGGTCGTGTCTTTTCGTTGAGCGCCCTGGGCCGGGATGCGTTCGGCGTCGCGCTCGGCGTCGGGGCCGTGCTGCTGGGTCAGGCAGCCGGCGGTGGACGGCTCGCAGAGCGGGGGGAGGCGCCCGAGTGAACATCGCGGTCATCGGCACCGGCTACGTCGGCCTGGTCACGGGAGCCTGCTTCGCCGAGTTCGGAATCCACGTCACCTGCGTGGACAAGGACGCGGACAAGGTCTCCCGGCTGCAGGCGGGCGAGATCCCGATCTTCGA
>CAZLBF010000218.1:0-6830 GCA_964557495.1 uncultured Myxococcales bacterium | reverse complement strand
TCGAGCCGACGCACCTCTCGCGCTTCGAGCGCAACGCGGCGCTGATCCGGTACCTGGGCGGGGAGGTTCCGCCCGGGCCCCCGCCGCTCGAGCTCGACGCGGAGATCCCCCCCGAGCTCGAAGCCGTGCCCGCCGGGCTCGCAGTCATGCACCCGGGGACCAGCGAGTCGACCCGCTACAAGCGCTGGTCTCCCGAGGGCTACGCGGAGGTCGCCCGCGAGCTGCGGCAGAGCCTCGGTCTCGAGAGCCTGGTGACCTGGGGCCCGGTCGCGGCCGAGCGCAGCGCGGCCGAGCGTGTCGTCGCGCAGGCGGACGGCGCCGCGCGCCTCTCCCCGCCGACGCGCGGCATCTCGGATCTGCTGGCACTCCTGCGCCGGTGTCGGCTCTTCATCGGCAGCGACTCCGGCCCCATGCACCTGGCGTCGCTCGCCGGACTGCCCGTGGTGGCGCTCTTCGGGCCGACCGATCCGCTCGAGAATGAGCCGTTCCCGGGCCTGCCGTGCCGGGTGGTGCGGGTCGACGTGGGCTGCAACCCGTGTCGGGAGGGCTGCCCGGTCCTCACCTGCATGGCGGCGATCGAGGCCCCGCAGGTGATCGAGGCGGTGCGCAGCCTCGTTGCCGCCGGGTCGGGGGTGGATTAGAGTTCCGCCTTCGGCCCCCACGAATTGATCGTAAGTGCCAGCCGATAAAGAGAAAATTGCGGTCGTCCTGCCGAATCACCTGGGCGACGCGGTCATGGCCGGCCCCGCGCTGCGGTCTCTTCGCCACGGCTTCCCCGACGCCCACATCGTGGGGGTCATCCGCGAGGAGCTGGAGCCGGTGCTGCGGGGTGCGCCCTGGCTCGACCGGATCCTGACGCACGCGGTCTACCGGGCCCCGGGCAGCTTCGGGCGCCTGCGTCGCCGTCTCGCGGTCGCGCTCGCCCTCCGGGGCTGCGACACGCTGCTACTGCTGCCGAACTCGCTCGTCAGTGCGGTGATGGGCTTCGCGAGCGGCGCGCGTCGCCGCGTCGGCTACGGCCGGCGGGCTCGCGGCTTCCTGCTCACCCACCCGGTAGAGCCACCGCGAGTGCGGGGTCGCTTCGTCCCCGTCGCCATGGAGCGGTACTACCTGGATCTGGCGCTCCAGCTCGGCTGCCCGGACCTCGGCACCGAGCTCGAGCTCTTCCTCGAGCTCGAAGCGGAGCGGGAGAGGGAGCTTCGCTTCCGGGCCAGCGGTATCGACCGCCGGAGACCGCTCGCCTGCATCGCGCCCGGCGCGGGCTTCGGCCCGTCGAAGCTCTGGCCGACGGCCTACTTCGCCGAGGTCGCCCGCGCGCTCCTCGACGACGGCGTCCAGGTGGCGCTCGTGCACGCGCCGGGCGAGGAGGCGCTCGCGGACGAGATCCGGTCGGGCGCGGGCGCGGGTCTCGCGTCGCTCGGCGGTGCGGGCATGAGCCTGTCCCTGCTCAAGTCGGTGATCGCCCGATCTCGCCTCCTGATCTGCAACGACGCCGGCGCCCGCCACGTGGCCGCGGCGTTCGGCGTTCCCTGCCTGGTGCTCGTGGGCCCGACCAGCATCCGCTACACCAACCTGAACCTGAAGCGGACGAAGCTGCTGCTCGAGCCGGTCTCCTGCTCGCCCTGTCAGCTTCCGACCTGCCCGATCGATCACCGCTGCATGACCGGTCTGCGGCCCGCGCGCGTGATCGCGGAGGCGCGCGCGGCTCTCGCGGACGACGGCTGGCGCGGAGATCTGCACCTGGAGCTCGCACCGTGAGCGGGTCGATCCTCCGGTGGGATCGCCCGGTGCGAGCCGGGCGTCGACGCGCGCGCAGCGAAGGGCATCCGGCCGGGTGCCGTGCGATACTGGCGCAGCATCGAGAGGGGGTGTCGGCGTCGATCCGCGGCGCGCGTGTCGCTCTGGCGATTCGGGAGAGGGTGTGAAGGGATCGGTGATCGGGCGGGACCGAGCGGCCGAGCTGCTGGAGCGGTTCGAGCACCTCCACGTGCTGGTCGTCGGCGACGTGATGCTCGACCGCTACCTCTGGGGCGAGGTGGAGCGAATCTCGCCGGAGGCCCCGGTGCCCGTCGTGCAGGTGGAGCGCGAGTCGGCGATGCTCGGCGGTGCCGGTAACGTGGCTCGCACGCTCGCGAGCCTCGGTGCGCGGACGACGCTCGTCGCGCTGATCGGCGAGGACGAGACCGGGCGCGAGATCTCCGAGCGCCTCGCCGACTGGAAGATCGACGCGTCGGGGGTCGTCGTCGAGCCGTCCCGGCCCACGACGGTCAAGACGCGCGTGATCGCTCGCGCCCAGCAGATGGTGCGCTTCGACCGGGAGTGCGAGGAGCCGATCGGTTCGGACCTGGTGGCGCGCGTCATCGAGCGGCTGAGAGCCTGCGTCGCCGGCGTCGACGGCGCGATCCTGCAGGACTACGGCAAGGGGCTCCTCGAGCGGGAGACCCTCGAGCCCGCGATGAAGCTCTTCGGGGAGCGCGAAGTCCCGGTCTTCGTCGACCCGAAGCTGACCGCGTGGGACTGCTATCGCGGAGCGGCGCTGATCAAGCCGAACCTTCGCGAGGCGCGCGCGGTCACCGGCATCCGCATTCGAGACGACGAGGAGCTGCGCGAGGCGGGCCAGGAGATTCTCGAGCGAACCGGCGCGGCGACGCTGGCGATCACGCGCGGGTCCGAGGGCATGTCCCTCTTCTACGCCGGGGGCGGGTCCGAGCACGTCCCGACTGCGCCGCGCCCGGTCGCGGAGGCCTCCGGCGCGGGAGACACCGCGATCGCGGTGCTTGCCCTGGCCCGGCTGGCCGGCGCCAGCTGGCCGGAGGCGGCGAGTCTGGCCAATGCGGCGGCGGGCGTCGTCGTGGGCGTGGCCGGGACGGCCGCCGTCACACAGGCGGAGCTGCGCGCCGCTCTGAGTGCGGAGCCGTGAGCAAGGGCATTCGCTCGATGACCGGCTTTGGCCGCGGCGAGGCGCCCGCCGGCGGCGGCGCCGTGACCGCGGAGGTGCGCACGGTGAACTCGCGACACCTCGATCTGCGCCTGCGGCTGCCGCGCGAGCTCTCGGCGCTCGAAGCAACGCTCCGCGCCGCAGTGGCGCCCTTCTTCTCGCGCGGACAGGTCGACGTGCAGGTCCGGCTTCCGGCGGAGGCCGAGCCCCAGGCGCGGGTCGAGATCGACGGCGAGATGGCGCGCGTCTATCGCGACGCGGCCGCGAGCTTGAGCGGCGACCTCGGCTTGAGCGGCGAGCTCGACGTCTCGACGCTGCTCGCGCTGCCCGGGGTGGTGCGTCAGCTCGACCCGGAGCCCGCGACCGAGGAGCTTTCTACCGCCGTGACGGACGCGGTGCGGGATGCGTTCGGCGAGGCCGTGGAGATGCGCCAGCGCGAGGGCGAGGCGCTCGAGCGGGAGCTCCGCAGCCGCCTCGATCGCACCGCTCGGCTGGTGGACGAGGTCGAGGCGGAGGCGGGCGAGATCGCGCGGGGACTGCGCGAGCGCCTCGAGCGGCGCGTTGCTCAGCTCGCGCCGGAGCTCGAGCTGGACCCGTCTCGGCTGGATCAAGAGATCGTCCTTGCCGTGGACCGCATGGACATTACCGAGGAGCTGGTACGGTTCCGCAGTCACGCGGAGCAGTTCCGTGCGACGCTCGGTCTCGAGGGCTCCGTGGGGCGCAAGCTCGAGTTTCTGCTTCAGGAAATGGGTCGCGAGGCGAACACGGTGGGGTCCAAGGCGCAGGCGGCCAGGATCTCGTCTCGCGTCGTCGAGCTGAAGACCGAGATCGAGAAGCTCCGCGAGCAGGTGCTGAACGTCGAGTGAAGCTGCTCAACGTCGGATACGGAAACGTGGTGCTGGCGAATCGAGTGATCGCCGTCGTCGGTCCGGCTGCGGCGCCGGTGCGTCGGCTGCGCGAAGACGCCCGCAAGCGCGGCAAGCTCGTGGACGCGACGCAGGGGCGGAAGACCCGTTCCGTGATCGTGACCGACTCCGACCACGTGATCCTGTCTGCCGTGCAGGCCGAGACGATCGCCGCGCGTCTGCTCGTGCCCGAGGGAGGGGGCTCGGGGATATGAGCGAGCGCCCCGCCGGGATTCCGTTCGTCGTATCTGGACCCTCCGGGTGTGGCAAGACCTCGATCCTGCGCCGCGTCCTCCAGGAGGACGAGAATGTTCGCTTCTCGGTCTCGCACACGACGCGACCGTCGCGCGAGGGAGAGCGAGACGGCCGGGACTACTGGTTCGTGGACGAGGCGAGCTTCCGGGAGCGGGTCGCGGCCGGCGAGTTCCTCGAGCACGCCGAGTACCAGGGGCACCTCTACGGAACCAGCCAGACGGCGGTCGAGGACCTCACGCGCCGCGGGTTCGACGTGATCCTCGAGGTCGAGATCATGGGAGCGCGGCAGCTGCGCCAGCGCCTCGGGGACGCCGTCTTCATCGGCGTCCTGCCCCCGTCCGCCGAGGTCCTGGCGAAGCGGCTCACGGGCCGCGGCTCGGACGATCCCGCGGTGATCGAGAAGCGCCTCGAGCGCGCCGCCGAGGAGACCCGCGAGCTGCGCGAGGAGTACGACTACCTCGTCGTCAACGACGATCTCGAGCGCGCCGTGCGCCAGGTGCTGAACGTGATCGGAGCCTCGAGAGTGCGGCGCGAGCGGGTCGTGAAGGCGCTCCGCGACCGGCTCGACTGCGGCTAGCCACTCGAACGGGTTATCCTCGGAACGTATGGCGCGGATCAACGAGATCGTCGAGCGCGTCCAGGGCAACTTCCCCGGCGCGGATCTGACGCAGCTCCAGCGGGCCTACATCTACTCCGCCAAGCTGCACGAGGGGCAGATGCGCCTCTCGGGCGAGCCCTACCTGAGTCATCCGCTGGCGGTGGCCGACATCCTGGCAGAGATGCGCCTCGACGCCGTCACCGTTGCCGCGGGGCTGCTCCACGACACCCTCGAGGACACGGCTGCCACCGAGGAAGAGATCCGCGAGCAGTTCGGCGAGGAGATCGAGTCCCTGGTCTCGGGACTCACCAAGCTCAGCAAGATCGAGTTCCAGAGCCGCACGGAGCACCAGGCCGAGAACTTCCGCAAGATGCTGCTCGCGATGTCCAAGGACATCCGCATCATCCTGATCAAGCTGGCTGACCGGCTGCACAACATGCGCACCCTGGAGTACATGGGCGAGGACGGCCGGCGGCGCGTCTCCCAGGAGACGCTCGACATCTACGCGCCGCTCGCACATCGGCTGGGCATCTACTGGCTGAAGCAGGAGCTCGAGGAGCGCGCGTTCCGGGTGCTCCACGAGGAGTCCTACGACGAGATCACCCGGCGCATCAAGGGCTCGAAGCGCAAGCGGGAGCGCTACGTGGAGACCGTCCAGGCGAGCCTCTCCGAAGCGCTCGATCAGGAGGAGATCCAGAGCGAGGTCACGGGCCGCCTCAAGGAGGTGTACAGCCTCTACAGGAAGCTCGAGCAGCAGGACCTGAGCCTCGACGAGGTGTACGACCTGATCGCGTTCCGCGTCGTCGTCGATGGGACGAGTGCGACCTGCTACCAGACGCTCGGTCTCGTCCATTCGCTGTGGACCCCGGTTCCGGGCCGCTTCAAGGACTACATCGCGATGCCCAAGCCGAACGGCTACCAGTGCCTGCACACGACCGTGATCGGTCCGTTTGGCGAGCGCATGGAGATCCAGATCCGGACGCAGGAGATGCATCGAGTCGCCGAGCTCGGCATCGCCTCGCACTGGAAGTACAAGCAGGACCCCCGGCTGAGCGGCTCGGACGAGGAGCAGTTCGCCTGGCTGAGACAGCTGCTGGAGTGGCAGCAGTCGCTGCAGGACCCGCACGAGTTCCTGGAGACCGTCCGGGTCGATCTGTTTCCCGACGCGGTCTACGTCTTCACGCCGCACGGCGACGTGATCGCACTCCCCTCAGGAGCCACCCCGATCGACTTCGCGTTCGCCGTGCACAGCGAGATCGGTCACCACTGCGCCGGTGCCCGGGTCAACGGGGTGCTGCTCCCACTGCGACACCGACTCTCCAACGGCGACACCGTCGAGATCATGACCTCGCCGCATCAGCGGCCGCGCCAGGAGTGGCTCGAGTCCGTGGTCACGGGGCGCGCGCGCAGCCGCATCCGCCACGCCCTGCGCGAACGCGAGGTGGAGGACTCCCGCTCGCTCGGGCGCCAGATCCTGGAGCGCGAGCTGCGACGTCGCGGCCACAGCTACGAGAAGCTGCTCAAGGCGGGTGACCTGACCAAGGTCGCGAAGGAGCTCCGCTTCAAGAACCTCGAGGGCCTGCTCCAGGCGGTCGCGTACGGCAAGAGGCCCGCGCGGATGGTGGCGCGCAAGCTCGTAGGCGAGGAGACGAAGCCGACGCTGATCGAGCGCGTGTTGAGGACCCGAACCGGGAGCGTCGGCGTCCGGGTCGGCGGCATGGACCAGGTCCTGGTGCGGCTGGCCCGCTGCTGTGCCCCGCTCCCCGGCGACGACATCGAGGGCTACATCACGCGCGGCCGGGGCGTCACGGTCCACGCCCGCGACTGCGCGAAGATCTTCCACCTCGATCCCGAGCGGCGCGTGCCGGTGAGCTGGGAGGGGGCGGAGACCGCGGACCGGCGGGTCAAGGTCAAGGTGCTCTCCGAAGACCGTCCCGGTCTGCTCGCCGCGGTGACCAAGCAGATCAGCGGCGAGGGCGTGAACATCGAGGGCGGCCGCATCAGCAAGGCCGGCCAGAACCGCGCGATCCAGACCTTTGACCTCGCGGTCAAGGACCGCAAGCACCTCGAGGCCGTGCTCAAGAAGGTCGCCAAGGTCAAGGGCGTCCTCTCCGCCGAGCGCATCCGAGGCTAA
>CAZLBF010000217.1:0-3318 GCA_964557495.1 uncultured Myxococcales bacterium | reverse complement strand
TACGCCGGCGAGCAGCCCGACATCCTCGACAACGCCTTTGTGATCGTCGACTTCGACGCCGGCGCGCGCGGCATGCTGGACCTCTGCATGTTCGCGGAGAACTCGAGGAACGAGCTCGAGGTCGCCGCCACGGGGGATCGGGGCAAGGCCGAGGCCCTGATTCCGGCCCATCAGCTCGTGCTGACCCGGCGCGACCGGGACGAGCCCGCCACGATCCGCTTCAAGGTGGACCGGCGCGTGCGCGAGACGGGCTCGCATCACGGCTCGACCTGGGTCGAGCACATGGCATTCGTGCAGGCCGTGCGCACCGGGGGCCCTCCGGCGGTGAGCGCCGCGGAGGGCGCGCTGGCGGTCGGTGTCGGCGCCGCGGCCGAGCTCTCCGTGCGCGAGCGGCGGCCGGTGGAGCTTCGCGAGCTCGGCTTCGCGTGAGCCGTCGCGCCGAGGCCGGAGCGCAGTCCCTGACGGGGCGCTCCGCGCTGCGCGTCTCCGCGCCCGCCCGCGCCAACCTGATCGGCAACCCGTCGGACCTGTACGGGGGTGTGATCCTCTCGTGCTCGGTGCCGCTGCGCGCGAGCGTGGCGCTGGAGCCGGCCGAAGTCATGGAGCTTCGAACGCGAGGGGAGGCGTTCCGGATCGAGGGCTCGGCGGATCTCGCGCTTCGCGGGGACGCCTTCGACATCGCCCGCGCGGTGCTCCAGTCGCTCGGGGAGACGCCGCCCTGCCGGCTGGAGTACGAGACGGAGATTCCGCTCCGGAGCGGGCTCGGGGGCTCGTCGGCGCTGATGCTGTCGCTGCTGCGGGCACTGCTCGCCTGGGTCGGGGAGGCGATCCACCCGTACGACCTCGTCAAGCGCGCCCGGGCGGTGGAGCGCGAGATCCTGGGTGTGGAGTGCGGCTGGGTCGACTTCTACATGGGCGTGTTCGGGGGACTCCAGTACCTGGACTTCCGGGGCCTCGAGCGCGAGGGCCCCAGCCGGAAGGCCCGGTCCGCGACGCTCGAGCCGCTTCCCGGGGGGGAGCTGCCCTTTCTACTCGCCTTCACCGGGGTTCGGCACGACTCCGATGCCGTGCACCGCCCGATCCGAGAACGTTGGGAGCGGGGCGAGCCCGAGGTCGTGCGCGCCTACGAGCGGGTCACCGAGATCGGACGCGAGGGGAGGGCGGCCTTCCTGCGCCGGGACTGGCCGGGGTTCGGGGCGCTCATGTCGGAGAACCACGAGATCCAGCGGCGTCTGGGCGGGTCGGGCGAGAGCACCGATCGCCTGATCCGGGCCGCACTGGAGGCGGGTGCAGCTGGCGCCAAGCTCGCCGGCGCCGGCCACGGGGGAACCATCGTGGCGCTCTGGCCCGGCGAGGATCGCTCTCGCCTGGAGCGCGCGCTGCGCGAGGCGGGCGCCGAGGCGCTCTACCGACCGGCTCCGATCCCCGGAGTCGAGCTGCAGGGCGATTCCTGAGCCGGGGCCTCACGCGCCCGCAGCCGGCTCGCTCGACTCGAGCCTGGCCGGAGCGCGGCCGATGCAAGACACTGTCCCCCGGGTGCGGCGAGGCCTTCGCGCCCGGTAGTCCCAGACATGGAGGAAAGAGCCTTGCGCATTGGCACGTCCCTGCTGCTGGTCCTGCTGTCCGTCACCCTGGCGAATCCCGCCTTCCCGGCTGGTGCCGATGCTGGCGTCGTCTGGGAGAAGGGAGCCAAGACCTATCACAGTGCGGAGCGCCTCCCGCGAGACACCGAGGTGCGGATCCGCGTCGTCAAGTACGGCAAGGCAACTCTGAGCCTGGTCGAGTGGGTCGGACAGAAGAAGGACAAGTGGCGGGAGCTAAAGGCGTGGGACGGCCGGAGCCTGCGCAAGGGCGGGGTGATGCGCTACCGGCTCTCGAGCGCCATGGCGATCGGCATCCGGGTTGCCTCCAAGAAAGACGCCAAGAACCCGCACGGCCTGGCTCCGGAGTTCGGCTACCACCGCATGCAGTTCGGACAAGGCTGGATCCTAGACGTGAAGGTCGTCGACCCGGAGTTCTAGCAAGTCTTGCCGGGTATCGGCGGGCAGAGCCCGCCTGCCGGGCTACGCTCGCCGTTGGCTCGCTGCGCGCGCCGCTACCGCGGCGCTTGCTGGGTATCGGCGGGGCTGAGAGCTACTGGCCTAGTAGAAGAGGCTTGCGATCTCGGCCTGGTAGTGGAGGAGCTTTTCGGCCGGGAGGCCGTAGGCGGGGGGTACCAGGCAGAGCGAGTCGGCGACGCCCCAGGCTCGCTCGACCTTGTCGCGCACCGCGTCGGGCTTGCCGCAGATCACGAAGGTGCGTGCCATCTCGTCGGGGATGAGCTCGCCGTGTTCCAGAACGTCGCGCTCGTGAACGCGCTCCTGGCAGCGTCGGGCCTCGTCGCGGAAGCCGTGCGCGGCGAAGAAGGGCTCGTACTGCTCGATGCCCGCGTAGAAGGCGACCGTCGCGCGCGCGTCCTCGATGGCCTCGGCCTCGTCGTTGCTCGGAGCACACCAGAACCACAGGTTGAGCTCGACGTCCTCGCGCCTGCGGCTCCCGCGCTCCAGGCCCTTCGCGATGTCCGGCTCGACCCGATCCACCGCCCAGTCCACCGACCAGATCGGGTGTCCCATGACGGCGTCCGCGACCTCGGCCCCGAGCCGCACCGCCGGACCGCGCAGGGCCGCGATCCAGATCGGGATGTCCTCGCGCACCGGCGGCTCCTTGGGCTGGAGCGCCGCGAAGTCCGCGCGGTAGTACTGACCCTCGAAGGGCGCGAGCCCCTTGTGTGCACCGCGGACGATGTGGCGCACCGCCGCGATGGTCTCGCGCAGGTGCGCGATCGGCTTGTGCTCGGGTGCGCCGAAGATCCCGCACGTCCACTCGTGGACGCTCGCGCCCAGCCCCAGCACGAAGCGTCCGTTGCTCAGGCGGTCCATGTCGATCGCGGCCATCGCGGTCTCGAAGGGGCTGCGCGCCGCCGCGATCGCGATGCCGCTCGCGAGCTTGATGCGCTCGCTCAGTGCCGCGGCGGCAGCCAGGGGGATCCACGGGGGGCCGTGGACCTGCGCCGCGAAGACCCCCTCCAGGCCCTGGGCCTCCGCCTGCTGCACCATCATCCCGACCACCGCCGCCGGCATCGGACTCACGATTCCCCAGTAGGGCCGTCGCGCCGCTCGCTCCTGTGCCATTGCTTCCTCCGCGGCGGCCTGCAGAGACGTCGCGGCTCGCCGAATGCGTCGCGCTGCGTCATCCACGCGCGCGCAAGGCCCGCCATCATACCTCTTCGGGCGAGGCAGGCGCGTCGCCGGGATCGAGCTCGAAGTTGCCGGTGGAACG
>CAZLBF010000216.1:0-12372 GCA_964557495.1 uncultured Myxococcales bacterium | reverse complement strand
CACGGACTGCTCGCCGACTCGGCGCCGCCCGAGTGGGCGGACGAGATCGACCAGACGATCTTCTGGTCGATCCCGGTGATGAACGAGGTGATCTTCTGTCACCGGCCGAGCCACACGCTGATCCTGACCGACCTGGTATTCAACATCCACGAGCACGACTCGGCTCTGGTTCGACTGGGGCTACGAGTCGACGGTGCGTGGCGCCGCTTCGCCGCGAGCCACCTCCTGCGTCTACTGATCCGGGATCGATCGCGCGCGCAAGAGGCGATCTCGCTCGTGCTGAGCTGGGACTTCGACCGGGTGATCATGAGCCACGGTCGCATCCTCGAGACGGGCGGCCGCGACGCCGTGCGCAGCGCCTTCGCGTTTCTGTAGGCTCTGGCCTCGGTCTACTCGTCGTCGCCCATCTGCTCGGCGAGGTAGCGCTCCTTTCCGATCTCCTCGACGATGTGCAGCTGCGCCTCGAGCCAATCGACGGATTCCTCCTCCTCGCGCAGGGTCGACTCGAGCAGCGCGCGCGTTCCGTTGTCCCCCTTGTCGCGACACAGGGCGATCGCGGCGTTGTAGCGCTCGACGATCGCCGCCTCCATGGCCAAGTCCAGTCGGTGCTGCTCGATGGGGTCCTCGCCCACCTGCACCGGATTGAGACGCTGCATGTTGGGGACACCCTCCAGGAAGAGGATCCGATCGATCAGCGCATCGGCGTCCTTCATCTCCTCGATCGACTCAGCGTGCTTCTTCTTCGCGAGCCGGCGATAGCCCCAGTTGGCACACATCTTGGCGTGCACCACGTACTGGTTGATCGCCGTCAGCTCTGCGGTCAGGAGTCCGTTCAGTGCCTCGATGACTTCGCTATTGCCCTGCATGCACGCCTCTCCCCGGAGCTTGAGTCCGACGCTGGCGAGCTTACCAGCTAGCGGGCGGCGAGGGCGAGGGTCGCGAGCGTCGAGGAGGAGTCCGAAGTCGGGCTGCGTTTCAGCTCCTGCTGAATGATCTGTTCGACGAGCCCGGTGCAGCCGCCGCAGTCGCCGGCGGCGCCGCACTTGTGAGCCACGCTCGCGCAGCCGACCGCCCCCTCTCGAACCGCTCCACGGATCTCGCGGTCGGACACGCCTCGGCAGTGGCATACGATCATGACCCCGGGAGCATAACGATAATGATAATGAAAGTCAATTCCACTGATCCTCTGGACGCGGCCAGGGCTCGACGCGAGGCCGAAAACCTCATCGCAATGGGAGCTTCGCTCCCCTCTTGCGCATGGCAGACAGACCCCGATAGCGGGCCCTGACGGGGCCAGGAGGAGCCTGGAAGCTCGCGAGGCGTCAGGAGGTCGACCGCTCCTGCGCCTGACACTTGGGGCAGTGGCCGTACAGATGGTGCTGGTGGCTGGTCAGGGCGTAGCCGTAGCGGCCGGCGATCTTCCGCTGCTCGGCCTCGATGAACTCACACTCGAACTCGATGATCTCGCCACAGCTGACACAGATGAGATGGTCGTGATGCTGCACCTCGTGTTCGTAGAGCGTCACTCCGTCGCGAAAGTTGCGCTGCTGCGCGACACCCGCTTCGCAGAACAGCTTGAGCGTTCGGTACACGGTGGCCGCGCCGATCTCGGGATTCTGCGCGCGCACCTTCTCGTAGAGCTGCTCGCTCGTTACGTGTCCGGTCGACTCGACGAAGGCCTCGAGAATCGCCTCACGCTGCCGCGTGTGCTTCAGCCCCTTCTGGTCGAGGTGGGCGGAGAGCTGCGCTCGCGCTCGTTCGAGCACCTGCTTGCTCGCTCTCCGCGCTGGTGCCACCTGCGTCCTCCGGCCTGAGCGACCCTACTGAGCACCCCTGGGCGTGTCAACGAACGGGCGCGCGAGCAGCTCCCGAAGCATCGGACCCAGCTCGGGCTCTTCGAAGATCCCCATCTCCTTGTACGCGAGCGCGATGCGCTCGCGCACCTCGCTGGCCCGGGCGCACTGCTCGAGCTCAGCGACGAGCTCGACCGCCTCCCGGGCACTCGTGCGATGGACGACGGGCCGCACGAGCGCGATCCCGAAGGGCGTCATCGACAGCTCGTGAACCCCGAGACCGATCAGGACCGGTGCCGCGATCGGGTTTCCGGCAAGCTCACCACAGAGGCTGCACGGGATGCCCGCCGCCCGCGCTGCGTCCGCGACCCTCCGGATCTGCATGATTACCGCCGGGTGGAACGGGTCGTAGGCTGCGGCCACCCGCTCGTTCTCGCGGTCCACCGCGAGCATGTACTGGACCAGGTCGTTGGTGCCGATCGCGAAGAAGTCGACCTGCTCGGCGATCCGGTCGGCGATGGCGGCGGCGGCCGGGGTCTCGATCATCACCCCGAGGGGGGGCATGTCCGCGATGCCGAGATCGTCGCAAGCCGCCTGCAGGGCCGCGCGGGCTCGGTCGAGCTCATCCAGCGAGGTGAGCATGGGGATCATGATGCGCAGGTTGCCGGGCGTGTTCGCGCGCAGGATCGCCCTCAGCTGCGCGCCCAGCACCTGCTCGAGATCCAGGAGCATGCGGATCGAGCGCCAGCCGAGCTGTGGGTTGGCCTCGTCGATGACCTGTCCCGGCAGCGCCTTGTCGCCCCCGAGGTCGAACGTACGCACGGTCACGCTGTCGGGCGCCACGGTCTCGGCGACGCGGCGGTAGATCTGGACCTGCTCCTCTTCGTCCGGGAAGCCGCGCGAGAGGAGGGCCAGGATCTCGGTGCGGAAGAGGCCGACTCCGTGCGCACCCGACCGCTTGACCAGCTCCAGGTCGTTCAAACCTCCGATGTTCGCTCGCAGGAGAATCTCGACTCCATCCGCCGTCCGCGCGGGAAGGTCTCGGAACTCGTCGAGCCTGCCCACCGCCCGCTCGAAGCGTTCGACCTTCTGAGCGTGGGCCTCGCGCTGCTCGGCGGTGGGGTTGACGATCACCGCACCATCGAGCCCGTCGACGATGACGCGGTCCGAGGGCCGAATTCGCTCGACGAGACCGTGCAGACCGGTCACGGACGGAATCGCGAGCGAGCGAGCAAAGATCGCGGCGTGGCTCGTCGGCCCGCCGTGCTCCGTAATGATCGCGGCGATCTTCTCGGTCTCGAGGAGCCCGAAGTCACTGGGGGCGATGCGCTCGGCGACCACGATCACGCCGTCCCGGAGCGGGGTGTTGTGCTGCTGGACGCCGAGCAGCTCCCCGATCGCGCGACGCAGGACGTCCTCGATGTCGGAGGCGCGCTCCTTGGTCATCGGGTCCGACGCAGCGCTGAAGATCGCCGTGTAGTCGCGCATCGTATCGACCAGAGCCTGGGCGGCGTTGCCGTGATCAAAGACGTGGCGGCGTAGCTTCTCGCGAAAGCCCACATCCTCGAGAATCATGATGTGCGTCGTGAAGACGTCGGCGAATTCCTCACCGAAGCGGTCGCCGACCGCCTCGCGCAGGTCGGAGAGCTGCCTCACCGTCTCGCGCAACGCCCGCTCCACGCTGCGCCACTCGGTGGTCCGCGAACGAGCCGGCCGATAGTCGAGGCTGTCGAGATCCAGGGGCGGCACCTGGAGGTGGACCGGACCCTGCGTCAGGCCGGGTGAGATGGAGATGCCGCGCACGCTCGACCCGGGGGGGTACGACTCGGCCGGCTTCGGTTGCGGGCGTGCGATCGTCTCTCCGTGGAACGCGCGATCGAGGAGCCGAGCGTTCAGCACGATCGCGGCAACCTGGCCGGATATGGTCTCGAGCAGGTCGATCTCGTCCGGAGAGAACTGCCGGGTCCGCCGGGTCTGCACCGTGAGAACCCCGACGGTGTGGTTGCGCACAAACAGGGGCACGGCGAGCATCGACCGGAAGCGCTCTTCGCCCGCCTCGGGAAACGAGATGAAGCGGGGATCCTGCTGCACGTTGGCCACGGCGACCGCCCGGCGCGACTCCAGGCAGCTACCTACGATGCCCTCGCCGATCCGGAGCCGGATCTGCCCGATCGCCTCTTGCCGCAGGCCTCGCGTGGCGCTCAGGACGAGGTTCTGGGCGTCGTCCTCGAGCAGGTAGATCGAGCAGACGCCGGCCCGCATCCGGCGCGCGACGAGCCGCACGAGGTTGTCGAGCGTCTCCCCGAGGTCGTGGCTGCGGACCAGCAGCCGCCCGACGTCGCGAAGTAGATCTGTCCCCAGGTCGGACACGAGCCAGAGCGTAGCGAGTCTCGTTGCGCCCGGGTCGCCCTCGGCGGGGCCACGGGGCACGCGAGCGAGACGGCGGCCGCCGGCGGGCGGGGCTCCCGCCGGCGAACCAGCCGAGATCTAGCCCGGGAAGACCTTGACCTTGTCCTCGAAGCGCAGGCCCAGGGCAAGCAGGATCTTCCGCTTGGTGTCCATGCGGCAGTTCATGCCCTTCTCGACCGAGTGGATGGTGCGCAGAGCGACTCTCGCCTTCTTGGCGAGCTGAGCCTGCGTCATCAACTTGTCCTCGCGAAGCTCCCGAACCCGGTTCCGCATCGACGACTTTTCAATCTGAGGCGCGTTCCACTGCTCCATTAGTCGGAGCTCCTCCTCGATCGGAGCTTCCCTTCCCGAGCTCCGGACGTACACATTCACCGGAATGGTTCGGGACTCCGGGAGCGTTTCTTTAGACCCGGCCGGCGCTTACGGGATTCGGGTTCACCGATGTCGCATACCCGCGAGGCCAAGGAGCGTCCGATGTGCAAAGGTCTTGCACTCCGATCTGCCTGCTCCTGAGTCCCGGCGGAGGGAATTCACCTCGAATCAGCTGCTGCGGACCGGGATCTGAAGAGCCGGAAGGAGAAGTTTGAGGCCCACCTGGCGACGCCTGCTGGCGGCAGCACTCGTCTTCGCCGTGGTCGGGGCGGGGATCTGGCTGGCCGTGCGCGCCGCGACCGGCGCGGCCTTCGTGGCCGGGGCCCTGAGCCGGCTCCTGGACGCGCGGGTCGAGGTGGGCAGCGTATCCGTCGAGCTCGGCGCGACGCTCGACTTCGAGCTGATCGACGTGCGGGTGTATCGGCCCCAGCGAGAGGAGCCCATATTCCGGGTCGACCGGGCTCGGGCCAGTCAGAGCTGGCCGCAGGTCGTGGCCGGGCGGTTCACGCCCAACCGCTGGCGGCTGGAACACCCCATCCTGGTCGTCGAGGCGGGCGGCGAGGAAGAGGGCGACGGGGTGTCGCGCCTCTCGCAGCTTCCGGCGGTCGACCTGAGCATTCGGGACGGGGTGCTGATCTGGCTTCGGCCCGGCGAGGAGCCGCTCCGCATCGAACGCCTGCGCCTCGACGCGGAGCAGCCGCTGCTCCGGAACCGGGTCGAGGGGACCGCGGCGGGGATCGCGAGGCGTGGCGATCGGGCCATCGCCAGCTTCTCGGTCGAGTTCCAGGGCTGGCTCGACGCGGCTCGCGTTCAGGGAAACGTGAATCATCTGGTTCTTTCGGCTCTGCCTCGAGGCGAGCTACCCGAGCCTGGAGGCAAGCTCAGCGGCCGGTTCACTGCCTTCTACGAGCCGGGCAAGCTGGCGGGCACGGTCGACGTGGCGGTGGACGGCTTCCGGCTGCTCCTGCCCGACCTCCACGGGCCGATTGCGCCCGAGGAGATGCGCCTCGTCGCCGATGTGCGCTACGCGGACGGAGTCGTGAGCCTCCGGCCCGACCCGCTCCAGCTCGACGACCTCCAGATCTCCGGGGACCTGAGCATCGGCACCGGGCGCGGCGGGCGCGTCCAGGGCTGGCTCGAAATGGACCGCTTCGAGTTCGGAGGTCGTCCGGGACGGCTGCAGGCCCTGCGCCTGGGAGGCCTGCGCTTCAAGTCCTGGGCCGACGTCGACCGGAAGACCGAGGCGGGACGGATGGAGGATGTGCGGCTCGAGATCGACGTGCCGCGGCGCGAGCTGGGCGACGCCATCGCCTTCCGGCGCAGGCTGGGCGCTCACGAGTTCCGACTGCGCGCCTCGATTCGAGACGCCGTGTTCCGGCCCGGGGCTGACTCGAGTCCGCTCGAGCAGATCAATGGGGACGCCGTGGTCGAAGGCAACCTGCTGCGCATCGAGAACCTGACGATGTCCCGGGAAGGCAACCCGCTGCCGAAGATCGACCTCAGCCTCGACGGAATGCACCGCCTGGCACGCCTGCCTCAGGAGGAGCGGAGTGTCCCCAAGGGGCCGGGCGTGCCGATTCCGGGGCTCGGCCCGGCCTTCGCCTCCTTCGGCTCGCCGGATCCCAACCGCCCCGCCCCGCGCATGCACCTCACGGACTTCTACATCGGCTACCCGGGGTTCCTGCTCGCGCTGCGCGACGCCGAGGTCTGGCTCTCGTTTCCCGAGAACCGGGTCCGAGTCGATCTCGCCCGGGGTGTCTTCGGCGGCGTGCCCGCGGAGATCAGCGGGTTCTGGGACTACCGGGCAAACTCGGTCCACGCTCGCATCACCTACGGCGACGAGGTGGCGAAGCCCCCCTCGAGATCGCCCGAGGGGTGGGTCGAGGGGGAGTTCCGGATCGAGACGTTCTACCTCGGGAACTGGCGCCTGGAGCGCACCAGAGGCCACCTGGAAGTGGTCGCTGCGCAGGTGGCCGGCAGCGACATCCGTGCGCGGCTCTATCAGGGGTCGCTCTCGGCCAAGGGGTCGCTCTCACTGGCGGAGCCGGGCGCGGCGCCCTTCGAGCTGGACTTCATGGCGGTCGCCGCAAAGGCCGCAGACGTCGGCCCCGTGATCGGTCTCCAGGAGGGAACGCTCACGGGCGTGGGCAGCGCGGAGGGGCGCCTCGCGGGACGACTCTCGCCACAGCGGGAGTTTCTCGAGGACGCCGTGATCGAGGTCGACGTGATCCTGAGGGACGGGACCGTCGGGAATACTCCACGCACGCTGCAGCTCGCGCGTCTCGTCTCTCCGCTCGGCTGGACCGGGATGTTCGGGCGTCGCCTCCCGTACGACTCCATCACGTTCAAGCTCGAGATCGACCGCGGCCGGTTCCACACCGAGGACTTCGCGCTCGAAGGCCCCGAGCTTCGCATCCTGGCGGCGGGCGAGATCGATCTCCTGTCCGAGGATCTGCAGACCGACATGCTCGTGGCCCTGCTCTTCTTCCAGAGCGTCGATGCCGTCGTCGAGAAGGTGCCCCTCGTCGGCCGCTGGGTCCTGGGCAAGGACCGCAGCCTGGTCGCGGCCTACTTCAGGCTCGAGGGCGCCTGGGAGGATCCTGAGGGGACCTATATGGCGCCACAGTCGATCCGCACGGCGGCCGGCTGGGCGGGACGGGTCATCGGCGGCGGAGTGAAGCGAGTCCGGGACGTGCTGGGCGCGTCTCCCTCCGGAAACGGGAGCCAGAGTGAAGACGACTCGAGCCAGAACCAAGATCAGTGACCGCAAGCGCCTCGCGCAGCACCTGGCGCGCGAGCGTCGACGGGGCCGGCGCGTGGTCTTCACGAATGGCTGCTTCGATCTGCTTCACGTCGGGCACGTGCGCAGTCTGGAGCAGGCGGCTCAACTCGGCGACATCCTCGTCGTCGGCGTGAATCGCGACCGACGCGTCCGCGCGATCAAGGGTGCGGGCCGACCGGTCGTGCCGGAGCGACAGCGCGCCGAAGTCGTCGCCGCCCTCGATTGCGTCGATCACGTGGCCCTGTTCGGCGAGGAGACGCCCATGGCGCTGATCCGCGCCCTGCGTCCCGACATCGTCTGCAAGGGGGCCGAGTACCGGAGCCTGCCGGTCCCCGAGAAGGCCCTCATCGAGTCCCTCGGCGGGACCTTCAGCTTCCTGCGTCGGATCCCGGGAGTCCGCTCCACCCTCCTCCTCGACCGCGCCCGCCGCTAATATGGGCTGAACATGCATGACGCCATCGAGCGAGTTCGGAGCGAGATGGGCCGCGCCCTGATCGGACAGACCGGCCTCGTCGACGGACTCCTGATCGCGCTCCTCTGCCACGGCCACGTGCTGGTCGAAGGCGTCCCGGGGCTGGCGAAGACGACCGCGGTGCGCTCGTTCGCACGCGTCCTCGGCCTCTCATTTCGACGCGTTCAGTTCACGCCCGACCTGCTGCCCGCGGACGTGCTCGGCACGCAGGTGTACGAGCCGGCGACGGGCGAGTTCAGGCTCCATCAGGGACCGATCTTCCACCAGGTGATCCTCGCCGACGAGATCAACCGGGCACCCGCGAAGGTGCAGAGCGCTCTGCTCGAGGCGATGCAGGAGTGGCAGGTGACGCTCGCCGGCCACACGCTGCGGCTCCCCGAGCCGTTCCTGGTGATGGCGACCCAGAACCCGATCGAGCAGGAGGGCGTGTATCCGCTTCCCGAAGCGCAGATCGACCGCTTCATGCTCAAGCTCCGCGTGGACTATCCCAGCGAGGAGGAAGAGCTGGAGATCGTGCGGCACCAGACCGCGACCGACGAGGCCGCGGAGCTCGAGACGGTTCTCGACGCCGAGCAGGTGCACGCGCTGCGCACCGCCGTGCGCAAGGTGCACGTCGAGCCGAGCGTGATGCAGTACGCGGTCGCGCTCGTGAAGGCGAGCCGTACACCCGACAGCGTCTCGCTCGGCGCTTCGCCGCGCGCCTCGATCTACCTCGTCGACACGGCTCGAGCGCGCGCGTTCCTGGACGGTCGCGACTACGTGCTCCCGAACGACATCAAGCGCGTCTCCCCCGACGTCTTGCGCCACCGCGTACTGCTGACCTACGAAGCCGAGGCCGAGGGGCTCACGCCGGATCGCTTCGTCGGGGATCTGCTCGGCCGGGTTCCGACCCCGTGAGCGCGCCAAAGGCCGGGCGCCCTGGGGAGCGTCCGCCTTACGCGGCGGCCCTGCGCGCGGCCGCGGGCCTCGATGCGCGAACGCTGCGGCTGCGCGCGCGGCGCGACGTCTCGACCGCCATCGCGGGCGCCTACCGGAGCGCGTTTCGCGGGCGAGGTCTCACCTTCGAGGAGCTTCGAGAGTACAACCCCGGGGATGACGTGCGCTCGATCGAGTGGAACGCCACTGCGCGACTCGGGCGGCCAATCGCGAAGCGCATGCGGGAGGAGCGCGACCTGATCATCTGCCTCGTGGTCGACGTGTCGGCTTCGCTCGACTTCGGCTACGGCGGCTCGACCAAGCGGGCCGCCGTCCAGCGCGCCGCGGCGGCACTCGCGACGGCAGCCCTCCTCACGAACGATCGCGTAGCGCTCGCAACGTTCGCCAATGGGCTGAGCGCGAGCCTGGCTCCCTCGGGGGGGCCGCTTCAGCTCGAACGGATCTTTCAGGAGCTCTGTGCGACCTCGACCGGTGCGAAGACGGACCCGAGACCGGCCCTCGAGTGGGCGGTGACCCGGCTGCCGCGTCACACCGTGACGATCCTCGTCTCGGATTTCCTCTTCGCCGATCCGGGCGCGCCGCTCCGCCAGTGCATTCGGAAGCACGAGCTGGTGGCGCTCCGGGTCGCAGACCCCGCCGACACGCTGCCGCGCGGCTGCGCGCCCGTCCGGACGGTCGGGGCGGAGTCGGACCGGCGAGGCGTCGTGCGCGCGCGGCGCAGCGACAGAGAGGGGAAGCCGATCGGGATGCCCCTCGATCTGGGGGTGCTCCACAGCCTCGGTGTCGACGTCGGAACGCTCTGGACGGGATCGCGGCTGATGCCGAGTCTCCAGCGCTTCTTCGAGGAGCGCGCCACGAGACCCGTGTGATGCGCACGCTCGCGCTCCTGTGTGTGACCCTGCTGGCGTGCGCCGGCGAGGAGGCGTCGCTCGAGGGAATTCAGACGCGCCTCTTCGTGGATCGCACCGAGGCACAGGTCGGAGACGCCATCGGCGTGACGATCGAGATCGAGACGCCTGTGGGCTTCCGGCTGGAGAAGCCCGCGCCGCCGCCCCCGGACGAGCGATTCCTCACCGAGTCGCTCGAGCCCCTCGAGCCGCTCGAGGTTCCGGGCGGCACCCAGCATCGATTGCTCTGGACCGTGCGCGCGCGCAGCGTGGGGGAGCACCGGCTCCCGCACGTCGACGTTCCGCTCGTGTTCCCCGACGGCAGAACCCAGCCCCTGCCGGTCGGCGGGGTTCCGCTTCCGGTGCGATCGGTCAGCGACGAGCTTCCGGAGCGCGACGCGTACTTCGACATCCGGCCCCCGCCGGACCCGAGCTCGGGCCCTGTCTGGGTACTGATCGCGGCCGGAGTCGGCGGACTCGGCGCCCTGCTCGCGCTGAGCTTCGTCGTCGCGCGCCGGCGCGGCGCCGTCGAGCCACCGCCGAGCCAGGAGGTGCTGGCGCGCGAGGCGATCGAGGCAATCGAGGCGGCGCTGGCCGAGCCGGAGCCACGCGCACTCGCCTCCGGCGTGGGGCAGGCTCTGTACGCATTCGCCGCCGGGTGCTTCGAGATCGACACGGCCAGCGCCGTGCCCGAAGACCTCGAGACGCACGTCGATGCCCGCCTAGTCGAGCTTCTCCGAGACCTCGACCGCGCGCGCTTCGGACCGACTCTGCGGCGCGAAAGCGTGCTCGAAACCGCACGCACGGCGCGCGCGTATCTGCACAGCACGGTTCCCGGTGCGGAACGCGGACCCGCGGCTGGGGCAGATGACTAGCTGGGCCACGGGCGGGGCGAGCGTCGACGCTCCGGGCGTGCTCCTCGGAGTGCTCCTCGCCGCCGGGATTCTCGCCGGGATCGCCGTGTGGCGGGGGCCGCTGCGGATCCGCGTTCCCGACTCCGAAGCGACCCGCCGCTGGCGGCTACCGGTGCTCGATCTCTCGTGGCTGCTCTCGGTCCTGCTGCGTGCGGCTGCGATCGGCTGCGTCGGGCTCGCGCTCGCGGGTCCAGCGGGTCTGGTTCCCGAGAACCCGGCGGGCGGAGAGGGACTCGACCTCGTCATCGCGCTCGACGCGTCGGGAAGCATGCGGGCGCTCGACGGATGGCTGGACGGCCGCCGCGTCACCCGGCTCGAGCTGGCGAAACGGGTCGTGTCCGACTTCGTCGCGCAGCGCGGCGGCGACCGCATCGGCCTGGTCGTGTTCGGAGAGCACGCGTTCACGCAGTGCCCGCTCACCGTCGATCACCGGCTCGTGCTCGAGACGATCGAGCGGATCGAGGTCGGTCTAGCCGGCGATGCGACCGCCCTGGGCGAGGCGATCGGCCTGTCGACCCGACGGCTCGACGTTCCTGGCGCCCCTCCGGATGGCCAACGCGTGATCGTGCTGTTCACCGACGGGCGTCACAACTCGGGACGACTGGCGCCCGAGACGGGCGCCCGGATCGCCGAGACCCGGAACATACGCGTACACGCCGTCGGCATCGGCTCAGAGGGCGAGGTTCCCTTTGCGCAGGACACGCCCGGTCAGCCGCTCCGCTTCGAGGAGGTCGATCTCGACCGGGAGACGCTGCGCAAGGTCGCGGCCATCACGGGCGGCGGCTTCTTCCACGCCAAGCGGCCCGACGATCTGGCCGACGTGCTGTTCGCGATCGATCAGATCGAGGCGAAGCCGCTCGGCGCGGAGCCGCGCTACCGGCGAGCCTCGCTGGTCCCGCTGGCTCTGGCACTCGCACTCGCCGCGCTGCTGCTCGAGTCGGCGACCGCCTACGGCCTGCTCCGGAGGTTGCCGTGACCTCCTGGATCTGGCTTGCCGCCGCCGCGGTGATCGGGCTGGTCATCGTCGGAGCCCTGCGCAGCCACCGCGAGCTGGTCCGCTGGCTGGGGCGCGACGCGAGTGCGGCGCGGCGTGCGGTCCGCGCTCTCTGCCTGAGCGCCGCTGCGATCGCGGTCGCGGGCGCCCTCGTCGCCGCTTCGCGCGAGCCGCCGCGACTCTCGGGGGCCGGGGCCGACGTGGTGCTCGCGATCGACGTGTCGCGCAGCATGGACACCCCCGACACCGCTCCGTCGCGCATCCGCCGGGCACTGCGCACCGCGGAGCGTGTGGTCGAGGCGGGGGCAGGGGTCAGGCTGGCGCTGGTGCTGCTCGCGGGCGAGGCGTACGTCGCTCTGCCGCTCACACAGGACGCCGACGCACTGCTCACGTACCTGCGCGCGATCGACACGGAGATCATCTCGCGGCCGGGGACGAACCTCGCGCGGGCGCTCTCGGCTGCTGCGCGCGTCTTCGATCCCGACTCGAGCCGCCCGCGTCAGGTGATCCTGCTGACCGACGGCGAGAACCACGGCGCCGGGCTCGAGGACGCGCTCGCCGACCTCCGATCGCTGGGCGTTCGAGTCGTGGCAGTGGGATACGGCACTCCGGAGGGTGCCTACGTTCCGGGACCGGGCAACGAGCCGCTCCGGGACGCGCGCGGTCGCGCGGTGGAGTCGCGACGCGCCGACCACGTGCTGCGCCGCGTCGCGGCGGCCACCGGCGGCACGTATCACCGCGAGTTCGAGCAGTCCCCGAGCGCGAGCCTGCTGCTTCCCGACCCGCAGGTACTCCCCATCGACGACGCGCCCG
>CAZLBF010000215.1:0-6866 GCA_964557495.1 uncultured Myxococcales bacterium | reverse complement strand
GAAGCGATGCGGCGCGCCCTGCGAACGGAGCCTGGAGGCTCGGGAACGCGGCTGGGCCGAGGGAGGCTGGGAACGAGCCAACCGTGCTGTCTTTGAGGTGATAACCGACATCGAGGGGCTCTCCCCCTGGCTGATCGCCAGCATTTTCGCCCAGGCCGGCGACACGGATGAAGCCTTCGCCTGGCTGGAGCGCGGCTACCGGGAGCGCGACCCCCTGATGGTCCTCCTGAAGGTACACCCCAACATCGATCCCCTCCGCTCCGACCCTCGCTTCGACGATCTGCTTCGCCGCATCGGGTTTCCCGAAAGCTGAGCGGGGCGTTTGACGGCCAAGCCGGTCGTGTCCCGGTGTACGATTGGGGCTGGGCCAAGCAGAGGAGGGCGCCATGGGACGGCTCGATGGGAAGGTGGCGGTGATCACGGGCGGGGCCTCGGGGATGGGGCCGCAACGGTACGGCGGTTCGTGCGCGAGGGGGCGCGCGTCGTGGTTGCGGACATCCTGGACGCGCAGGCGAACAAGCTGGTCGGGGAGCTCGGCGACGCCTGCGTCTTTGCACACACCGACGTCGCCCGCGAGGAGGACGTCCGGGGCGCCATCGACGCGGCCCTCGGCCTGTTCGGACGCCTCGACTGCGTGTTCAACAACGCGGGGGCAGGGGGCGTGGACGGGCCGATCGACGAGATCGACGCCGACGGCTGGGACGAGACGATGGCGCTGCTCGTCAAGGGCGTGTTTCTTGGCATCAAGCACGCGGCGCCCATCATGAAGGAGCAGCGATCGGGCTCCATCATCAACACGGCGAGCGTGGCCGGCCTCCGCACCGGAATGGGTCCGCTCTGCTACAGCGCGGCCAAGGCCGCCGTCATCCATCTCTCGGTCTGCGCGGCTGCCGAGCTCGGAGAGTGGAACGTGCGGGTGAACGCGATCTGCCCGGGCGGCATCGTCACTCCGATCTTCGGCAAGGCCCTGGGTCTCTCGGTCGAGGATGCGGAGCGCAATCTCGAGGCGGTGACCGAGATCCTGGCGCAGGCTCAGCCGATCCCGCGCCCCGGTCAGCCCGACGACATCGCCACCGCGGCGCTCTTCTTTGCCAGCGACGAGTCGACGTTCGTGAACGGACACGCGCTCGTCGTGGATGGGGGAGCCATCAGCGGACTCGGCTACAGCGAGGCCCAGGATCGCTTCGCCGGTCTGGCCCAGATGCTCGGTGCCGAGCCGCGGACCTGGCCGCGCGCCTCGGACAAGTAGGTAGCCCTCTGTGAAGCAGGTCGAAGAGGCAGCGAGAAGCATTCCGGTCATGGCGGAGACCGACGTCCTGGTCATCGGAAGCGGGCCGGGTGGTCTCTCGGCCGCGCTGGCCGCGGCCCGGGAGGGCGTCGATACGATGCTCGTCGAGCGCTACGGCAGCTTCGGCGGGGTCATCACCCAGAACATGGTCGGCACCATCGCCTGGTACCGGACCACCGAGAGGACGGTGGACGCGGGGGGCATCGGCGTGGAGTTCGAGCAGCGGGCCAAGCAGCTCGAGGCGAGCCTGCCGATCTTCCTCTATCAGGTCCTGGACACCGAGAAGTTCAAGTTCATCGCCGATCAGCTGGTGCAGGAGACCGGGATCGTCCCGCTGCTCCACTGCCACACCGTCGACGTGCTCCTGGAGGGCGACACCATTCGCGGCGTCGTCACCGAGAGCAAGTCCGGACGCCAGGCCATCCTGGCGAAGCGCGTCATCGACGCCACGGGAGACGCGGACATCGCCTGCCGTGCCGGCGCCCCGTATCGACAGGACCCGAAGCACACGCTCGAGGGGGTGTCGGTGAACTTCGGCTGTAGCGGGATCGACTTGAAGAGGTTCCTCGACTACACGCTGAAGAATCCCAGCTCGATTGCGGACTGGGGCGACGAGTCCGGCAAGAAGGAAGAGGCCGAGTTCAGCACGTATCTGGTCGAGCCGTTCATCAAGGCCAAGGAGGCGGGTGAGATCCCGGCGGACGTCCGCCTGGAGAGCTACTGGGGCAGCTTCACGGACGCCGGGGAGATCCCCAACATGAATGCGGTTCACATGTCCG
The DNA here is from genome assembly GCA_964557495.1 of uncultured Myxococcales bacterium. Taxonomy (GTDB): domain Bacteria; phylum Myxococcota_A; class UBA9160; order SZUA-336; family SZUA-336; genus CAZLBF01. Next base: position 4,799 of record CAZLBF010000215.1, on the reverse strand, counting down.
GCATCGACCCGACCGACGTCTGGGACCTCACCAAGGCCGAGATCGAGGGCCGGCAACGGGTCATGTGGGCGGTGGAGGCGCTGAAGAAGTACACGCCCGGCTTCGAGAAGGCGCGGCTCCGGACCTTCGGCTCGTCGCTGGGTACCCGGGAATCGAGAAAGATCATCGGCGAGTACGATCTCACGGAGCAGGATGTCCTGAACCAGGCCCACTTCGACGACTCGATCGGGATCTGCCCGGAGTTCCTCGACGGCAACAACATCGCGATCATGCCCTCGACCGGCCGCTACTTCCACGTTCCGTACGGCATCGTCGTTCCGAAGCAGGTCGAGAACCTGCTCGTCGCCGGTCGCTCCGTTGCGGGGGACAAGGTCTCTCACGCCGCCACCCGCCAGATGATGTGCTGCACCGTAACGGGCCAGGGCGCCGGAACCGCGGCCGCCATTTCCATCAAGGACGATGTCACGTGCAGACGCGTCGACGTGGCAAAGCTGCAGAAGGCCCTCGAGCGGCAGGGCGTCAGGATCCAATGACTCGCCGTCGGGAGAACGAGCCATGAAGAGCCACCGCAGGATCCTGACCCTCGACATCCCGGCCCGGATGGACTTCCGGAACATCACCCGCGAGGTGGAGGAGGCCGTCCACGAGAGCGGCGTGCGCGAGGGCCTGTGCCTCGTCAACGCCATGCACATCACCGCCAGCGTCTTCATCAACGACGACGAGCCCGGTCTGCACGAGGACTACAAGCGCTGGCTGGAGAAGCTGGCTCCCTTCGATCCGAGCCCGAAGGTCTACCACCACAACCGCACCGGTGAGGACAACGGAGACGCCCACCACAAGCGCCAGGTCATGGGCCGCGAGGTCGTCGTGGCGATCACGAACGGCGAGCTCGACTTCGGACCCTGGGAGCAGATCTTCTACGGCGAGTTCGACTGCCAGCGCCGCAAGCGCGTCATGATCAAGATCATCGGCGAGTAGCGCCATGAGCGCACTAGATCTCTGGCAGCGGAATCGCGAGCTCGCGCACGACTGCCTGAAGCATCCCTTCGTGCAGGGCATTGCATCGGGTCGGCTCGCCCGCGCGAAGTTCCAGGTCTACGTGGCACAGGACGCGTACTTCCTGGAGGCGTTTGCACGCGCCTACGCGCTGGCGCTCGCGAGGAGTCCGGATCGCGAGGGCATCGGCGCCTTCAAGGATCTGCTCGTCGGGGTCTTCGAAGAGCTCGAGCTACATCGGAGCTACGCGGCGCGCTGGGGCATCGACCTGGAGCCCGAGCCGCTGGCGGCGACTCTCGCATACACGGACTTCCTGCTGCGCGTCGCGTCGCTCGAGCCGGTCGGCCACACGGCCGCGGCCATGGCCCCCTGCATGCGCCTCTACGCCTGGCTGGGGCAGCAGCTCGCTCCGACTCTCGCACCCGAGAGCGCGTACCGCGAGTGGGTCGAGACCTATGCGAGTCCGGATGTAGAGGCGCTGGCCGCGCGGCTCGAGTCCCTGCTCGATCGCCATGGCGGAGAGCCGGCGCGCCTGGGGCAGCTCTACGGGCGGGCCATGGAGCTCGAGCTCGCATTCTTTCAGTCGGCCTGGGAGGCGGCGTGACTCCCACGGCGCTGACCATCGCGGGCTCGGACTCGAGCGGTGGCGCAGGCATCCAGGCGGACCTGAAGACCTTCCAGCGCTTCGGGGTCTACGGAGCCAGCGCCGTCACGCTGATCACGGCCCAGAACACGGTGGGCGTGCGCGAGCTGTACCCGTTGCCTTCCGAGCTCGTGGCGAGCCAGATTGCCGCGGTGGCCGAGGACCTGGATGTGCACGCCGCGAAGACCGGTGCCCTGGGCTCCAGCGAGCTGATCGAAACCGTCGCCGACAGCGTCGCGCGGCACGCCATCCCGAATCTCGTCGTCGATCCCGTGATGATCTCCAAGCACGGCGATGCGCTGCTCGCAGGGGAGGCGGTCGAAGCGCTGAAGCGCCGACTCATTCCCGGGGCCGCGCTCGTCACGCCGAACCTCCACGAGGCGGGCGCGCTGCTCGGCAGACCGGTCCAGAGTGAGGAGCGGATGCGCGACGCCGCGCGTGCCCTCCGCGGCCTCGGCGCCGCGGCCGTGCTGGTGAAGGGCGGATACCTTGCCGGCGCAGAGGCCGTCGACCTCCTCTACGACGGCGACGAGTTCACCCGGCTCGCGACGCCCCGCATCGAGACGCCCCACACGCACGGCACCGGCTGCACCTACGCCGCCGCGATCACCGCACTGCTCGCTCGGGGCGAGCCCCTGGTCGAAGCCGTGCGCGAGGCCAAGGAGTTCATGACCCGAGCCATCCGCAGCGCCCCTGGCCTCGGGCACGGGCACGGACCGGTTAATCACTGGGCGTGATCGCTCGCCGCAGGCGGCCGGGTCGAAGCGCTGCGTCGCCATGCGGCTGGCGCTGTCCGCCCCGACTCAGTACTCGCTGAACTCCTCGACCGCTTCGAAGAAGGCCAGCACGTTCGCCCAGGGGATGCCCTCGGCAGGGTCGAGGTCGTAGGCCGGAGAGATGATCAACCCGCCCCCCTTGCCCACTGTCGCAATGCGCTCCTGGACCTCGGCCCGGATCTCCTCGGGGGTACCCCAGGCCCAGAGCTGTGGCGTGCCCACCGTACCGAAGAACGTCAGCCGGTCGCCGTAGCGCTGCTTGAGATCGGTCGGGTCCATGACGTCCGGCTGGACCGGGTTGAGGATGTCGACGCCGACCTCGATCAGGTCGGGGATGATCGACTCGACGTTGCCGTCGCTGTGCCAGAAGATGGAGAGATCGGGGTTGGCGGCGCGACACGTGTCGATGATCGTCTTCACGTGCGGCTTGAAGTAGCGCTGCCACATTGCCCGGCTCATGAGCATCCTTCCCGGCTCGCCGACATCGTCGCGCAATGCGAGGATGTCGATGCCCGCCCGCGTCAGCGTCAGCGAAGCGGCCAGATGCATGGCGGTCAGCTGCTCCAGCAGGTAGTCGACCAGCTCGGGACTCTCGACCAGGTCGATCATGAACTGCTCGAAGCCGCGCAGCCGTATGGCGGGCTCGAACAGGTCACCGCCCAGGTGGGAAGAGGTGGCCATGACCGGGTAGCCGCGCGCGTGCTGCTGCTCCACCTTTGCCCGCAGCCGATCCGGTCTCGCCTGCGCCATGAAGTCCGGCAAGGGCGCAGCGGCGATTTCCTCTATGGTCGCTGCGTCGCCGAGGCGGGCGTCGCGCTCGATCTCCGGGTGGTAGCCCCATTCGTGATAGGTGCGCAGCACGTCGCGCCGGCCCACGTAGACGTCCGCGGGCAGGGACTCGAGATAGTGCAGGAAGTCGTCCCGCTCCTTCGGCTCCGCGATGCGCACGAAACGGATGTCGGTGTCGAACTCCACCTCTCGCGTCCGCCCCGGGTGGTTCCCGAGCTTGGTCGGGTAGAAGTTGAGCATCTTCGGCACGCGGTCAGGCTGCTCGTGGCGCAGCACGGTCTGGATTCGCTCGCGTGATCTCACGTTGCCGCCCCGGAGATTCTATCCCGGCGCAGGTGCAGCGTGTCGCGGAGACCGGGTCAAGGGCTCCCGCCCGCCCAGTCGACGAAGATCGGCGACGACCAGGCGCGCGGCTCGTGCTCCGCGAGGCAGTCGTCGGTCTCCTTGCCGATCCCACCGCAGAGGTTCACGCCGATGCAGTTGCCCTGGGCGTCGTAGTCGCAGCGCAGGCTCGCGGCATTGACGCCCGGCTTGGGCTCCTCGATGGCGCGCACGTAGTACAGCGCGTCGCGTCCGTCCGAGGCATAGTCGAGATCCAGGAAGGTGACTCCGCACCCCGCCGGGTCGGGCTCGCACTCGAAGACGCGCCACGGGTCCTCGATCAGCGCGGCCAGGGGCTCGCCGGGCCGGCTCTGCGGTCGGACGCGAACCACCTCGATGCGAGTGATGAGCCGGCGCTCGTCGGTGGGGTTGTAGCACTCGCCCTTGCAGATGGACTCGATCCGCTCGGGGGCGAGGGCCGCGGTGGCGTAGTCCGGACAACCGGGCTTCTGCACGAACGAGCCCACCGCTCGCGCCTCGAAGATCGGGTTCTCGCTCAGCTCCACGTCAGAGCCCATCGGCAGCCGCTTGCCCGTGGTGCCCGGCGGGTTGAGCAGATCGAACCAGAGCAGCATGCGCGGGCCACTCGTTCCGTAGACCTCGCGCCGCTGCATTGCGCTCCAGATCGAGTCGCGATCGCGCCCGTCGGCGTGCGTCGCGATGAGTCCCCCCGTCAGGAAGAAGGAGGACTGCCGTTCGGACTCGAAGAGCTGGAAGCCGATCAGACCGGAGCTCTCGCGGTCGAACGACCGCGACTCCGCGACCGGCTCCTCGGGGGGAACGCCGCCGAACGGTCCGGGAGCCGCGCGGCGCGCGCGATTCGACTCGGTCATGCCGCGCCGGTGCACCTCCTTGTAGCCGGTTCCGGCGCGCGCGAAGTGATTGTCGCTCGACGCCATGAAGCCGAAGCGGAACCGCAGCGGCTGGCCCGCGTCGTCCTGCTCGTCGAAGTTGCGGAGCGCCATCATGTACTGGGCCGAGCCCCGCGGCCGGTAGTTGAAGGCGGGTTGCGCGCAGTCGCGGCACTGGCCGGCGTCGAGCCACTCGGCCGCCTTTTGCCCGGGCACCGTCAGGTGCGCCTGCCCGCGCGCCTCGGCCGCGTGCCGCCGCGCCACCTCTGCGCGTCGCTCGCACTCCTCGCGGGCTTCGCCGGCCGCGAGACAGCGCTCGAGTATGATCTCGCCGGCGCGCCGACACGGAGCGGTGTAGTCGGG
>CAZLBF010000214.1:0-24212 GCA_964557495.1 uncultured Myxococcales bacterium | reverse complement strand
CCATTCGGAGCGCGAGGTACAGGTTCACGATCAGGAGCCCCCAGCCGAGCGCCCGCAGCCGGAGCGGCCAGCGCAACGGAGTCGCGAGCATCAGGGCGATCAGCAGGGCCGTCGGAATGTACCCCGAGTACCAGGTGCTGTGGAGAATCGTCAGCTCCTGCCCTCCTGCTCGGAACACGATCTTGGTGTCGTCCAGAGCCAGGGCTCGAGCGTCGGTCTTCCCCGCGAACGACGCCCGATCCTCCTCCGTGAGGACGTACAGCAGGACGTGATGCCCCAGGCCGAGCGCGCTCGACACCGCATTCGAGCCCGACCGGTACAGCGCGGCGTATCCCTGCTCGAGGCCCGGCCACGGGACGATCATGAGCGCGTAGATCAAGAAGAGCCGCGCGACGAATCCCGGAAGCAGCTGACGCGCGCGCGTCAAGCGCGGCTCTCCTCCATGCGAGTCGTCCAGTGCGCCCAGAGCAGCCAGACGATCACGACCAGGAATACGAAGATCGTCTGCCACACGTCGAGATGCACCGTCTCGAACGCGTTGGGGGCGTAGATCCCGACGAAGAAGATGCTCACGATCCGGACCTGATTGATCAGGAAGAACAGCACCGCGCCGCCGAGAACTCCGAGCGACCGGAATAGAACGGGCACGGGAGACGCGAGGACCGCCGCGGTGTAGAGCCCGAACGGCTCGAGTGCGTCGCACCCGGCCCAGATCCGGACCGAGAAGCGGGGTGAGCTGATCGTGGCTTCGGCGGCCGATGCGTCCACGCCCAGCAGACGCAGAATCGCGGCGGAGACGTGCGCGTTGAGCTCGAGCGAGGGGGTCTGGAGCACGCGCTGAAAGAGCTCCGTCGTCGAGAAGAGGTAGAACAGGGTCACCAGCAGCGCGAAGCCACCCACGAACCAGAAGACGTCTCTGCGAGCCAGCGGTGCGCGCGGCTCGGGCGGCGGCGGGGGAGATGCTTCCCCGGAATCCTTTCGAGGGGCAGCTCGCTTTCGACGCGATCGTCGGCTCATGGGAGGCAGCTAACGCGGCGGGCTCGAGAGCTGGCGTCCAAAGCTGAGACGCTGGACCTGCCCGGTCCCCTCGAGAGACAAATCGATCATCTCGGCCTCGATTGTCTCACATCGGAACTGGACGATGGGACGCTGCGGAGGTGGCTCGCTCCGGTGCGCGAAACAGACCCTACACTGTGGCGCTTCCGCCGCAGCACCGGCACGAGAGACGAGGCACCCGGCGCAAACCTCTCGGGGGTCCATCCCGTAGAATAGAGACCGCCCCATGACGATCCTCACTCAGAGTAGGCAGAGCGTCCGCGCGAGCGTGCTCGTGCTCCTGGCGGTGCTCCTCCTGCCCGCAGCGGCGTCACCCCAGGATGCGCCCGACACTCCCGGCCGCTCCGACATCGGAGCGGCTCTGCTCGCGGCAGCCCGAGACGGAAGCGCGCAGGGAGTGACCGCGGCGCTCGGGCAGGGTGCGGACGTGGACTACCGGGAGGCGGACGGCTGGACTGCGCTGCTGTTCGCCGCGGTTCGGGGGCACGAGGAGATCGTGCGCTTGCTGATCGCGGCCGGTGCGGACGTCGACGTGCAGAATCTCGACGGCGCAACGCCCCTGATGGGGGCGGCCGTCTCGGGAGAGCGCGGCATCGTCGAGATGCTGGTAGCGGCGGGCGCCGACCTGAGCCTTCGCAACGCGGCGGGAGCCACGGCTCGGACCAAGGCGGAGGAGTACGGGCACCGCGACGTCGCGGCCTGGCTTGCGGCCTCGGAACAGAAGGCAGCGCTCGCGGCCGCCGCCGCGCGCGAGCCGGAGCCTCCCCCGGCTGCGCCGGCGGAGACCCTCGCAGCTCCCGAGGTCGCGCCGCCGGCCCCTGCGCGAGAGCCGCCCGTACTCGAGATCGAGCCCATGTATGCCGTATACGTCGTCCGCAAGGGCGCCGTACTGCGCAGCGCACCCCGCAGCGACGCGGACCGGCTGGGATCCCTTCCCGAGGGGAAGAGCGTGACGGTCACGGGCAAGGTGACGGGTCTCAACTGGTATCGGATCGAGAACGGTGAGGTGGCCGGGTTCCTCTACGGGACCGTGCTGGAGGAGCCTGCCGAGCCACCGGAAGAGCCTGCCGAGCCGCGAGAGGAGCCTCCCGAACCGCCCGAAGAGACAGGCGAGATGCCTGCCCCGGTGGAGCCGGAAGCGAGCTCCGAGGCGGGCGTAGTCCTCCTGAGCGGTCGCTGGGCGTCTGAACGGAATCCGAACGGGTGCGTGGGCGAGTATCTCGAGATCCGCGTGGAGCGGGATACCGTCAGCGTCTCGGTACGCGCCGGCGGCGAGGTGTTCGCGCTGGCCGACGCGCTACCCATCACGTACAGCGAGGGAAACCAGATCGAGGCGGGCTCGCCGCTCTCGGGCTGGCGCTTCGCGGTCTCCGCGCGCGAGCTCGTCTACTCGCACGGCGGTCGGGACCCGGTGCGCTATCTGCGCTGCGATCGCTAGCGCCCCGAGCCCCCGGTCCCAGTGCCGGGCACGGGCTCGCGCAGCTTCCGATCCGCCGATCCTCGCTTCAGCTCGAGTCAGAAGAGGGCGATCGGGTTGACGGGTGAGGCGGTCCCGCGATCCAGGATGAGTGGCGCAATCGTCAACTGGAAGTCGACGCGGTCCTCGTCGACGCAGGCTGCCGCGAGCGCGTCCAGGTCGAGGTTGTCGATCAGGTGCAGCCCGATCGCGACGATCGCGACCGTGTGGATCGGCATCTCGACACCCGGGACCCGCGAGGGGATGACGTCGGAGACGCCGTCGCAGCCGAGCGCGGCCACGCCCCGCTCGTGGAGCCAGGGGAGACAGGAGGCGTCCAGGCCCGCAAGGCCTTCGGCGGCCGGGCGCGGGCCGCGCGCGCTGCGCGCGAGCCAGCGGCCCGTACGCACCAGAGCCACGTCGCCCGGCTCGACGCGCGTACTCCCGAGCGCCTCCGCAGCCTCGAGGTCGACGGGGAAGATCGGATCCCCCGGCTCCAGGAAGTGGACCCCCCGCACGCGCGGAATGTCGAGCAGCACGCCGCGTGCGACGATGCCGTCGCGCAGCGCGTGGATCCCGAGCTCGAGCGCCCCGTGCGCGGTGACCCGATCGATCGAGTAGCCGTTGTAGAGGCGGCCCTCGTGAAATATGTGACAGAGTGCATCAATGTGTGACGTCGCGAAGCCATGCGGCGCCAGCGCGATGTAGTCGCCGCCCCACCCCTCCGTCGCGGTGCCGAGCATCAGGTGCACCACGGGCTGAGGGTTGTCGGGCGCGGGCTCCGTCGGGAGCGAGCGCGCACACGACACGGCTCGTCCGCTCCGCACCAGGGTCGCCGCGGCGCGCCGCGTCTCTGCCGTGATCAGGTTGAGCGTGCCAAGCTGGTCGCGCTCTCCCCAACGGCCCCAGTTCGAGAGCGACTTGTGAAAGCCGTCGACGTCGGTCTTGGTGAGCGGTGGCTGTGACATGAAAAGGATGGTACTACCACGGCGAGACGCGTGCGCGGCCGCGCGTCGCCCCGACGCGTGGGCCGTGTTCACCGTCGACGGACAGGATCAGGAGGAACGCGATGGCAATCGAGCGAGTGGGCGTGGTGGGCTGCGGTCTGATGGGATCGGGAATCGCGGAGGTCTGCGCGCGAGCGGGCCGCGACGTGGTGGTCCGCGAGGTCGACAGCGGCATGATCGAGGCTGCCGAGCTGCGCATCCAGAAGTCGATCCAGCGCGGCGTCAAGTCGGGCAAGCTGAGCGAGGAGGATGCCGCTGCGACCCTGGGTCGGATCCGCTTCGCGAAGGCTTACGAGGAGCTCAGCGACCGTGAGCTCGTCGTCGAGGCGGTCGTCGAGTCTCCGGGCGAGAAGGTCGCGGTATTCGCCTCGCTCGATGAAGTGCTCGCGTCGGAGGATGCGATTCTCGCCTCGAATACCTCGTCGATCCCGATCATGAAGCTGGCGATGGCGACCCGTCGGCCGCACGCCGTGTGCGGGCTCCACTTCTTCAATCCGGTTCCCGTCCTGGAGCTGGTCGAGCTGGTGCCGTCCCTGCTCACCAGCGAAGAGACCGTGAGCCGGGCGGCGGAGTTCGTCGGTGAGGTGCTCGGCAAGCGCGTCGTCTACTCGAAGGACCGCGCCGGCTTCATCGTCAACCAGCTTCTGATCCCGTACCTGCTCTCGGCCATTCGCATGGTCGAGTCGGGATTCGCGACGCAGGAAGACATCGACACCGGCATGATCAAGGGCTGCGCCCACCCGATGGGCCCCCTCGCGCTCACCGACCTGATCGGGCTCGACACCACGCTCGCCGTGGCGGAGTCGCTCTACGAGGAGTTCAAGGAGCCGCTCTACGCCCCGCCGCCGCTGCTCGCCCGCATGGTCGAGGCGGGCCTGCTCGGGCGCAAGACCGGCCGGGGCTTCTACGAGTACGCGTCGCGCTGACCCCCGAAGCGAGCTCGGGATCAGCTCGATTCGCGCAGGGCGGTCGAGACGTCCAGCTTCCGGACGCGTAGCGCGGGGACGAGCGCGGCGACGACGGCGACGCCCACCAGCGCTGCCAGGGTGATCCCGATCGACGTCCCCGAGATCACGGGAACCGGAAACATGCCGACCGGGGCGAGACGGGTCAGGCCGAGACCCGCCGCCAGCCCGAAGCCCAGTCCCAGCGCGGCCGCAGTGACCGAGACGAGCGTGGACTCGAGCGCGGACTGGAGCATCAGCGTGCGGTTCCGCGCGCCGATCGCCTTGGCGACCGCGATCTCGACCGAGCGCTCGGCCAGCATGGCCAGGTGGTAGTTCGCGATCCCGACACCTCCCACGAGCAGCGTGATCGTACCCGCGACTCCGATGAAGAACGTGAAGCCGACATGCATCAGGTCGAGCATGCCCAGGATGTGCGACAGGTCGAAGTGCCGGAGCGCGTCGATGTCGTCGGGATGGAACCCGCCGCGTCGCGCCAGGCTCTTTACCACGGCGCGGAACGCCAGCTTCGAATCCGAGCCCGCGCGGGGATAGACGTTCAGGATCCGAACGCGGTGCTCGTCGTAGCCGAGTCGGGCTTCGACGCTGGAGTTCGGCACGATCAGCAGGCGATTCTCGGGTCGATTGGTGTTCGTGTACTGGCGTCCGGCCTTTTCGTCGAACACGCCGATCACCTCGAAGGGCTCACCCTCGATGCGCAACGTGCGGCCGACCGCCGCCGCGGGCTCGTTGAAGAGCTCGCGGGCCGCCTCGTGTCCGAGCACCGCGACCGGACGGCTGCGCTCCACGTCCGCGGCGTCGAGGAACCGCCCGGCTCCCACGCGGAAGCGCCGAAGCTCGTCGAAGCGATGGTCGGTGGCGGTCAGGTCGAGGCGCCGGACCCGGCCTCCAGCCTCTACGAGCACGCGGCCCTCGGACCAGTGCTCCGCGAGGATGGCGGCGACCAGGTCGGAGTTCTCGCGTTCGGCGATCAGCGCGTCTTGGCGGCTCGCACGCACCGGAACGCCGGGGCGGTAGCCCGGAAACCCCGACGAGCTGCTGCCCGGGATGACGAAGATCGACGGGCGCCCGAAGCGCGCGAGCTCGCTTCGCATGTAGTCGCGAAAGCCGGTTCCCCAGGCGAGCATCAGCACGATGGCCGCCGCACCCCAGAAGACCCCCAGCGCCGAGGCCGCCACTCGCCGGGGGTGGTCCGCGATCGACTCCCAGGCCTGGCGCAGTCGCTCCGCGACCTCCATCAGGTCACCCGAAGCGCCGCCGCGGGATCGACGCGAGCCGCACTCCGGGCCGGAGTGATGCCCGAGAGCAGGCCGATGGCCACGAGCACGCAGAAGCTGGTGGCGAGCACGCTCGGCTCGAGGCGGGGCGCAGGGACCATGTCGGGCACGGGGAGCAGCGAGATCAGCCATACCAGACCGATGCCGATCGCCACACCCAGCGCGCCGCCCGCCAGCACCACGACCAGGGTCTCGACCAGCAGCTGGAGAACCAGGTCGCCGCGGCGGCCTCCGCAGGCGCGGCGCATCGCCAGCTCCACACGCCGGCGGTTCACCATCGCGACCATCAGGTTGGCGACGCCCACACCGGCCATCCCGAGAATCACCGTGCCGATGCAGCCGAGCAGCAGCTCGAGGCCGCGCCCGATCCGCTTGATCGGGCGCGAGAACTCCTCCACCGCCATGGTGCGCACGGCATGGTCATCTTCCGGCGCCAGGTGATGCTGCGGCCAGAGCACGGCGCGCAGCTCGGCCCGCAGCGCGTCAATCTCGTCGACCCGATGGGGGTCCAGGAACACCGATCCGATCGCGTCTCCCAGATCGAACATCCGCTGCCCCCGCGCGAGCGGGATGAAGATCATGTCGTCGTGCAGGGCGCTGTTCGTGACGAACTGCTGACCCTTGCGACGCAGCACGCCGATCACCTCGAGGGGATGTCCGTCGAGCTGGATGGTGCGGCCGATCGGCTCGGCGTCCGCGAAAAAGACCGCCGGGAGGTTCGCGCCGAGGACGGCGACGGGGCGGCCGTAGTGCTCGTCGTCTACGTCGAAGAATCGTCCCCGCTCGACCCGGTGGACCTTGATCCACTGCAGATCGGGCGTCGCAGCGCTGATGACGGTGGCGCGGACCCGATAGGGCGTGCGCGCGGAGACGTCGACCTCCTGGTGCTCGGCGGCGATGTGGCGCGCGGAGGGGACGCCCGCGCGGAGGAGTGCCAGGTCGTCGCGATCGAGCACGATCCGGCGGCCGGGGCGGGCGCCCCCCAGCTCCATGCTCGTGTACTCGCCCGAGGCCTGCACGTAGCGGTCACCGGTCTTCTTGAAGCCCAGGTCCATCAGGCGGTAGAACCCCGCGCCGTAGGAGAGCAGCAACACGACCGCCGCGGCCCCCCAGACAATGCCGACCAGGGTCAGCGCGTGCTCGCGCACCTCCGATCGCAGCTGTGCGAGCCCGTCTTCCGCGAGGGGCAAGAGCAGTCGCAGTGTGCGGCGGAAGTCAGGCAACCGAGCGCTCCCGCTCGATCAACCCGTCGCGGATCCGGACCACCCGCTCTGCCACGGCCGCGACCTCTGCACTGTGCGTCACGGCGACGATCGTGCCGCCCTCGCGATGCAGCTCGCGGAAGATCCCCAGGATCTCGCGACCCGTCGCCTCGTCCAGGTTGCCGGTGGGCTCGTCCGCCAGCAGCAGGCGCGGCCGGTTGACCAGCGCGCGCGCGATCGCCACGCGCTGGCGCTCGCCCCCCGAGAGCTGTGTCGGTCGATGCTCGAGACGGTGAGCCAGCCCGAGGCGCTCCAGCACCTCGCGGGCCCTCGTCTCGCGCTCGTCGCGACGCACACCGGCGTAGAGCAGAGGCAGCGCGGCGTTTCGCACCGCAGACATGCGCGGCATGAGGTTGAAGGTCTGGAACACGAAGCCGATGCGCGTCGCGCGCAGGTCGGCGAGCTGATCGTCGTCGAGATCGTGGACCGGAGCCCCGTCCAGCCGGTAGCAGCCGCGGCTGGGCCGCGAGATCGCCCCGAGAATCTCGAGCAGGGTGGTCTTCCCCGATCCGGAGGGCCCCATGATGGCCACGAACTCCCCCTCGCGGATCTGGAGGTCGATGCCCTGCAGGGCGTCCACCTCGCGCTCTCCCATCGCGAAGCTCTTGCGCACCTCGCAGAGCTCGATCAGCGCGCTCATCCCCCCGCTCCGTCGCTGCGGATCAGGATCGCGTCCCCCTCCGAGAGGCCCGACGCAACGACGGTCCGAAAGCCGTCGCTGACGCCGGCGCGAATCGGCGACAGGTGATAGGCGCTGTCGCCGTTGCCGTCGGGTACGCGCACGAGCGTGGTCCGCTCGCGCCGCACGATCGCGGTGTTGGGGATCAGGAGCACGCCGTGGTGCTCCCGCACCACGATCCGCGCGTCGGAGGACATGCCGACCCGCAGCCGAGAGCCCGCCTCGAGCTCGATCTCGACCTCGAAGCTCGAGACCTTGCCGACGACGGTTCCCGCCGACGAGATCTTGCACACGCGACCCGCGAACGTCTCGCCGGGGAACGCGTCGATGCTGACGACCGCCGCTTGACCCAGGCGAACCCGTGCGATGTCGTTCTCGTCCACCTCCGCGACGAGGCGGATGCGGCGATCGTCGGCGATCACGGCGAGTACCGTTCCCCCGGAGCTCGTCACGTCGGCGACGGCGCGTCCGATCTCGCCGTCCCGCTGGATCACCACGCCGTCGATGGGTGCGCGCACGCTGGAGTTGGTCAGATCCCGCTCCGCCTGGCGCAGCATCTCGCGCCCCTGCGCTACGGCCGCTCGGCGCGCCGCCAGCTCGGCGTGCGCGTCGCGCAGGGCGATCTCCGAAATGCGCAGCTCGTGCTCGAAGCTCTCGAGCTCGAGCTGCGACGCCACCTCCTGCTCGGCGAGCCGCGAGATGCGCTCCAGGTGGCGCCGCGCGCGGTCGCGCTCCGCCTCCGCCCGACCGATCAGGTCGTAGCGGGCATTCGCCCTGCGCAGGTCCAGCTCGGCGCGGCGCTCGGCCACGCGCGCCTCGAGACGCTCGCGATCCAGCTCGAAGAGCAGCTGCCCGCTCTGGACGCGATCTCCCTCCTCGACGTGGACCGCCGCAATGATCCCCGAAACCTCCGCAATGACCGGAACGCGAACCAGGGGCTCCATGGTGCCGGACGCGACGATCGTCTCGCGCAGATCGCCGAGTCGGACCGGAGCGGGCCGGAAGCGGGCCGAGGGATCCTCTCCCTCCGGCCGCAGATCGCGGGTCAGGCCCCGAAAGACCAGTGCAGCTCCCAGCACCACGGCCGCGCTGACGCCCACCACCCAGGCGGCGCGCCTCAATCGGGCGAATCCACGCGCACCACTCATGGCTGGCCCCTCCATCCGCTGGCTCGGGACCGAGATGTGCAAGTGGAGTGCCGCCCGGAAGAGGGCCTGCGGGGCGCGTTTCGACCGGGAGGGAGCCGGCTCGGGGTTGCATGCAGCGGCGCTGCTGCGGCGTGGCTCCCGGGCTCCGCGGATGCGTCAGCGGGGGCGGGGTTGGAGGCTGCGGGTGCCCAGCATCATGCTTCAGAAGCGTTGATGTCCCGGGGGGCCCTACGCTGCCGAGTTCGCGCCTCTATCACGATCCTCGTGCAAGCCGCCTAACCCGCAGGGGAACACCGACAAGCGTCACCCCAGTGCTGCGACGGATGACGCGCCGCATCCCACACCGGACTCTGTCGGACTACCGTCCCCCGGTCTCCCGGCTTCGGTTTGGAAGCCTCCGGCTGACACCGGAGCACCCGCATATAACTCGTTCCGGCGGTACGCAGTGAATCGACCGTTCGACCGGGGTCCCATTCGCCGTCGGAACGAGTGCCTCGCCCTCCGTTCCCTCGGTCTCTGCCGATCCGTTCTAAACTCTACGCTTCCTCTGGAGCGAGGTCAACATCTCGCGAGACGAAAGGAAGTTGCCGATGAGCGATGCAATTCTGCCGTTCGAGATCCAGGTTCCGGACGCCGTGCTCGACGACCTGCGCGAACGTCTGGCGCGAACCCGCTTCCCCGACGAGGTGAACGACGCGGACTGGTCGTACGGCACTGCGCTCGCATACCTGAAGGAGCTCTGCGACTACTGGGAGAAGAAGTTCGACTGGCGCAAGCAGGAAGCAACGCTCAATCGCTTCGATCAGTTCACGACCGAGATCGACGGCCTGCGCATCCACTTCATCCATCAACGCTCCAAGGAGTCGAGCGCGTTCCCGATCTGCATCACGCACGGCTGGCCCGGCTCGATCGTGGAGTTCACGAAGATCATCGGTCCGCTGACCGATCCGACTGCACACGGCGGACGTGCCGAGGATGCGTTTCACGTCGTGTGTCCGTCGATGCCGGGATACGGATTCTCACAGGCCGCTTCGGAGCCCGGAATGGACGTCAAGCGGATCGCCGAGATCGAGGCGAAGCTCATGGCGCGGCTCGGGTACCCGCGCTACGGCACCCAGGGGGGTGACTGGGGCGCGATCATCTCGGCCCTGATCGGAGCGGTCGATCCGGAGCACTGCGGCGGGATCCACATGAACATGGTCGTCGCCGGACCGCCCGAGGGCGCAGACAACCCGGTCGAGGGTGTCTCGCCAAAGGAGCTCGAGGGGCTGGCCGCCATGGGCAGGTTCCAGGAGCAGGAGACCGGCTACCAGCGGATCCAGGGCACCAAGCCCCAGACGCTCGGCTACGCGCTCAACGACTCACCCGCGGGCACCGCGGCGTGGATCGTCGAGAAGTTCCGCACCTGGAGCGACTGCAACGGCGATGTCGAGTCGCGCTTCAGCAAGGACGAGCTGCTCACGAACATCACGATCTACTGGGCGACGCAGACGATCGCATCCTCGGTGCGGCTCTACTGCGAGACGCTGCGCTCGGGCCGCTTCGGTCCGATCGGAGAGCGGATCGAGGTCCCGACCGGCGCCGCGATCTTCCCGAAGGAGATCTACCGACCCCCGCGCAAGTGGGCCGAGGCCCAGTACAACCTGCAGCACTGGACCGAGATGCCGTCGGGTGGGCACTTCGCCGCCCTGGAGGAGCCCGCGGCGCTGGTCGAGGACGTGCGCGCCTTCTTCAGGAAGGTTCGCTAGCCGGGGTGGCGTCCGGGGGGGACGCCTCGGCCCACGGGGTGGACGTTCGCGTAGGGCTCGGCGCGCGCGCCGTCGAGTCCCTGCTGCTGGGCGATCTCTCGCGGCGCATCGAAGCTCAGCGGGGAGACGGCGCGGGTCTGACCCGGCCGATTCGGGTCGTCGTCCCGTCCCGGAGCCTGCGCGAGCACCTGTCGACGGTGCTCCTCGATTGCGTGGGGCGCTCGGTTGCGGGCGTGAAGATCCAGACGCTCCACGGCCTGGCCCGCGAGATCGTGGAGCGCGCGGCCGGGAGCGCAGGGCGTGGCGAGGCGCTCTTCCCGATCCTCGTGCGGCGGGCGGCGATGCGCGAGCCCGCACTCCGCGCGGCGCTGGACGGCCTCCACGACGGCTACGGAGTGGTCGCGGGAACGGTGCGGGATCTCCTCGACGCCGGCTTCGCCGAGGCTCACGCCGCGGCGCTCGCGGAGTGCGTCCCGGGAGAGGGTCCCGAGCAGCGCCGTGCGCGGGCCGTACTCGCGGTCGCGAGTGCGACGCGCCGGGCCTTCGGCGACGCCGGCCTCGAGTGGCGCACCGATCTGGTCGAGAAGGCGCGCCGGCACCTCGAGCGGGACCCGGAGCGGGCGCTCCCGAGCAGCGCGGTGCTGGTGCACGGGTTCGCCGACGCGACGGCCGTCGTAACCGACCTGATCTTCGCACTGTGCGAGCGGCGCGGCGCCGTCGTGTACCTCGATCGTCCGCCCGACCCGATCGCACCGGAGCGAACGGATGCCGGCGTCGCATTCTCGGCGCGGTTCACCGCGAGGCTTACCGGCTCCGCTGGATCGGACCTGGAAGCGGCCGAGACGTCGCCGACTCCCGAGGTGCAGATGCTTCGCGCACCCGGCGCACACGCCGAGGCGCGAGCAGTCGCGAATCGCATCTCCGCCCTGCTTGCCGGTGGCACCACACCCGAGCGCATCGGGGTCGTCGCACGCCAGCTCGCACCGTACGCTATTCCGCTTCGGGTGCAGTTCGGGCGACTGGGTGTGCCCTTCTCGGGCATCGGGACGGCCGGGCCGACCGACCCGTCGAGCCGACGCGTGCTCGGCCTGGTCGAATTGCTGCGGCGCCGCGAAGACGCCCCCGCGGATCACTGGCTCGGGCTTCTCGGGGAGCCACTGCTGGCTCGGGCGCGCCGCGCCGACATCCGGGTCGCGCTGCACAGCCTGGGTGCAGCGCGCCTGCGAGACGTGGCGGCTGTCGACGTGCAGGAGCGCTTCAGTGACCGACCGGACCTGCCGCTCCCCGTGCGCCGCGGCCTCGAAGAGACCGAGGACGGCGCCCGCGCAACGCAGCGCCGCGTCTCGCGGGAGGCGCTCGAGCCGGTTGCGGATGCGGCGCGCCGGCTGGTAGCGCGACTGTCGAGCTGGCCCGACCCGGCCTCGCTCGCAGCGCACGTGGAGCGAGCGTGCGCACTCGTCTCCGAGGACCTGGGCTGGGGAGACGACCTCGAGCGGGAGGCGCACTCGATCTTCCGGTCGCTCGGCGAGGAGTGCGGAGCTGGCGTGCAGATCGACTACCGGGAGCTGATGCTGCTCGCCGAAGGCGCGATCGCCTCGTCCGCGGCCGCGCCGATCGGCGGCCGCGGCGGCGGTGTTCAGGTGCTGGACGCAACGGAGGCGCGCAGCCGGAGCTTCGACCAACTGTTCGTGCTCGGCCTGAACCGCGACGCGTTCCCCCGCGTGATCGAGGAGGACGCCCTGCTCCCCGATGCGCATCGGCAGCGCATGGCCGACGTGCTGCCGCAGATCCCGATCAAGCAGACGGGCTTCGACGAGGAGCGCTTCCTGTTCGCCGAGCTGCTCTCGTCCAGCCCGAGCGTGACGCTTTCATGGCTCACGGCGGACGACGACGGCAAGCCCCGCGCGCCCTCGCCGCTGGTGGTACGGCTGAGGCTGGGGAGGCCCGGCGTCGAGGTGACGAACGCGCCTTCGCTGCACGCGCGTCCTGCGCGACATGGCGAGGGCGACCCGGTTCGACCCGCGCACGACCACGTCCTGAGCGCCGGGCTGCACGCGAGCCGCCGCGCGTATCGGGATCGCCTCCCCGCCGCGCTCGGAGAAGCGCTCGGAGAGGCGCTGGACGAAGCGGCCGACCCGGGTGAGTTGGAGCGCGAGGCGGGAGTACGCATCGCCCTTCTCGACGAACTGGACCCCGATCTCCGCACGCGGAACGGGCAGACCCGGATGGGTTCGCTCGGCCCCTACTTCGGCTTCGTCGGTGCCCCGGTCGATGCGGCCGATCCGCGGGGTGGCCCCCTCTACGCGACCACCGCCGAGGGAATGGCCGGCTGTCCGTGGCGCACCTTCCTCATGCGCGTGCTGCGGTTGGAGCCTCCGCCGGACGCCCTCGACGCGCTCCCCACGCTGGATTCGCTCCTGGTCGGGGCGACCGTGCACGGCGCGCTGGAGCGGCTCGGACGAGGCGCGCTGACGGCGCGCCCCGAGGACCTCGAAGCCGCGGCCACCGCCGAGGCAGTCGAGCTCGAGTGGCCAACCGACGAGGCTCTGGACAGCCTTCTGCTGGAGGCGGCGAAAGGCACGCTGGTCGAAGCCGGTCTGGCGCTCGTGGGGCTGGCCCGCGCTCTCGCGCTGCGGGCTCGCCCGTTTCTGGACGCCGCGCGCGAGCGCGCAGAAGTCGGCGAGGTGGGGCCGACGCTGCTCGGTGTAGAGCTCCCGGGCGAGACGCGCGTGGAAGCGCTCGACCTGGAACTCCGCTTCAGGGCGGATCGAGTCGATCGCGTCGACGAGCACCTCGTGGTCACGGACTACAAGACCGGAAGGCCGATCTCGAAGGCTTCCACACCGAAGACGCGACGCAAGAACCTCCTCGAGCAGCTGCTGCGCGGCTCCGCGCTGCAGGCTGCGGTCTACGCCTTCTCGCACTCGGCACCCGTGGCGCAGGGCCGGTACGTCTACCTCAACCCCGAGATCGAGGAGGACTGCGCCATCGCGAGCATCGACGCAGACGACGACGAGGCCCGAAGCTGCTTCGAGCAGGCGCTCGCTCGCGTGATCGGGGCCTGGCGTAGCGGCAGCTTCTTCCCGCGTCTCCTCGATCCCCGCGGCCGGCCGTTCTCCGAATGCGAATGGTGCGCCGTCCGAACCGCGTGTCTCCTCGGCGACTCGGGAGCGCGGCGGCGCCTCGAGCGCTGGACCTCGGAGCGCGAAGCCGGAGAGAGCCCGGCGGAGTCGAACCTGCTCGAGCTCTGGCGCCTTCCCCTCGAGAAGCTGGAGCCGCGGAAGTGAGCGGACCCCATCGCGAGCTCGAGAAGAGCGACACAGGGGAGCGAGAGCACGATCGGGAGTCGCGCCACCTGGCCCAATGCGAGTTCGAGCGGCCGCTGGTGCTGGAGGCCGGCGCGGGAACCGGCAAGACGACGGTTCTGGTCGCGCGCATCGTCGTCTGGTGCCTGGGCGAGGGCTGGGAGGCGTCGGAACGCGCTCTGGCCGGGCGCTCGGAAGATCCCGACCGGGTCGCCGCGCGAGTCCTGGAGCGCATCGTCGCGATCACCTTCACCGATCTGGCCGCGGCCGAGATGGCCGAGCGCATCGGAGAGGTCCTCACCGCGATCGAGCGGGGCGAGCCGAGCCAGGGGATCGAAGCCGCTCTGCTTCCGGAACAGACGGAGGTGCGGTCCGAGCGGGCACGCGCGCTCCTCGCCCACCTGGACCGCCTGTGCGTGCGGACCATTCACGCCTACTGCCGGCGCCTGCTCGCGGTCCACCCCCTCGAGATCGGGCTCCATCCGTCGTTCGAGATCGACGCCGAAGGGGCGCTTCGCGACGAGGTCGTGCGCGAGGTGACCGAGGCGGCCGTCGTCGAGGCCTATGCGGATACGTCGTCCCCCCCCCTGCTCGAGCTTGCCGGCCACGGGATCGGCCCGGGCGAGGTCGAGGAGGCGCTGCGCCAGCTGGTCGAGGCGAGCGTCTCGCCCGAGGACCTGCGGGAGGATCCGCTGAGCACGGAGCGAATCGGCGCGTTGCTCGCCGAGACGCGGGAGACGCTCGACGCTTTTCGCACCGTCGAGGCGGGGAGACTCGAGGGCGTGACGCGGTCGAAGCGAGCCGACGAGGTCGACGCCGGCCTGCGCGAGCTGCGAGCTCGGCTCGATACCGCTGAGATCGCGGCTGAGACGCTGTCAGGGCTCAGCGGCGACATTCGCGAGAGCTGGCCGAGCCTCCGGGAGCGCCTGGGAAAATGGGCGCGCGGCGACTTCACCCAAGGAGAAGCGAAGCAGCTCGAGCCGCTCGGGGAAGAGTTCCTACGTGCGAGCGGCCGGGTTCGACGCTCGCTCGCGCACCTCTCGAGCCTGAATGTCCCCTTGCTCGACCTCGGGCGACGGGCGCTCCAGCCCCTGCTCGAGCGCACGAGGAAGGAGCTGCGGGCGCGTGGAGCGGAGACGTACGGGGACCTGCTCGAGGACGCGCGCGAGCTGCTCGAGAAGCACCCCGAGGTTCGCGAGCGCGTGCGCGCGGGGATCGATCAGCTGCTCGTCGACGAGTTCCAGGACACCGACGCGGTGCAGTGCGAGATCGTCGCCTGGCTCGCCCTCGATGGAGCGGCCGAGTCGCGACCGGGGCTCTTCGTCGTCGGCGACCCCAAGCAGTCGATCTATGCCTGGCGCGGCGCCGATCTCGGCGCGTACGAGGACTTCGTGGCGCACGTGTGCGACGCCGGGGGCGAGAAGCGGATTCTATCGATCAACTTCCGCTCGGTCCCGAGCATTCTCGACGAGGTCGAGCGGGTCATCGCGCCGGTGATGGAGGAGGTGCACAGGATTCAGCCGAAGTTCCAGCGCCTCGTACCCCGCGATGACCTCGCGAACTCTCCCGGCTTCGTGCGGGGCGAACGACGCAGTGTGGAGCACTGGATCTCGTGGCCGCGCGAGTCCGCGGACTCGCCGCCAGCTCCGGCCAACGCTTCGAGCACTGCCGAGCTCGAGGCGCGCTCGCTCGCGCGAGACATCCGGTCGCTCCACGACGAGCACGGCACACCCTGGAGCGAGATCGGCGTGTTGTTCCGGAGCCGCGGCGATCTCGACACCTACATCGCGGCGCTGCGCGACGAGCAGGTCCCGCACGTCGTAGCGGGAGACCGCAGCTACTACCGCCGGCGCGAGATCATCGAAGCCGCCGCGCTGGTGCGCTGCGTGCTCGATCCGAACGATCACCTGTCGCTCCTGACCTGGCTCCGCTCGGCCGCCGTCGGCCTGCCGGACGCCGCGCTGCTCCCGCTCTGGTCGCGAGGTTTCCCCGCGCAGATGAGCAACCTCGCCGAGCCCGACGACGCGTCGCTTCGCGCGATCGAGCGCGACCTGCGCGAGGTAGCGGGCGATCTTCCCGGCGACGTCCCCGGCCTGGAGCGCGTCGCCGGCTGGGAGACCTGCGCGCTGGCGGCGATCAAGACGATCGCGGCGGCGCGGGCGTCGTTCGAGCGCGATCCGTCCGACGTGTTCATCGAGCGGCTGCGCCGCGGCTCCATGATCGAGGTGACCGAGGCCGCCCGCTGTCAGGGGGTGTACCGGGTCGCGAATCTGGAGCGCTTCTTCCGGCGCCTGGTGGACCAGCTCGAAGCGTCGGGAGGCGACCCGAACGCGGTGCTGCGAGCCCTGCGAACGCAGGTCGAGCGAGGCGAGGCGGCGGAGGAGGCGCGTCCGAACGAGTCGGCCGACGACGCCGTGCAGATCCTGACCATCCACCAGGCCAAGGGCCTGACCTTCACGCATGTCTACCTGATGCAGCTGCACAAGCAGAGCGGGGGGCGGGCGGACCGATCTCTGGTCACCGGGAGGGTGAACGGGCGGCTCGAGTACCGCCTGCTCGGCGCGCCGACGCTCGGCCTGGGAGCCGTCGCAGCACAGCGGGGTCTGAGCGAGGCGGCGGAGCGGGTACGGACCCTCTACGTCGCGATGACCCGGCCGCGCGAGCGCCTCGTCCTCGTCGGGAAGTGGCCTCGGAACGGCGAGCCGAAGCCGCACGCCGAGGCGGACAGCCACGTCGACCTGCTCGCACACCGAAGCGTCGAGCCCCCGAAGCTCGAGGTGCTGGCCGCCACGCCGGACACGGCCGGGACGGAGGTCGCCGAAGCGTACTGGCGATTCCCGGCGCTCGCAGACGCCGGGGGCGGGCCGGTCGAAGGATCCGAAGACGACGGACTTCCAGCGCTCGAACGCGCCGCCGAGGACGCGCGCTCGATTCGCCGAAGCCGCCGGGCGGCGAGTGCGCGCATGCAGCGTCCGACCTCGCGGCCCGCGTCCGCGGACCCGGAGCGCAGGCCGGAGGAGCCGGAAGACGAGGCGCCGCGGCACCGCGAACGCGATCGGGGCGAGCGAAGCGACGAAGGCGAGCGAAACATCGCGCGGGCCGTCGGCACCGCGATTCACCGGCTGCTCGAAGAGCTCGACCTGTCGGCCGATCCCGCCGCCGAGCTCGGCCGCCTCGGCAGGCAGGTCCCCGCCTGGCTCGAGGCCTCGCTCGACGGCCCGGAGTGCGTGAGCGCCCGCGAGCGCGCGGAGCAGCTGCTCGAGCGACTCGCCGAAGGCCCTCTGCTCGCGCACCTGCACGCGCTGCGCGATCGCGTCGTCGCCCGCGAGCTCCCGACGCTCTCCCCGCCGGAGCCGGGAGACTCCGAGCCGGTCGGCTTCGTCGCCGGCGCGATCGACCTGCTCTACCGGGACCCGTCCAGCGGCGAGTTCGTCGTCGCGGACTTCAAGACGGACCGCGTCGCCGACGGGGACGGGGAGGCGCTCACCGAGCGCGCCCGCACCTATGCGGCGCAGGGAGCCGTCTACACGCGAGCCGTCCAGGAGGCGCTGGGGCTCGACGAGCTGCCGCGCTTCGAGCTCTGGTTCCTCGACGCCGGCCGCATCGAGGTGGTCGAGCCACAACCCCGGTAGCGACGTCCCGCCCCCGGAAGCCGGGCGCGACGCTAACGGCTCGCGCGCGTCGCCGCGAGCACCCCGGGCAGGCCGGACAGGTTCGCGACGACGGCCAGCGGGGCGATGTCCTCAAACATCTCTCGTCCGGAGGTCCCGGTGAGCGTGGCTATGAAGGGAACTCCCGCGGCGGCCGCCGCCTGCGCGTCGACCGGGTGGTCTCCCACGTAGACGCTCGCGGCAGCCGTCGCGTCGAGCGCCTCGATCGCGAGCAGCAGGCCCGCGGGATCGGGCTTGTGGCGCGGCGTGTCCTCTCCCCCGACGATCGCGCGGAACAGCTCCTCGAGCCGTTCGCGCCGGAGGATGCTCTGGATCCGATAGCGGAACTTGGTCGAGACGATCGCGAGCGGGTAGCCGCGTGCCCGCAGCTCGCGGAGAACCTCCGGGACGTAGGCATAGATTCGCGTTCCGTCGGCCATGACCTGGTCCGCGCGCTCGACGAAGTGGCGGGCGTACGTCGAGATGATCTGGGGATCGCTGACTCCCGACAGCTGCTCGAGCGCGGCGGCGATCGAGAGCCCGATGGTCTCGTGGATGCGGGCGGGCTCCACCTCGGGAAGACCCGTCCGCCGCAGAGCATAGTTGATGCACTCGACGGCGCCGGCCGAGGAATCGGCCAGCGTGAAGTCGAAATCGAACAGGACTGCGCTCACCTCGTCCATCGAGCCCCGTCGCGTAGCTCGATCCCGAAACGCTCCCGCAGGCATGCTCGGTACTCCTCCTCCGAGCCGAGCTCGCGCTCGTGCGTAGCGCCGGCTTCGGCGGTGATCAGATGCGTCCCGACGAGCGTCAGGCGCCCATCGAGCTGCGCCCGAGTGACCAGTCGGCTCCGAGTGAAGAGGGAGTCGGGAGAGGTCTGGTGATACCGGCACATGTCGGCGAATGCGGAGCGGCTGCGCGGCTGCACCTCGAACAGGAAGCGTGGCCTCCACTCGGCGCCCTCCTCCCGGAGCCAGAGCGCCAGCTCCGAGTCACGAGGTCCCACGCGATAGGTGACGCCCTCCGCCGAGCTCTGGTCGGATCCGTCGATCCGCAGCGGCTCGCGGCAGGATTGACCGTTCCCGACGTCGACAAGGTAGGTCGCGTCGAGCCGGACCAGGAGCACCATGTGGCCATACTCCTGTCCGAATCGCTCGCCCAGTGCCATGCGCGCCGAGTGGAACGAGACCCGGAATCCGAGCCTCGAGAGGAGGTCGTGGAAGAGGCCGTTGCACTCGTAGCAGAAGCCTCCCCTTCCCTCGCCAACGATCTTGGCGTAGGTCGGCTCGGGAGCGAGCGTGATCTCTCGCCCGAGATGGATGTCGAGATTCTCGAACGGAACGCTGAGCAGGAAGGCACGCTGCAGTGCGCGAAGCGTCTCGAAGCTCGGCTCGAGCGATCCGCGGTAGCCGATTCTCTCCAGCGTCCGAGCGATGTCGAGCCAGTCCGAGGTGGCGCCCACGCGAGAACTCTAGCGCGTCGGTGAGCGAGTCGTGTGAAGCCGGCTAGAGCTTGTCCTCGAAAGCGGCGTTCTCCATCATGAGTCGTTCGTGACCTCAGCCGAGCCCGGAGCCTCGATGTCCGATGCGGAAAGCCGACGGCTCGACCCCGGCGTACTGGCGGGACTGCTGTCGTTCGGCGTTCCGCTTGCGGTCTACTGGCGAACGCTCTGCCCGACCGTCTACTTCGGCGACGGCGGAGAGCTCACGACGACGGCGCACTTCCTGGGCGTCGCCCACCCGACCGGCTATCCGGTGTACTGCCTGCTCGGCTACCTGTTCCAGACGCTGATTCCCTGGGGAAGCCCGGCGTGGCGCATGAACCTGCTCTCCGCGGTGGCGGCCGCCGTCGCGAGCTTCGTGATCTATCGCATCGCACGGCGCCTGAGCGGAGACCCGGCCACGTCGCTCGGAGCCGCCTGTATCGGCGCATTCTCGAGCGTGTTCTGGTCGCAGGCCGTGATCACCGAGGTCTACACGCTGCACGCCGTCTTCTTCCTGGGTGCGCTCGCAGCGTGGCTCGCCTACGCCGAGAGCGGCCGGAGGCGCGACGCCTACGTCGCATCGCTCGCCTTCGGGCTGGGCCTCGCGCACCACCTGAGCATCGCCGTGCTGATCCCCGCAGCGGCGTGCCTCGCGCTCTCGAGTCAGCGCGGGAAGCTCCTCTCCTGGAGACTCTGGCTCCCCTGCCTGCTGCTCACGCTCGGGAGCCTGGTCTTCTACCTCTACCTCCCGCTCCGCTCGGCGACCGAGCCCGTCGCATCGTGGGCGACCATCGACAGCTTCGAGCAGCTGGTGTTCCACATCCGAGGGGGCCTGTACGAGGGCAACCTCCTGCGCGGCGGCGGATACGGCCTGGTGGCGAACCTGGTCGACTACGGGCGCTCGCTGCCCCAGCGAATCACGCTGCCCGTCTGCGTGTTCGCCGTGCTGGGATGGCTGCGGCTGTGGCGACTCGATCGGTTCGCCGCGCTCTACCTGTCGGTGGCGCTGCTGGCGACGACGCTGTTCGCGGCGGCCTACCACGTCGTGGACCGGGAAGCCTACTTCATCCCCACCGATCTCCTGCTGGCCGTCTTCGCGGCGGTGGGCTTCGGACTGGTCGCGAAGCCCCGCTGGCTGGCGCCGGCTCTCGCGCTGTCGGTGGCCTGCTTCGTCGCAGTCGTTCACTTCCCCGAGAACGATCGGTCGCAGAACCGCATGGCCCACGGCGTCGCAACGAACATCCTCGAGTCGCTCGCTCCCGATGCCATTCTCTTTGCCGAGCGGGACCACTACGTGCCGATGCTCGCCTACGTTCACCTGGTGGAGGGCGTGCGACCCGACGTGACGCTGTACAGCAGGACCCAGAACCTGCTCCCCTATCTCGAGGGCTCCCCCAGGTTGAGCCGCCCCCAGCTCGACGCGCTGCGGCGGCGGACCGAGCAGCGGCTCGTCGAGGAGAGCTCCCGCCCCGCCTACTACTCCCATCAGCGTGGCGATCAGCCGTTCCGCCTCGTCCCCTACGGTCTGCTGTTTCAAGCCGTCACGCCGGCACAGCCGCAGCCCGAGCCGCGCGACCTGTGGTCGACCTACGACCTGGAGGGGGTGGCGGACGGGCCCCTCTACTCCGATGGCCCGAGCAGAACGGCGGCCGCGCTGTACTGGCTGCGCAAGGCGAGCTATCAGGCCTTCTCGGACGATAGACGCGCAGCGCTCGAGTCCGCGCGCCGAGCCAGCGAGATCGGGGACGGCATCACCTCCGTGCATCTGATGGTCGCGAGCTGGCTGCTCGCCTGGCGGGAGCTGGACGCGGCGGAGCAGGAGTTCAGGCGAGCTGCCCGGGACCCGGGCGCTGCGGGCGACGCGTGGTTCGGGATCGGGATGATCCGCGCTCGGCAGGGGCACGTGACTCGAGCCGCCGAGGCCCTGCGTGAGGCTCTCCGGCTCGGGACGCTCAACGACCAGAGAGCGCGGATCACGCTCGCCGCCGCGCTCTACGAGTCCGGCGCGCGGGACGAAGCTCGCGAGATCGCCGAGGAGGTGCTCGCCGTGCAGCCGGACGAGCCGACGATGCGAGCCCTGCTGCAGCAACTGGGCACCCGCTAGGCGCTCCGCCGGTCGACTCGCGATCGGCGCCCCGCCCGCTACCCGGCCACCCGCGCCCCTCGGGACCGTCTCACGCGGGGGGCGCGCTACAATGCCCGCGCATGTGGGAACGGGAAATCGGACCGGTTCGTCTGAGCGTCGAGCACCGCGCCGTCGGCGGCGATCGGGGGGGCACGCTGTGCATCCGGGAGCGGACGCCGGAAGCGCGTGAACGCCTGCGCTTCGACTGCTTCGAGGTCGGGCCGCACTTCCACTACGACCCGCCGGGGCGAAACGAGATCACGCGCCTGGTCCCCGACGAGGACCCGATCGCCTGGACCGTCGGCGAGCTGGGCCGGGACTTCGAGGGGTACCTGAAGCGGGCCGGGCTCGAGGTCGCGCGGCCGCTGGATCGGGCCGAGCTCGCGGCGGTCCTCGAGGCGGCGGAGGCGGAGCTTCGCTGTCCGGCTCCGGATCTCGACGGAATCGACGTCGATGCACTGCGGCGCCGCCAGGGGGAGAAGTGGCGACTCTACGGCGACGACGTGCTCGCCGCCTGGGTGGCCGACATGGACTTCCCGGTCGCCGAGCCGATCCAGCGCGCGTTCCGCGATCTCGTACGACGCAACGACTTCGGCTACCCCGTGAATCCGGCCGTCCCGGGACTGCCCACGCTCTTCTGCGAGCGGATGGAGCGGCGCTTCGGCTGGAAGCCCGAGCCCCGCCTCGTCGAGGTCATGACCGACGTCGTGCAGGGGATCTTCGTGGCGCTGCGGCAGTTCGCCGACCCCGGCGAGGGGGCGGTCGTGCAGACGCCGATCTATCCGCCCTTTCTCGGCGCGCTCGGCGCGACGGGCCGGCGCCTGGTGGAGAACCCGCTGGTTCCGGGTCCGGAGCGCTTCGAGCTCGACCTCGACGGGCTGCGAGCGGCGATCGACGCGGGAACCCGGATCCTGCTCTTCTGCAACCCGCACAACCCGTCCGGCCGCGC
Source organism: uncultured Myxococcales bacterium (assembly GCA_964557495.1). Lineage (GTDB taxonomy): Bacteria > Myxococcota_A > UBA9160 > SZUA-336 > SZUA-336 > CAZLBF01. The sequence goes on along the minus strand of CAZLBF010000214.1, from coordinate 2,102 downwards.
CTTCACGCGGGCCGAGCTGGAGCGCGTCGCGGAGGTTGCGCTGGAGCGCGACCTGATCGTGGTCTCCGACGAGATCCACGCGGACCTGGTCTACTCGGGACATGCGCACGTCCCCTTCGCCACGCTCTCCCCGGAGGTCGAGGCGCGAACAGTGACGCTGACCTCGGCCACCAAGGCCTTCAACGTCGCGGGCATGCGCTGCTCGGTCGCCGCCTTCGGGAGTCCCGAGCTCAAGCGGCGCTTCCTCTCGGGACCGGACGCGCGCCACGTGCACGGCGGAGCCAACACCACGGGCATGCTCGCCATGCAGATGGCCTGGCGGCACTCGCAGCCGTGGCTCGACCGCGTGGTGCACTACCTGGAGGCGAACCGCGACTTCCTCTCGCGCTTCGTCGCGGAGCGCATGCCGGGCGTGGTGTGTCGGCCTGCGGAGGCGACCTACCTGGCATGGCTGGACTGCAGCGCCCTCGACATCGAGGGGGGGCCACACGACTTCTTCCTCCAGCGCGCCAAGGTCGGCCTGAGCGACGGCGCGACCTTCGGCACGCCGGGCCAGGGCTGCGTGCGCCTCAACTTCGCCACCTCGCGCGCGATCCTGACCGAGATCCTCGAGCGCATGGCGCGCGCGCTCGACGAGCGATGACGCAGCCCGAGCGCGTCTTCACCGAGGTCGACGGCCTGCGGCTGCACCACCTGGACTGGGGTGGGGGCGGCCCGCCGGTGGTGTGTCTGCACGGTCTCACCGGGAACGCCCACGCGTTCGACGGACTGGCGCACTCGCTCGCGCCAGCGCTGCGCATCCTCTCCCTGGACGTCCGCGGCCGCGGCGACAGCGAGTGGGGACCGCCGGAGGGCTATCAGCTGCCGCGCTACGTCGCCGATCTCGGGATCTGGCTCGACGCGCTGCAGCTCGACCGGGTCGCGCTCGTCGGAACGTCGATGGGCGGCATCATCTCGATGCTCTTCGCGGCAGCCCAGCCCGACCGCGTCGAGCGGGTCGTACTGAACGACATCGGGCCCGCCATCGACCCGAGGGGCCTCGAGCGCATCCGCGGCTACGTGGGCACCGCCCCCGAGCGCTTCCCGGACCCGAAGGCGGCGGCCGAGTGGTTTCGCGAGAACTATCCCGGTCTGAGGGCGAGCGACGAGCAGCTCCTCGCGATGGTCGGTCACGCCGTAAAGCCGCTTCCCGAAGGGGGCGTCGGCTGGAAGTACGACCGGGCGATCCGCCAGGCCATGAACGAGCCGGCGGCGGCTGCGGCGGCGGCCCCGGAGCTGTGGCCGATTGCCGAGGCGCTGCGGGGTCCGACGCTCGTGGTGCGCGGCGGGATCAGCGACATCCTCTCGGTCGAAATCGCGAGCGAGATGACCCGGCGCATGAAGGACTGCCGCGCGGTCGAGGTTCCCGGCGTCGGTCACGCGCCGCTGCTGGGCGAGCCCGAGGCGCTGCGAGCAGTTCGGGACTTCTTCGGCGTCGGATGATCCAGTTCGACCGGGGGGACGATCGCTTCTCGCTCCGCGTCGCCGGCGTCGCCCTGCGGCGGGGCCGCGTCCTGCTCCACAAGTCCGTCGACGACGACTTCTGGTGCCTCCCCGGGGGACGCGCGGAGTTTCGCGAGGGCGCCTCGGCAACGCTGCGCCGCGAGATGCTCGAGGAGCTGGACGTCGAGGTGCAGATCGAGCGGCTGCTCTTCGTGGTCGAGAACTTCTTCCCGCACGACGCGCGTCACTACCACGAGCTCGGCCTCTACTTCCTCATGCGCCTGCCGGACGACTGGGAGCACCTCGACGCGACCGCGAGCTTCGAGGGCCGCGAGGGAGAGGCGGTCGTGGAGTTTCGCTGGTACCCGCTCGAGCGACTCGACGACGTCGTGCTCTACCCGGAGTTCCTGCGCACCGATCTCGCGGCCCTGCCCCAGGCGACGACCCACATCGTCGAGGTGGACCGGCAGCTCGCAGACCGCGTCGAGATCTAGGAGTCTTGGCGCGTTACCGGCGAGCCGAGCTCGCCTGCGCGCGCGTCGGGCGACTCGGAGCCGCCCTTTAGCCGTCTTAGCGCGTTACCGGCGAGCCGAGCTCGCCTGCGCGCGCGTCGGGCGACT
>CAZLBF010000213.1:0-6513 GCA_964557495.1 uncultured Myxococcales bacterium | reverse complement strand
CTTCTTGCCGGGTAACGGCCGGCGGAGCCGGCCTGCCGGGCTTCGCTCGGCTGCGCCTCGCTGCGCGCGCCGCTGCCGCGGCGCTTGCGGGCGGTCATCTTGGCTAGGCCTCGACCGGGGGCGCGGTTGGGGGGCTCTCTGTAGACGGCTTCGTCTGGACCTGGGGGGTTGGGGGGGCGTAGGCTGGGCGGATGGCTGACGAGCTTGCTTATCTGGATGCAACGGGGCTGGCGGAGAGGATTCGGGACAAGGAGGTTTCTCCGCTCGAGGCGGTTGATGCGGCGATTGGGCGGATCGAGAAGCTCAATTCGGAGCTGAACGCGGTCATCCACCCGCTGTTCGACAAGGCGCGGGCGGCGGCCGCGAGCGAGAGCCTGCCGCAGGGGCCCTTCCGCGGCGTTCCGTTCCTGCTCAAGGACCTCGACGGGTTCTCCGCGGGCGATCCCTGGCACGGCGGGATGCGCTTTCTCAAGGACCGCGGATACGTCGCAGACCACGACTCCTACCAGTTCGCCCGCTTGCGCGAGTCGGGGCTCGTGGTCGTGGGGAAGACGAACACTCCGGAGCTCGGGCTCACGATCACCACCGAGCCCGAGGCATACGGGCCGTCGCGGAACCCGTGGAACCGCGAGCACTCGACCGGAGGGTCGAGTGGAGGCTCCGCCGCCGCGGTCGCCTCGGGCATGGTCCCCGCCGCCCACGCCGGCGATGGGGGCGGGTCGATCCGCATTCCCGCGAGCGAATGTGGTCTGGTCGGGCTGAAGCCCTCGCGGGGGCGCGTGTCGCTGGGGCCGGACTACGGCGAGCAGTGGCACGGGTTCGTGTGCGAGCACGTCGTGACGCGTTCGGTGCGCGACTCTGCGCGGCTGCTCGACGTCACCGCGGGCGCGATGCCGGGCGACCCTTACTCCGCTCCGCCACCCGTCCGGCCCTTTGCCGACGAGCCCGAGCGCGACCCCGGTCGACTTCGAGTGGGCCTCTGTCTCGAGCGCCCCGGCGGCGAGGCGCTCCACTCCGACTGCGCGGAGGCGGTGCAGGCGACGGGGCGGGCTCTCGAATCCCTCGGGCACGCGGTGGAGCTGGCGCATCCGCCCGCGTTCGACGAGGTCGACGCGTTCCGGGGCCAGTTCTCGCTCATCGTCGGGAGCTGGACCGCCGCTACGCTCGACCTCATGGGCTCGCTCACGGGGCAGCCGGTCGGCGAGCGCGATGTCGAGCCGGGCACCTGGGCGCTCGCCGAGCTGGGACGCGGGGTCACCGCGCCCCAGTACATCGCGAGCGCCCTCTGGCTCGAGGGCTTTACGCGTCGCATGGCGAGCTGGTGGGCGGACGGGTTCGACCTGCTCGTGACGCCGACGCTCGGCGAGCCGCCTCCGCCGCTCGGGTACCTACAGGATGACCCGGCGGATCCATCCCGTGCGCTGCAGCGCCTGTTCGCGCTCATGGCCTTCACGCCACAGTTCAACGCGACCGGTCAGCCGGCGATCTCGCTCCCGCTGCACTGGAGCCCCCAGGGGCTCCCGATCGGCGTTCAGGTCGTGGCGGCCTACGCGGGAGAGGGCCTGCTGCTGAGCGTCGCGGGTCAGCTCGAGGCGGCGTTGCCCTGGTCCGAGCGCCGCCCCGCCATCCGCGCATAGCCGCGCAGCGCGAGCGCGTACGCGAGCGCGAGCGCAGCGAGGGCGGGGAGGGGACTGCCGGGCCACAAGAAGCGCAGCGGCAGCGTCGCGGCGACCAGCGGAGCCGCGGGCCAGAGCGCGACGCGCAACGCGTCGCGAAGCCGCAGCTCGGGCTCGCGCCGCCGGACGAGCCACGCGACGCAGCCGAGTCCCAGGTAGGCGAGGGCCAGCGCTGCCAGGTCCGCGAGCGGCGCGGCGAGGAGCCCGGCGGCGAGGAGCAGCGCCACGCCGTAGCGGCCCGCGCGGCGGCCCCCCAGGATGCGCCGCAGGGCGCGCGCCTCTCCCCGGAGCGCTCCTCCGACCAGGCCGGGTATCTCGCGCATCTCGATGAAGGTGCGTCGCGCGGACATTCGCGCTCAGGCCTCCCGCTCGCTCGGCTCGCCTCCACGGCGGTCCGTCCCCAGGGTCGAGCTTCGGCCCGTCAACGCAGCTCGCTCGCGAGTCTCTCCTCGAGCTTCGCGAGATCCAGGCGGAACCCGCGCTTCAGAGCCCGGTCCAGGTTTCGCGTCCGAAGCAGCTCCTGCATGAACGAGCGGAGCGCGCGGTCCCCGTGCCGTCGCTGCAGATGCTCGATCGCCGCGTACGACTTCAGGTACGCGAGACCGGCCAGCTCCGGTGCGAATCCGACGAAGCTCGGGGACTCGAGTTCAGCGAGCGCCGGCGCGCTGCCGTTGCGGACGGCGGCCGCAAGGCGGGAGTGCTGCCCTCGGCTGAGGCCTCGCTTGCCCACCGCGAGTGCCTCGAACCACTCGGCCAGGCCCTCGTTAACCCACCCGGGAGTCCGGTAGCTGGGTGCGGCGGCGTCCAGCGCCGCGTGCGTGAACTCGTGGTGCAGCGTCTGAGCCAGCCGGTTGTCGACCCGCTCCGCGCCGCGAATGTGGATCACGCGGTCGTAGAAGCCGACCGTCGGGAACGCGAAGCGGTCCGCGAAGCTCGCATCGAAGACGTCGGGATCGTAGATCACCACGCGGATCTTGGCGCGCGGCCGCAGGCCCAGCTTGTCCCCGACGCGGTCGTACGCCGACTCCAGGACCTCGAGGACCTGGCGCTCGAACTGGCGGCGGCCGCTGTGCCGCTCGATCGCGACGTCCTCGAACACCTCGAAGTGCATCGAGCTGCGCTCGCTGAAGCGACCGTCGGCGCCGCGGTCGAGCGCCCCGGCGGAGGCCGCCTGGGCGAGCAGGATGATCATCAGCACTGCACCTCGCTGGAGCACGCTGCCAGGGTAGCGCGCGAATCCGGCCCTACGACCCAGAAGACGGCGCCCTCGATATTGACGCGGCGAAAGCGCCGACTATGATCCGGCACGCAATACGCACAGGAGGATTCCAATGGCGAAGCGGAAGGCAGTGAAGAAGGCACCGCGGAAGGCAGCGCGGAAGACGACCAAGAAGAAGGCCGCGGGGGCGATGATCATCTCGAAGTCGCGCGTCAAGGCGGCAGTCAAGAGCTGCAATGTAGGCGCCGAGTTCTACGATGCTCTCGACGGCGCGGTGCGCGACATGATCTCCGGCGCCGAGAAGCGAGCGATCGCGAATCGCCGCAAGACGCTGCGAGCCGCCGACGTCTAGAAATCTAGGCGTAAGCGAGCTCGGAGGCGCGCCCGCGGGCGCGCCGCCTACCCTCTACTCGTTCGCCTCGGGTACCGCGACGAAGACCGTCGTGTCCGGGTGGAAGGCGGCCCAGGCGAACCAGTAGCCCTCGATCACCTCGAGCTCGTCGGGGATCTGCGCGTCGAAGACCTGCTTTTCGGGGTCGTAGGACACCTTGAGGGGGTGCCCCTCGAAGGTCTCCTCGATCGAGCCACCCGCGTTGCCGAGCTCGGCGCCGGTGTAGGCCCGCGCGGCTCCCTCGCGCGTGCGAACCCCGAGCGTCGGCATCTTGGGGTGGTAGCGGGGGTCGACCGGCGCCGGAAGCAGGACCCGCTCGGAGGTCGCGTAGTCGCCGTAGGGATCCCGAGCGTAGTCCCGCTGATGACCCGTCTCGAGCGACAGCACGCTGCTCTGCGGGTGCAGCTTGCGCCAGTCTCCCCAGCGCATCATGCGCGAGCGGACCACGCGGAGCCGGGTCCCGATGGCCGGGCCGGTGACCGCGGTGGCCTCGATCTGTGACCAGAGGCTCTCCGACTCGCGATCGAAGAAGAGCACGTCCGACTTGTACAGGAGCCCGGAGACGCCGAAGCGCCGGGTCTCCTCGCCGAATCGACGGTCGAAGACGAGACCGGTGCCGCAGAGCGGGCAGTAGGTGACCAGGATGGGCTGGCCGCCGAGCGCGTCGTTCACGAGCTCGTGCCAGTTCAGGATGGCTACGGGATAGGCCCGCGCCTCGCTCCCCACCTCGACCCCCATGACGATCTCGTCGTCGTGCCACTGTGCGGCTGCGGCCGGCAGCGCGGCGGGGGAGTCGAGCGCAGGGATCCCGTCGCGCCCGGGTCCCCCGCGGAGGATCTCCTCCAGCGGGACGCTCGACGGCTCGAGCGTGAAGCCGTTCATGCTGGGAGCCTTGGACTGAGCCCCGGCGGCCGTGGCGAGAGCGAGTGCGACGAGCGCGGGCAGAAGCTTCATATCGCGGGTCTCCGTATGGTCTCGGGCGGCTCGGACCGCGCCCGGAATCGACCGATTCTCAGGTAGCTAGCGTGCAGCAGGTGGCGGCCGAGCTCCAGCGTCGAGCCGTACAGCCGGTCCCCGCAGATGGGGTGACCCAGGTGTGCCAGGGTTGCGCGGATCTGATGCCGCATCCCGGTAGTGGGCCGGATCTCGACCAATGAGGACTCCGACCCCGGCTCGAGCGGTTCGATTCGACAGACCGCAGCGCGTCCGCCCGAGTCGACGACCACCACGTGATCGCCGCGCTGCTCCAGCGCCAGGCTCGTCTCGACGGGCGTGGTGAAGCGACCGTGGACCCGCGCCACGTAGCGCTTCTCGACGCTCCTGGCGTCGAAGGCCGCGCGCGCCTGCAGCCATGCCTCTGTCTCGGTGGCGAATGCCAGTACGCCCGAGGTGTAGGTGTCCAGGCGGTGGATCACGCCCGCCTGGAGCCCACCGGGGCCGACGTCGAGGATCTCGGGTCGGATTGCCGCGACCGCGTTCAGCGCGGTGTGGGTCTCCTCGAAGTCGAGCGGGTGGGTCGGCAGGCCGGCCGGCTTGTCGATCGCGATGTAGCCCGAGCCCTCGGCCAGGACCTGGACCTCGAGCCCCTCGGCGGCCGGGACTCCCTCGGCGGGGTGGCGGAACGGGCCGATCTCGATCCGATCCCCGGGCCGCAGCACCGTGCCCTTGGCCGCCCTGCCCCCCTCGATGCGGGCGAGGCCACGCGCCAGCAGGCGCCGGACGTAGCCGCGCGAGACGGCGAGCTCGCGGGCCAGCAAGACGTCGAGGCGCAGGCCGGCGTCCCCGCCCGAGACCACGATCGTTCTCTGCCGCGTCACGGGGGGAATGATGACATCCTCGTCGGCCGCCTTGCCGGCCGACGCCCCACCTCGAGTCCGGCCAGCTGACATAATCCCGCACTCAGCGAACCGACGATCATCCTGGAGGGCCCGTGTCCCTGTTCGAACAGCTCGGCTTCGACCCCTCCGATCGCGTCGTCGTGGTGCACGTGGACGACATCGGGATGTCCACGGCCGCGAATGCCGGGGCGTTCCGCGCCCTGGCCGGGGCGGCCACCTGCGGCAGCGTGATGGTGCCGTGTCCCGCCTTCGGCGAGGCCGCGCGCGCCGCGCGCGAGCGGCCCGAGCTCGATCTCGGCGTGCACCTGACGCTGAACGCCGAGTACGAGACGCTTCGCTGGGGCCCGGTCCTGGATGACGTTCCCGGACTCGTCTCGCCCGACGGGGGCATGTGGCGGACACTGGCCGAGGTGGTGGAGCACGCCACGAGCGAAGAGGTGGAGCGCGAGCTGCGCGCTCAGATCGAGAGGGCGCGCGAAGCCGGCATCGACGTCACGCATGTGGACAGTCACATGGGCACGGTCATGCACGCGCGGTTCATCGATGTATACGTGCGTCTGGTGCGCGACTACCAGCTGCCCGCGCTGCTCCCCAGAATTCGACGCGAGCAGGTGGAGCCGCTCGGCCTAGCCGAGAAGCTCGAGCGCACCATCGGGCTCATCGATCTCGCCGAGGCGGATGGCTTTCCGATCTTCGACCACCTCGATGCGAACTCGCTCTCGTTCGAGGCCGGAACCGGGCGCGATCACAACGTGCGCCGGCTCGAGGAGCTCGAGCCCGGGCTGAACTATCTGATCACGCACTGCGCACAGGGCGGCGCCGAGCTTGAGTCCATCACGCCGGAGTCCTGGCGCCAGCGCGCCGAGGAGGCCGAGATCTACTCCGACGGCACGATGGCCGGCGAGCTCGACGCGCGCGAGATGCGACGGATCGGCATGCGGGAGCTGCGCGACTGGATGCAGCAGGGGCGGGGAGCCGCGTCCTAGGACTCTGACCCCGGAATGGAGACGGTCACGCGGAGCCCGCGCTTCTCCAACGCAGCCAGGTGTGCAGCCGGATTCAGCGCCTCGCTGGGCGCGGAGACGCCCGCCGCGATGCGGCCCGAGAGAGCAGCCTGGACCAGCGCACCGAGGCTCGCCGCCGCCGCCTGGGACGGATCGCCGGCCTCGATCTGCACGAAGGCCTCCTGCTGCGCCGGCCCCGTCGCCTCGGCGCGCAGGACGAAGCTCGAGGGTGGGCGCGCGCCCGCCACCCACTCCATGGCGCTCTCCAGAGGTCCCCGGGTCGGCTCGAGGTAGACCAGGCTTCCGACGCAGTGTGCCTCGGGAAAGCCGTCGAGCTCGGGTGCCGAGATCGGTCGGAGACGCTGCCTCCCCAGCGGACCGGGAA
>CAZLBF010000212.1:0-4107 GCA_964557495.1 uncultured Myxococcales bacterium | reverse complement strand
AATCCTGATTGTCACGGCCGTGACGATCGCCTTCCTGCATACGCTGGTCGGGGTGGATCACTCGCTGCCCTTCGTCGTCCTTGGAAGAGCTCGCAGCTGGTCGCTGCGCAAGGTCATGGTCATCACGGCTGTGTGTGGTGTGGCCCACGTCCTGTCCTCGGTGCTGCTCGGGTCCATCGGGATCGCTCTGGGTGTCGCGCTGGCCCGTCTCGAGCTGTTCGAGAACGTGCGGGGGAGCCTGGCCGCGTGGCTGCTGATCGGTCTCGGTGGCCTGCTCGCGGCGCGAGCGGCCTGGCGCACGCTCAGGGGTAAGCCCCACTCACACAGCCACGCCCACGTCGATGGGGTCGTGCACTACCACTCTCACGATCACGTTCACTCCGAGCATCGGCATCCCGATCAGGCGGTCCAGAGCGAAACGACCATCGGGGCGCTCTTCCTGGTGTTCGTGCTCGGGCCGTGCGAGCCACTCATCCCGCTGATGATGGCCCCGGCGGTGGCCCACAGCTGGGGACTGGTGGCGCTGGTCGCAGTCACATTCGGGGTCGTCACCCTCGCCACCATGCTGTCGGTGGTCGCGCTCGGCTATCTCGGGCTTCGCTCCATCAACCTCGCGCGCATGGAGCCTCACGCCGAGCTGATCGCCGGGCTCGCGATTGCCGGGAGTGGCATCGCGATTCAGGTGCTCGGGATCTAGGCCGCGCGGGCCGGTCCGACGCAGGGCAGGGGAGCGCCGCGGCGATTCCGGTTATCCTGGCGCTCGATCAATGGCGCGGACCATCCCAGGTGGTCGAGAGGAAGCCATGTCGTTCGACATCACCGGAAACCTGGCCATCGTCACCGGCGGCGGCCGCGACATCGGACGGGCCTGCGCCCTGGAGCTGGCGCAGAACGGCGCCGACGTCGTCGTCAACTACAGCCAGAGCCGGGCCGAGGCGGAGAAGACCGCGCAGGAGATCCGCGATCTCGGGCGCAAGGCCGTCGCGGTCCGGGCCGACGTGAGCCGCAAGGCGGGCGTCGACTCGCTCGTCGCCGAGGCGCTCGCCTTCGGGGGCGGCCGGGTCGACATCCTGGTCAACAACGCGGGCGGTCTGGTGCGGCGCGCCCTGCTCGGCGAGCTCTCCGTAGAGCTGCTCGACGAGGTCCTGCGCTTGAACTTCACCAGCGTCGTGCTGATGTGCCAGGCCGTCATCCCGCACATGCTCGAGCGGGGAGCCGGGCGGGTCATCAACATCTCGTCGGTCGCCGGGCACAACGGCGGCGCGCCCACGACTCCCCACTACGGCCCGGCCAAGGCCGCCGTCACCGACCTGGCGCGCACGCTCACCAAGGAGTTCGCGTCGCGGGGCATCACCGTGAACAGCGTCGCGCCCGGCGTGATCGCCAACCGCTTCCACGAGGTGCACACCGCGCCCGAGGCCATGGAGGGCCTCATCGGGAACGTGCCGATCGGCCGGGCCGGGACCAACGAGGACGTCGCGGGCGCCGTCGCGTTCCTCGCCTCGCCGGCCGCGAGCTACATCACCGGAGAGGTCATCCACGTCAACGGCGGGCTCTACTTCGGGCAGTGAGCGCCTCGCACACCCGGGGCGCGAGGGGAGAGCTCGGCTGATGCAGGAGACGCGGGACTTCTACGACCGGCGCGCCGACCTCTACGATCTCGCCTTCTCGTGGGACGTGGAGGAGGAAGTCGAGTGGCTCGTCGAGCGGCTGTTCGAGCGCGCGGCTGCGGAGCGCCGACGCCTGCTCGAGCCCGCCTGCGGGAGCGGGCGCATGCTGGCCGGCTTCGCCCTGCGCGGAGTGGCGGTGACGGGCGTCGACCTGTCGCCCCGGCTGCTCGAGCTGGCGCGCGAGCGCCTGCGCGCGAGCGGCGTGCGCGAACCCGACCTGCACCGCGCCGACATCGCGGACTTCGAGCTGGGTAGGCGCTTCGACGCCGCCCTCTGCCCGATCTCGAGCTTCGGGTACCTGCCGGACTTCCAGGCGGCCGCGCGCCACCTGGCGTGCATGGCGCGGCACCTGGAGCCAGGATCGAGCTATCTGGTTCAGCTCGACCTGCGCTGTGTCGAGCCGTTCCAGCTCAAGACCGCGGACGAGCACTCGTCGTGGGAGCAGGAGACGTCCCGGGGCAGCCTGCGCACCAGCTGGTTCGGGCGTGAGTTCGACGCCGAGCGGCGCATCGAGCGGCAGGCCTCGCGCTTCGAGTTCGTCTCGGGGCCGGAGGCGGGCGCCGTGTACGAGGACGAGCACGAGATGCGCGTCTGGAGCTGGGGCGAGTGGTCGGAGCTGATCGAGCAATCCCGCTTCCGGCTGCGCGCCGCCTACGACGGGGGTGCGCCCGACCGGCCGCGCATCGAGCTCGGGCCGGCGCTCGAGGACCGACAGCTGACCTGGCTCGAGCTCGTGCGCGCCTAGTGCGCGGCACGCGAGCGCCGACTGCCGACCGCAGCGCGGCGGGGGCGGTCTACGCGCTGCTCGCGTACGGCTGGTGGGGCCTGACGCCGATCTACTGGAAGGCGCTGCAGGCGGTTCCCCCGCTCGAGATCCTGGCGCACCGGGTGGTCTGGGCGCTCGCCCTCGCCGCGTTGATCCTGACCTTCGCCGCGGGCTGGCGGGAGGTGCGCCTGGTCTTCTCGGACCGGAGACGCCTCAGCACGCTGGCCGTCACCTCGGCCCTGATCGCCACGAACTGGCTGATCTTCATCTGGGCCGTCAACACCGGGCAGGTGCTGGCCGCCAGCCTCGGCTACTACCTGAACCCGTTGGTCAACGTCGCGTTCGGGGCGCTGATCCTGGGCGAGCGCCTCCGGGTCGGCCAGTGGATCGCGGTCGCGATCGCTGCCGCGGGCGTCGGCTACCTGGCGCTCGAGGTGGGTTCGCTTCCGTGGATCTCGCTCACGTTGGCCGTCACGTTCGGCCTGTACGGCCTGATCCGGAAGACCGCTCCGGTCTCCTCGCTCGGCGGACTCTCGGTCGAGACGCTGATCCTGTCACCGCTCGCCGTCGGGCTGATCGTCTACGCCGAGCTCGCCGGACGGGGCGCCGTCTCGAACCTGGACGCGCTCGGGGTGCGCGTCGGTCTACTGCTCGTCGGGTCGGGCGTCGTGACGGCGCTCCCCCTGATCTGGTTCACGAGCGCGGCGCGGCGGCTGCAGCTCTCGACCGTCGGACTGTTCCAGTACATCGCCCCCAGCCTGAACTTCGCGCTCGCGGTCGCGCTCTACGGCGAGGTGTTCACGCGAACCCACGCGGTGACCTTTGGCTGCATCTGGGTCGCGCTCGCGATCTACGCGTACTCGGCCCGCCGCGAGTGACCGGCCGCGCGGCGTTCGCCCGCGCCCGCGCCCGCGCCCGCGCGTCAGGAAGAGTGGATCCAGTCCTCGACGGTGATCGCCCAGCGCTCGTGATCCCGCCAGCGGTCGCCCACGCGGACGTAGCGGGGAGAGAAGCCCTCGTGACGAAATCCCAGCCCCCGGGCGAGTGCGATCGAGCGCCCGTTCTCGGGCTGGATGTTCGCCTCGAGCCGGTGCAGGCCCAGCTCGCTGAACGCGCGCCGCAGGGTCAGCTCGAGTCCCTCGCGCATGTAGCCCGCTCCGGCGAACGGAGCGAACGAGAAGTAGCCCAGGTAGGCGCTCTGGAACGATCCGTGCACGATCTCGTTCAGGTTGATGGTCCCGGTGATCGCGCCGTCCTCGTTGCGACAGACGACGCAGCCATCACAGTTGCGCCTTCGCGTGCGCCGCACGTAGGCGTGAAACGCCTCGGGCTCCGAGAGCGGCTCCACCCACCCGCGATGCAGGTCGCGACTGTCGCGGACGCGCGCGAGGAACTCGTCGCAGTCCCGCGGGCCGGGACGCCGCAGGAAGACCACGTCCCCCCGAGCGAGGGCGGATGAGCGGGGGCGGCCACCGGGGTGACGCGGCACGCGCCCCTTCAGCTCCAGAACCCAGGTACGAGGTCCCGGCTCCAGCGCACGACCGCCAGCAGCATCAGGAACAGACCCTCGGCGCGCGTCAGCCGCCAGCCCGTGCGCATGAACACCATCACCATGAGCACCATACCGGTCATCATGAACAGGCTCGGGACGGCGGTGGCGTGGATGTGGAG
>CAZLBF010000211.1:0-28039 GCA_964557495.1 uncultured Myxococcales bacterium | reverse complement strand
GCCGAGGTTGTCGCTCAGCATCACCACGACGTTCGGTGGTTTCGCCTCGGCCCCGACCGCGGGGCCGGCCGACAGCGCGAGCGACGCGACGAGCGCGACGCAGAGCCCTCGCAGGATGCTGGGACGTCGACTCCGCCGCCTCGGATGCTTCGCCATCTCTCCCTCCCCTCGCGGATTCCCTCGCGACCCCCACCCAGCCGAAGCATACGTGTGGCCCTCCCCTGCGGACAACAGCGCCTGCGTGCGGCGAGCCCCGGGCGCGCTGCGATCGGGTACGATGGCTCCGCCAGCTATCGAGGAGGTCGACGATGCTGACGCGCGTAGATCGAATCCAGGTGACGTCCACGGATCGCCGCAAGACCGCGGAGCACTGGCGGCGACTGCTCGACGCCGAGCTCGTGCGCGACGACGTGCTCAAGGGGCTCGGCGCCCGCCGGAGCGTGCTGCGCGCGGGGACGAGCGAGGTGGAGATCCTCGACGCCGACGGACCCGGGCCGGTGGCCGAGCACGTCTCGGAGCTGGGAGGCGGCCTGTTCGCCGTGGGCTTCGCGGCGTCCGACCTCGACGCGGTACGCGGTCGGCTCGATGACCAGGGCATCGAGCGCGAGACGGAAGGGGGGCAGCTCTTCATCGACGGCAACCAGCTCGGGATCGCGGGCCTGCGCGTGGTCTTGTCGCAGCATCGGGAGCGAGAGCCCGCCGGGCTGCTGCGTCACCTGTACGAGGCGACCCACCTGACGCCCGACTTCGCCGGAGCCGCCGCCGACCTGGCGAGTCGCTTCGCGCTCGACGCCTCGCACTTCGTGCCGATCGGCTCGGAGCAGTACGGCTACACGGGAAGCCTGACGCTGTTCGACCCGGAGCGGCTCGACCGCGTCGAGACGGTGACGACGACGACTCACGAGAAGACCATGGGACGCTTCTTTCAGAGGCGCGGTCCGTGCCTGTACATGGCGTACGCCGAGTCGGACCACGTGGGAGCGATTCGCGAGCGGCTGCTGGCCCAGGCCCCCGACGGCTGGACCGGAGATCGCGAGGCGCAGGCCCCGGACGGCCTGTTCATCCATCCGAAGGCACTCGGCGGCATGCTGCTCGGCGTGAGCCGCACGACGTTCGCCTGGACCTGGTCCGGCAGCCCGGACCGCGTGCAGAAGAGCAGCGCCTAGGCGTGCAGAAAAGCCCCGCCTACGGAAGAGTGTATGCGACCACGGCGTCGCCGAGCTTGGTGCCGCCGCGCGCGTGACCACCGGCTGCGATGACTACGTACTGCCTGTCCTCTTCAGCGAGGCGGTAGGTCATCGGCGACGCCTGGCCCCCGGCCGGGAGCCTGCCCTTCCAGAGCTCTTCCCCCGTCTCGACGTCGAATGCCCGCAGGTAGTCGTCCATCGTCGCGGCGATGAAGACGAGGCCGCTCGCCGTGACGAGCGGTCCGCCGAGGCTGGGCACCCCGAGCCGGAGAGGAATCGGAATCGGCGAGAGGTCGCGTATGGTTCCCAGCGGGACCTGCCAGCGGATCTCGCCGGAGGCTAGATCCACGGCTGCGAGCGTTCCCCAGGGGGGAGGATTGCAGGGTAGCCCCAGAGGCGAGAGCAGGGCCTCGCGGCGCATCGCGTAGGGCGTGCCCCGCTGCGGCACGATCTCGACCCCCGGATTGGCCGCACGCTCCCGCTCGTACGCCTCGGCGGGAAGCAGCGTGACCACCCAGGGCAGGCTCATCACGTTCGCGATCACCAGCTGTCGCTCGGGATCGACGGCGACTCCGCCCCAGTTGGAGCCGCCGCCGTTGCCGGGAAACATCAGCGTCCCCTGCAGTGTCGGCGGCGTGAAGACTCCGTCGAAGCGCAGAGCCTCGATCCGCTCGCGGCAGGCGCCGCGATCCCACGGCGTGAGCCCCCACGCCTGCTCCGGCTCGAGCCACTGCGGCACGAGGGCGGGCGGCTTCACGGGGAAGGGCTGCGTCGGCGACAGCTTCTCCCCGGGCACGCCCTCCTGGGGAACGGGCCGCTCCTCGACCGGAAACAGCGGCTCGCCCGTCTCGCGGTTTAGCACGAAGAGGTGTCCCATCTTGGTGGCCTGGACCACCGCCGGGATCTCCTCTCCCCCCCGCACGAGCTTCGTCAGCGTCGGCTGAGCGGGCACGTCGAAGTCCCACAGGTCGTGGTGGACGGTCTGGAAGGCCCAGGCCAGCTCGCCGGTCGACGCCCGGAGCGCCACCACCGAGCTCGCGTACTCGTCGAGCCCGTTCCGCAGCCCGCCGTAGTAGTCCGGCGAGCTGTTTCCGGTGGGAATGAAGACGAGATCGCGCTCCGAATCGACCGACAGGATCGACCACGCGTTCGCCGTGCCCAGAGCGTAGTCGCTCGCCTCGGCAGAAGGGCCGCTCGGCTCGAAGTCGTCGGGCACGGCGTTCCAGCTCCAGCGCAGGCGCCCGCTCCGCGCGTCGTAGGCGCGCACCACCCCGCTCGGTGCATCGACTCGCGCGTTGTCGGCGACCGCGGAGCCCACGATGACGAGATCGCCGGCGACGGCCGGCGGCGAGGTCACCTGATACTCCCCGACCCAGAGGATCGCTCCGACGCCCCGCGTGAGATCGACGCTCCCGCTCTCGCCGAAGTCGGCGCACGGCTCGCCCGTCGCCGCATCGAGCGCGATCAGCCGCGCGTCGTTCGTCGCCGTGAAGATGCGCCGCCTGCACGCCTCGGGCGTCTCCCGCTCGGGATCGAGCCAGGTGGAGACGCCGCGACAGATCAGCTGGTTCGCGTAGCGCCCGGTGAGGTCGATCTCGGGGTCGTAGCTCCAGCGCTCCTCACCGGACCGGGGGTCGAGTGCGATTACGCGGTTGAAGGGGCTGCACAGGTAGAGCGTGTCCTCCACCAGGATCGGCGTTGCCTCGAACGCCGTCGGGGAACGCACGTCCCCCTTGCCATCCGACACGTCACCCGTGTAGTACACCCAGGCGACTTCCAGGTGATCGACGTTCGCCGGCGTGATCTGGGTGAGGGGCGAGTAGCGCTCGCCCCGCTCCGTTCCACCGTACTCGGGCCACCCGGAGACCGGACCGGAGAAGTCGATGGGGGGTGGGGCCTCGCATCCGAGCAGCCACAAGAGCGGGAGCCAGCCGAGAGCGACGCATCCGTGGGCCTTCATGGAAGCGATCCTACCGCGCCGAGCCCGGCGGCGCTGAGGGGACCGGGGTGCACAGAAACGTGTCCTCGCGTCTCAGCTCTGGAACAAGAATAGTGTAATGGAATGGCACAGAAGGGACATTGCTGCACAGGCAATGATTACTTTTGACACGCGCGACACTTCCTCCCAGGGCGAGGAGCCTGAACGGGCTGCCGGGAGAGCCGAATGCCGCGAAGGCTCGGGCTCGTCGCTTGGCACGTTGCTTGCGATTTGCCGCCGACCAATGGCGCGGAACATGACGGGGCGGGGGATGCGCGAATTCCGGTGGCCGACGGCCTCCGCCGCGGTCGGAACCGCCCGCCGAGCGGCGGCCTAGCCATGCAGCCACACGGCATGGAGCCCAGGAAGATTCCTCTACACCGCCGACCGGGCCCGTGGATGGCGCTGGCGCTCGCGGTGGTCGCCTTGGCTCTGCTCAGCTTCGGCGGTGGCTCGTTCCTGCTGCGCACCGAGCGGCCTTACGAGAGCCGCTCCCTCGGACCCGAGCCGGAGCCGGTGCTCCGTCCCCCGCCGCCCGTCGACGATGAGTACTTTCCGTGCGCCGACTGCCACGAGGGCGAGCCCGCCGATCCCAAGGTGCGCGAGCTCGAGGAGCACGACAGCATCGAGCTCAAGCACGGCGACCTCTGGTGCTTGGACTGTCACGCCACCGATCAGCGCGACCTGCTGCACCTCTCGGACGCGTCGCCGGTCGAGATGGCAGAATCTTGGCGGCTGTGCACGCGTTGCCACGCCAAGAAGATCCCGGACTGGCGCGCCGGCGTGCACGGCAAGCGGATCGGTCACTGGAGCGGGCCGAAGGAGTACTTCACCTGCGTCGTCTGCCACAACCCTCACCATCCGCTCTTCGAGCCGCTCGAGCCGAAGCGACCGCCCTTGCCGGCGCGCGAGATCGGACCGCTGTGGCGCGCCAAGCTGGCGGAGGCCCGCAATGAGCAAGACTAGGAGCCGCACGCGCTCGGCCTCGCGTCGCCAGTTCTTGAAGACCGCGGGGGCGGGACTCGGGGCGCTCGTCGGCGCCCCGGGCGCCGCACGGGCCTTCGACTTCGAGGGTCTACTCCAGAGGCACTTCCGCGAGCTCACGCGGGAGGACCTCGACCGTGTGCTCCAGCGCCTGGAGCGCAAGTACACCGAGAAGTTCGGCAAGCCCTTCCGCGTCGACGCGACCGATCCCGTCGACGGGGTGCTGTTCGGATACGGGCTGGACGTCTCCCGCTGCATCGGCTGCCGGCGCTGTGTCTACGGCTGCATCGACGAGAACAACCAGTCTCGCGATCCTGAGATCCACTACATCCGTGTTCTCGAGTTCGAGCGGGAGAGCGTCATCCGTTACATCGACTTCGAGGAGGGGAATCCCTTCTACGATCACGAGAAGGTGCCCGCCGAGGGCATGGTCTACCTCCCGGTCGCCTGCCAGCAGTGCGCGGAGCCCGAGTGCGTGAGGGCCTGCCCGACGACGGCGACGTGGCAGGAGCCGGACGGCATCGTGGTGATCGACTACGACTGGTGCATCGGCTGTCGCTACTGCATGGCCGCCTGCCCCTACGGCGCCCGCCACTTCAACTGGACCGAGCCCGAGCTTCCCGCAGACGAGGCCAATCCGAACACTCACTACCTTGGGAACCGGCCGCGGGACCACGGCGTCGTCGAGAAGTGCACTTGGTGCATCCAGCGGACCCGAAAGGGTCTATACCCGGCCTGCGTCGAGGCCTGCCCCGTGGGAGCGCGCAAGTTCGGGAACATGCTCGATCCCGATAGCGAGATCCGATACCTGCTCGAACACAAGCGGACCTTCGTGCTCAAGGCCGAGCTCGATACGAAGCCGAAGTTCTTCTACTTCTATGGGTGAGTAGCGATGCAGAACCAGACCCAGAGCGAGCAGGCGGGAACGCACACGAAGATCGTCGAGTTCGCGCTCTTCAGCCTCAAGCAGGTCCTGCACGGTCGACGCTCCTACTGGCTCTGGCTCGCCTTCCTCGGCGTCGTGATCCTGATCGGGGTCGCGGGATACTCCCAGCAGGCCATTCACGGTCACATCGTTTCGAACATGCGCGACCCCGTGCCCTGGGGCGTGTTCATCGGGACCTATGCCTTCTTCGTTGGTGTGGCGGCCGCCGCGGTGGCGCTCTCGGTCCCGGGCTACGTCTACGACTGGAGACCGATCAAGGAGATCGTGATCCTCGGCGAGATCATCGCGATCAGCGCCGTGATCATGTGCATTCTCTTCGTGATGTCGGATCTCGGGCACCCCGAGCGGTTCTTCCACCTGATCCCCTTGCTGGGGAAGCCCAACCTGCCCTCGTCGATGATCGCCATGAACGTGCTGATTCTGAATGGCTATCTGGTGCTCAACCTGATCATCGTGACCTACTTCCTCTATTGCTCCTTCGTGGGGCGACCGTACAACCGGGTCTTCTTCCTGACGCTGATGTTCCTCTCGATCCCGGCCGCCATCAGCATCCACGCCACGACCGCGTTCATCTTCAACGTGCTTCCGGCCCGGCCCTACTGGAACTCGGCGATCCTCGTGCCGCGGTTCATAGCGACGGCCCTGTGTGCCGGGCCCGCGCTCATGGTCCTCTCGTTCCAGGTGCTCCGAAAGGTCGCCAACATCAGCATCCGCGACGAGGCCCTGCGCAAGATCGCCGAGATGATGTCGATCGTGCTCTTCGTCAATCTCCTGCTCTTCTTCGCCGAGGTGGTCACCGAGTACCGCTCCGCGACCGCTCACACGGTTCACATGCAGTACTACTTCGAGGGGATCGGAGAACATCTGGACCTTGTCGGCTGGGCCTGGTTCGGGGCGGCGTGCAACGTCACCGCCTTCGTCCTGCTCATGATCCCCAGGACTCGCAACTATCCGGTCACCATGAACCTCGGCTGCGCGTTGGTCTTCGTTGGCGTCTTCATCGAGAAGGGCATCGGCCTAGTGCTCCCGGGCTTCACGCCGGGAACTCTGGGCGAGGTCTACACGTACACGCCCTCTCTTGTCGAGGTGATGATCCTGATCGGCGTGGCCGGGGTCGGGACGCTGGTCTTCACGCTGCTCGCCAAGATCGCCATCCCGCTGGCGTTTCACGAGTCGCCGAACGGGGAGACCCCGAAGCCGGGAACCGCCGGCACGTGGCCGAGCGCGCCGCAGACGTCGAACTGGTAGTGCAGCCGGTCCGACGGTGCGATCCAGCCGGTGCAGATTGAGGAGCGAAGCATGAGACTTCACCGGAAGCGAGGCCCGAGACCTTCTTCGCGAGCCGGTGCCCTGCTGCTGGCCCCGCTCGTGGTTCTCCTCGCCCTACCCTGGCACGGCGTCTCGGCCGCCGGGGCCGAGGACTCCTGCGTCAACTGTCACAGCGACCCGGACTTCGTGGTCACCAACCGGAAGCTCTACGACTACTACCAGAGGTGGACGATCTCGGTGCACAGCCAGGAGGACGTGACCTGCGTGGACTGTCACGGCGGGAACGCGCGGATCTCCAGCAAGAAGGGAGCGCACGGCGATGCGCTCGCGGCATCGAACGCCAAGAGCGCGGTCAACTTCCGCAACATCCCCCGCACGTGTGGGGAGTGTCACGAGGAGATATACGCGGGATTCCGGGAGAGCGCGCACTTCGACCACGTCGTGGCGAAGCAGCAGGAGGAGCAGGGACCCACCTGCGTGACCTGCCACGGCTCGATCAACGTGGCGGTTCTCAACGTGGTCACGGTGGAGGAAGCCTGCGCCCGTTGCCACAACGAGGAGACCGACAACCACCCCGAAAATCCGGTGGAGGCGAGATCGCTCCTGAACAAGTTCCTCTCGATCCACCGCTACTATCGCTACATCACGGTCAGAGGTGACCCGGCGGACACCAAGCCCTTCTTCAAGCAGGTGGACGCCCAGATCCACAGCCTCTCGATCGCCTGGCACACCTTCGACCTCGACGAGATCGGCGCGCAGACGCAGGTCGTCCTGGATGCGCTGAGGGAGAAGCGCAAGGAGGTCTCCCGCGTCTACAAGGAGCGGCGCGACGCGCGCTAGGCTCGGCGAGGCGCATTCGCCCCGCCCCGCTGATCACGCGCCTCCGCTCGCGGGTTCGTTCATTCGTTCCGGGATCCGGACGAACAGGATGGCCAGCGCCGACGCGGTCAGTGCCGCGACGTGCAGTACGAACGCCATCCGGTAGCTCCCGGTCACGTCGAAGATCCAGCCGGTCAGGACCGGACCCGCGGCCGCACCGACGGTGGCCGAGACCATCAACGCACCGAGAATCTTCCCGAAGGACGCGAGCCCGAAGCACTCGCCCACGAGCAGCGGGACCAGTACCGCGGTGCCCCCGAAAGCCAGCCCGAAGGCGACCACGAAGCCGGGCAGGACGCCGCCCACGTGTACGCCGAAGAGCAGCAGCGTTCCCGCAGCCGCCAGGGTCAACGCGAGCGACATGACCCGAGGCTTGGGGTAGCGGTCGGCCAGCACGCCGAACAGCACGCGCCCGCCCACGCTCGCTCCGACCATGAGGCCGAGCGACGCCGCCGCGAGCTGGCTCTGAAAACCGGCATCCCGCAGGAACGCGACCAGGTGAGCCACGATCGAGAGCGTCGCGAAGACCGTGAGTGCGTTGCAGAGCGAGAGGATCCAGAAGGCCTGGCTGCCAAAGGCCTCGAGCCCACTCCGGACCGGAGTGCCCTCCGCTACGCGACCCGCGAAGCTCGCGCTCGGGCCTGCGGCGGCCGGGTCGGGGGTCGCGCCATCCGGACACTGACCCAGGTCGGCTGGCTTGCTCCGGACGAACACCGCGACGACGCCGACGACGATCAGCAGTACCAGCGAGGCGAGAACGAGGTAGGCGAGGCGCCAGTCGAGCCGCTCGATCAGGAACGCCGCGAGCGGCGACATCGCCAGGCCCCCGAAGCCGATCCCGGCCAGAGCGATGCCCATGGCCAGACCCCGCTTGCGGCTGAACCAGTTCGCGACCAGGGTCTGATTCGGAACCCAGGCCACGCAGCAGAGGCCGAGAGCGGTCAGCGCATTGATCGCGTAGAGCTGCCACAGGGATTGGATGAGACTGAGGAGCACGAGACCGCAGCCCATGACGACGGCTCCGAAGGTCATCACCCGCCGCGCGCCATAGCGGTCGAGCCACGCGCCGATGAACGGAGAGGCGAGGCCCGAGACGACGGCGGCGATGGAGCCGCCTGCGGCGATCGCGGCCCGGCTCCAGCCGAAGTGCTCCTGGAGGGGAACGAGAAAGACGGGCGGCGAGTAGAGGCCGATCCCCACCGTGATGAACAGGATCACGAAGGAGGCGCTCACGATCCGCCAGCCGTAGAACGCGGCCAGATCCGGTGCGGTCACGCGTTCGGTGTCGCAGTGCTATCGAGCTCGATCTCGACGGGCACCCCGCGCGGAACATGCACGGGGCCGGCGTGGAAGACGCGGTAGCGCAGGTGACCGTAGTCTCCCACGAAGTGCACGGGCTTGTAGGGCGAGGAGACGACCTCCATGTTCCCGCGCAGGTTCTTGAACTGATACGGCTCCCAGGCGTGGTAGATGATGGCCTCGCCGGGAGCCACCGCGGGCGAGAGCTTGACGCCGACCCCGAACGCGCCGTGGTCGTTCCAGACGCGCACCCGGTCGCCGTCCCGGACATTGCGCGTTCGGGCGTCCTCGACCGACATCCACATGACCGGCTCGCCGCGCTGAAGCCGGAGCATGTCGGGGTTGGTGCGCCAGATCGCGTGAATGCTCCAGCGCGTGTGCCCGCCCGTCAGGAGAATCGGGTGCTTTCCGCCCGCCATCGGCAAGGGCTTCCAGCGGGGCAACGCCTCGTCCGCTTCGAGGAACCAGTCGTGATCCAGGTAGAACTGCTGGCGGCCGGTGAGCGTGGGCCACGCGTGCTTTGCCTCGACGTGGATGCGCGAAGGCGTGAGCATCCCGCCGGGCTCGACCTCGCTGCCGATGCCGTTCGTCGTCCCCCAGCCGCCGGCCGTCGCCACGGGCAGGGCCCCGGCTTCGAGCGCCTCCGACCAGCCGGCCCCGCCCGTGATCGCGGAGCCGGTGAGGATCCGCTCCAGCAGCGCCACATCGTCCTTGGGTCCGTACTCGCCGTCGAGGCTGAACCGCTCGTAGAACTCGGCCAGCTCTCCCTCGACGCCGCGCTCGCGAGCTCGCTCCTGGATCCGCTGAGCCAGGAGCGACATGATCTCCCACTCGCCCTTGGCCTCGCCCAGCGGCTCCACGGCCTGGTCTCCCGCCACGACGTAGGGCGCGAGCGCGACGGCATACTTGATGCCGCGCTTCTCGTAGTAGCCGGCCGCGGGCAGCAGCAGGTCGGCCTTGTATCCCGTGGTCGAGAGGCGGAAGTCGAGCGCGACGATCAGCTCGAGCTTCGGCCAGAGCACCTCCTCGACGAGCTGCGGCGCGGGCCAGCGGCGCAGCGGATTCACACCCGAGGTCACGAGCACGCGAGGCGGGCGATCGCGCGGTGGGCGCACCCGGAGCCAGCCGCGCTCGATCGCCTCGTGCAGGTACTCGCGCGCGGGGCGCTCGAGCTCGGGATCGTCGGAGTCGGGATCCTCGATGCGGTCGAGGCCTCCGTGCATGTTGAGGAACAGATGCGAAGGGGTGAAGGTGATGCCGTCGCGCGAAACCCCCGCGATCGCGTTCTCCATCGAGCGCGGCGGAAGCGTGTAGAAGCGCAGGACCAGGCGCTGCAGCCAGGACGGGCCCCGGGCCGACGTGAGGTCGCTCGAGCCGCTGAAGTCGAGCCAGGCCGCGAAGCGCACGCCGCTCCCCGTCTTGCCCTGCTGCCCCCGCAGCGCGGAGATCAGGATCAGCGAGCGGTGCAGGAGGTCGGCGTGGTACGACTTGTTAGAGCCCCACGACGGGTAGAACAGGATGCGACTCGACGTCGCCAGCTCGTCGATCAGCTTTGTCTGAGTGCCGCGACCCACGCCCGTCAGCTCTTCGACGCGCTCGGGCGTGTACTCCGCGAGCCGCGCGCGCAGGCGCTCCAGCATCGGCTGCGCTCGAATGACGGCGCGCGGAGTGGTGACCTCGAAGCGCCCCTCGAGCGCCGGCACCAGCTCGCCGAGCTCGAGCGAGTCGCTCCACTGGCCCGCGGTGCCGGGTGCCTCCGCGATCTCGCCCGAGGCGAGGTCGAAGACGTAGAAGACGTCGTCGGCCCCGCCCTCTTCGAGGTCGGATTGACGCAGGAAGCGTCCCGTCTTCGAGTCGACGAGGAACGGCAGATCGGTCTGCTCGCGCACGTAGGCCTCGTCGACGGCACCCCGCTCGAGAATTCCCCGAGCCAGTCCGAGCGCCAGCGCCGCGTCGCTGCCCGGGTGCGGGTTCACCCAGAGCGAGGCGTGAACGGCGCTCGGCGAGTAGTCGGGCGTCACCGAGATCACCTTGGTGCCGCGGTAGCGCGCCTCGCTCGCGAAGTGGGCGTCGGGAATCCGCGTCGCGGCGGGGTTGGAGTGCCAGAAGACCAACGTCTCGGCGCGCATCCAGTCGTCGGCGCTGCCGTCGACGAACGAGGTACCCCAGGTCTGGAACGCGCCCATGGCAAGGTCGCCGGTTCCACCGAAGCCGTCGAGCATGGTGGCACCGAGCAGCGCGAACAGCCGCATCTCGCCCACGCTGCTCGGGCCACTGTCGACGTTCGAAGTGCCGTTGTCGTAGACGACGGTCTCGGGGCCGCCGTCTGCGTTCGCGTCCAGGATCGCGTCCGCCAGCCGCGTGAGCGCCTGCTCCCACGAGATGCGCTTCCAGCGACCCGATCCGCGGGGTCCGACGCGCTCGAGCGGGTGGGTGAGCCGATCCGGGCCCAGCATCAGGCCGCTGTAGCACGCACCCTTCTGGCAGCCGCGCGGCGCGAAGTCCGGAAGCCCGGGCACGTTTCGCTCGTACACGTCGGCCTGCTCCTCGCGCCACACCACGCCATCCTTGACGTAGAGGTCCCAGGCACATGCACTGAAGCAGTTCGCGCGCAGGTGCGTGCCCCGCACGACTCGGTCCCAGCGCCAGGCCTGCCGGTAGACGTCCTCGAAGCTGCGATACGAGGGTGCGGTAGCAGCCATGCCGCCTGCGGGAGCCGCAACGGCCGCACGGGGGAGCATGCCGCGGAGAGACAGCGCGAGCGAGCCCGCCGCTCCCGCGACGAGCAACTCCCGCCGCGTCACCTGCCCTGGTCCGTTCAGCGGATTCATGCGACTGCGGCGAGAGTATCGGCCGGGCTCCGGCGGGCGTATGACCGGGGTCATGTCCGTCGAGCGGAGTCGGGCGAGCTTCGCGAGCCGGGCGGCGTTCGGGCGTGTGCACCCAGCTCCCCGATCCGGCTCCGTCGGTGGCATACTGCGAGCCAATCGGAGGTCGCATGAGCGAAGCTCGCCAGTGCATCTTCATCACGGGCGCCGGCAGCGGGATCGGCCGCGCCACCGCGAAGCTCTTCGCCGCCAAGGGCTGGTTCGTGGGCGCGTACGATGTCGACACCGCGGGCCTCGAGAGCCTGCAGAGCGAGATCGGAGCTGGTGACTGTCTGGCGCGACGCCTCGACGTGACGGACAAGGCCGACTTCGACGCGGCCGTCGCCGAGTTCGCAGAGCGGACCGGGGGACGCCTCGACCTGCTCTTCAACAACGCCGGGATCGGGCACGGAGGCTGGCTCGAGGACGTGCCCTACGAGGCGACCCTGAGAGTAGTACAGGTCAACCTGGTCGGCGTGTTGAACGGGATCTACGCGGCGCTCCCGCTGCTCAAGAACACGGAGAACTCGCTCTGCTTCACGACCTCGTCGTCGTCGGCGACGTACGGCATGCCGGGAATCGCCGTCTACTCCGCGACCAAGCACGCCGTGAAGGGGCTCACCGAGGCCCTCTCGGCCGAGTTCTCGCGCTGCGGCGTGCGCGCCGCCGACGTGCTGCCGGGACTGATCGACACGGCAATCCTGAGAAGTACGCCGCTTCACTCGAGCGACATCTCGGCCCCGGAGGACCCGACTGCGAATGCGCCGAAGCGCGGCGCCTTCCGGGTGATGCCGCCGGAGAGCGTGGCCGAGGCGGTCTGGAAGGCGTATCACAGCGACCGGCTGCACTGGTACGTTCCGCCCGGCATCGCCTGGCTCGACCGGATCAAGGCGTTCGCACCCCGCTTGCTGCGCAACCGATTCTCTCGGGCGGTCAAGCGAGCGCAAAGCGAGGCTTCTCGCTAGCCGGGTATCGGTCGGCGGAGCCGACCTGCCGGGCTCCGCTCGGCTTCGTCAGGGCGCGGGCTCGGGGTGGCTCGGCGGGCGTCGAACGCGAGAGATGGCGGAGCCGGCCACCCAGGCATCGCGGCCGTTCGCGAGCCGGATGCGCACCCAGGGAGATCGCTCCTCGAGAATGCGCACCTCGACTCCACCGGGTAGCGGTGCGGGGAAGGGGCTCGGGGCCAGCGCCGAGTCGGCTGCGCGGGCCACGACTTCGTCGGCGGTTACGACGGCCTGATCGCCCTCCCTCGCAGCCGGGTCGAGCAGCAGGGACGCCACCAGCGCGAGCCACACCGCGCCCGGCAGCAGGGCGAGGTTGCGCAGGACCGGTTGACGCAATCGGATCGCCGCCGCGACGAGAAGGCCCGCCAGGGCGAAGCAGAGTGCGCTCGCGATCGCGCGCTCCGAGCTTGACACGGTTCGGTGCCAGAAGAAGAAGGAGTCGAGAACACCTCCCGGCTCGGGACGCGGCACCCAGTCCGGGAGCAGCGTCCGGGCGTGCTCGAGGTTCTGCAGGGCCCGGGCGTGATCCGGATCGAGGCGCAGCGCCCGGCGATAGGCGAGGATCGCGTGGCCCGGCCGCTCCGCCTGGAGCGCGGCGTTACCGAGATTCGTGTACAGATCGGGACTCTCGGCGCCGCGCTCTACGACGCGGCCGAACAGGCGCTCCGCCGCTCGAAACCCCTCAAGCCGCGCATCCCGATCCTCCGTGTTCAGCGCGAGCGTGTACGCTTCGATCGCCTGCTCGAGCACGTCCGGGGGGGAAGCTCCGGCGACGCACGCGAGTCCGAGTGCGAGGGCCACGATCGCCCGCCCCAGCGCACGCCGCGTCAACGCGAGCCCTCCGAGATCCCCTTCGCGAGCGCCAGCGCGTTGGCATGGAAGCGCGCGTCGGGTGCGGCCGACTGCCGCTGGGCCGCGGGGGCGTAGCTCCGCGCGTCACACTCGACCAGGAATGCCTCGATCTCCTCGCTGCGCGCCGCCGGAATCTCGGCCAGCATGCGGCGTAGCGCTCGCGCGACCTCGGTGACCGCCTCGTCCGCCGGGAGGTGAGCGGCGTCGCGCAACCGCTGCAGCTCCCCTTCGAGCACGCCCCGCCGCCGGGCCAGAGCGGGATCCACGTCCCGTCGCCTGCGATCGAGCAGCGCGGCGAGGACGAGCAGGGATGCACCGACGTAGAGGCCCACTGGAACCCACGGACCCCCAAACGCCTCGCGGCGACCGCGCAGCAGCACCGACGAATTGCGCTCGATGGCCAGATCCGCGCCAGTCAGCGCTAGAGCCGCTTCGGGTGCACCCGGCTTCGCCCCCGACTCCGCGCGCTCCTGCGCCGGGGAATCCTCGCCCGCCTCCGACGGGGGGCTGAAGACGTCGTCGGCAGCGACCATCTCTGCCGGTCGCACCGAGAGTGCGATGGGGCGAGAGCGGGTCGTCGCATAGCGCTCGCTCCCGGGATCGAACCACGAGTAGGCGAGCGCGGGAATCTCGCGGACGTTCTCGTCGAGGACGCGGACCACGGCGGTGAACTTCTTGACGCCCGCCTCGTACTGGCCCGCCAGGTCCCCCTCGGGGACGCGGAAGTCGGTCGGAGTCAGCAGGCCCTCCGCATCGAGGGGGGGCAACGCGGCGCTCTCGAGGTTGCCCTCGCCGCGCAGGACGAAGCTCAGCGCGATGGGCTCGCCGACCTGTACGACGGTCCGATCGGCGGAGACGTCGAGCGTGTAGCCCCGACCGACGGCCCCCGCGAAGCTCGGGGGCCTGCCCCGCTGCGGCACGGGCTTCACCTGCAGGACGCGGGAACGGTCGATCGCACGCAGCTTCTGCACGGGCGCGGCCTGGCGGCCGCCGAGGAAGTCGGGCTGCCACCGCGTCCGCTCGCGGACGACCAGCGAAGCCGGATCGACCTCGTAGCTCCCCGCTCTGAGCGGCACCAGCGTGCGCGTGACGGAGACGACCGCGAAGCTCTGACCGTTCGATACCGCCTGGCTCAGCGAGCCTCGCAGGCGCAGGGTCCCGGCGTCGGTCTCGACATTCACCTCGACGTCGCCCGCGGGCTCGGACTCCTCGAGAAACTGGAAGTCTTCGGTGAGATCGAAGAGCGGAGCCCGGAGCGTGAAGCTGTAGAGGTTCTTCTGAAGCTCGGAGTCGAGCCCGAACTCGAGCGTGACCGGAACGTGCTCGCCGACGTAGCGCGGCTCCTCGGGAATCCGCAGCTCGACTCGCAGACGATCGCTCAGGGGTACCGAGAGGATCTCCAGGCGGACGGGTCTCACAGTGCGATCGAGCTGTCCCTGCGAGACGCTGAAGGGCCCGATCTCGACTGTGCCCGGCTCGCTCGCGAGGTAGCGGTACTGGTAGATGAAGCGAACCTCCTTGGACTGCGAGACCCGGCCGTCGATGATCGTGATCGAAGAGCTCACGCTGGGGCTCACGCCGACGAGCTCGAGCCGGCCCCGTGCGGGCGGCGCAACGCTTACCTCCGGCTGCGGCTCCTCTGCGAAGCCCTCGACGGCGAGTCGAAGCTCGATCGGCGCCCCCGCGTAGTGCGGCGCGGGAGGAACTTGCAGCTGAACCTGCTGGGCAACCGCGAGGTGTGGCAGCGCGAGCAGCACGGCCAGCTCGAACGCGTGCACCGCTCTTCGACTCACCAGTCCTTCTCCACGCTCTCGTACTCCCCGCTCCCGCGCTTCGCGCGATCTCGACGTCGGCTCGCCTCGCGGTCGCGCACGGCCTGCAGAAGCTGTGCGGGGTCCATCGCCTGGCCGTCCTCTGCTTCGGTCTGGTCGTCCTGTCCGGCGGCGCTCTCCTGCTCGGACTGTGACGAGTCTTCGCCGCCCCGCTGTCCCGGATCGACGAGCAGCGCCAGCGCCTCTCGCAGCTCGGCGAGCGCGCCTCGCTGCTCCTCGCGGGCGACGTCCAGCTGCAGGGGCTCCGCGGCCAGGCTCTCTGCCGCCGTCGACATCCTGGATTCTGCCGCGAGGACGTGCTCGGCGGCCACCCGGAGCCGGCGACTCGTCTCTGCCGGGTCCGCCTCACCCTCGACGGCCCCACCCTCTTGCCGCGACTGCTCCTCGAGCGCAACGCCGATGTCGCCGGACTCCCGAGCCAGCTCCCTCTGCGCCGGAGCCAGCGGGCCGAGCTTCGCGGCAAAGGGGCCGGCGCCCTGCTCCGCCAGCACGGCTACGTCCCGCGTCGCGTCCGCCAGGTCTAGCTGCCGCTCGGCAGCGTCCTGCAGCTGCTCGACCAGCGTGAAGAAGAGACGCCGCAGGCCCTCCAGGTGGCGAACGGCGCTCGCGCTCGAGGTCTGAACGGCTCCCCAGCTCGGCGCCACCTCTGCATGCGGCTCGCCGAGCTCGTCTCTCACCCGCTTCATGTCCGCGCGCGCGAGCGAGAGCAGCTCCATCGCCCGCTCGACGCGTTGCCTCAGCTCCTTCGCGCGCTCTCCCCCGGGCGCCTCGTCCCCCGCCGCGTCTGCGCTCTGTCTCTCCTCCTCGAGCAGGAGCATCAGCCGCACGCTGCGTTCGAGGTTCTTCCGCTGAGCGGCGACCAGTGCGGTGCGAGACTCGTTCCTTCGGCGTTCCTCGGCCTCTCCCTCGACTCCGACGCGGGCGACGATCTGCAGCTCGTCGGCATGGATCGCCTCGATGAGTCCGCGCAGGTCGAGGAATCGCTCGCGCGCCTCGATCAATGCGATGATTCCAGCGCGCTGCTCCTCCCTCGCCCGTTCCAGCTCGTCCTCGGCGAGAGCCGTCGCGGCCGACTCGAGATGCGCCTGGCCGGCGTCGACGAACGGCTCGGCATCGCGCGCAGCCTCGAGCATGCGCGCGATGCCGCGGTCCTCCTCGGGACCGGTCGCCGCGTCGATCCCGGCTCGGAGCCGGAGGTGAAGCTCCTGGGCGCGCTCGGCGACGGACTGCTGCGCTTCGCCGAGCGACTCGTGTGTCAGCCAGCGCGGCGCCTCGGGCAGCTCGCCCCCCGGGACGGCGGAGCGGAAGGCAGCCAGGGTGCTCGTCGCCGCCGCCAGCTCGGTCGCATCGCGGACCAGGGTCTCCAGGAGCGAGACCGGGTCGCGAAGCTGGTCGAGCGCACGCTTGAGCTCGAGCAGCGAGGCCGAAGCTCTACGGTAGCCGCGCTCGGCCTGACGCTGGCGCAGCTGACGGCGGGTCTGGCCCATGCGCTCGCGCGCGCGATGCAGGTAGTGGAGCAGGTTGTTGAGCTGCACCACTCGCATGGCGTCATCCGGTGTCCCGCTTCCCTGTCCGAGGCGAGCCTGGATCGCGTCGCGTTCCTCTCCGATCTCGCTGCCGCGTCGGTCGGCATCGGAGAGCAGGACGCGTTGCTCGGTGGCGAGCCCGCGAAACTCGCGGCGCAGGCGATCCCCTGCACTCGCGTCCTCGGAGCCGCCGAGCTCGCCGAGCAGCTCCGCGCAGCGCGCGACGAGCGCGCGCTGCCGCTCCGCGAGCTCCTGAAGAACCTGTTCGAGGCTGGCCGCATCCTCCCGCGCGAGCTGATCCGCCAGCAGCAGCGCGCGCCGGAGCACCACCTCCAGGTTGTGTCGCGAGTCGCCGGCAGCGGGCTGCTGCTGCACGGCGTCTCGAAACCAGTCGGCCGCCTCGTAGAGCAGTCGCAGCGCCTCCTCGGGCTCGGTCGCGCGGACTCCCTCGGCGCGCTCGACCAGCGTCCACCCCAGGTTGTAGGCAGCCGCGGCGCGCAGCTCCGCATCTCCCCTCGCCTCGCGGCGCGCACGCCGGAACCAGCGCTCGGCTTCGTCGGGCTCGCCGCCTGCAAACCGGCTCACACCCCGGTTGTAGAGCGTCCGAGGATCCGCGGGCTCGGCGGCCGGTCCCGACTCGTCGGTAGGCGGGCTCAGGGGAGGCGCCGCCTCGGGCTCCTCGGCACCGGGTGCGATCCCCGGCGAGAGTGCGATGGCGAGCACCAGCGCGGCACTCCGCCCCAGCGGTCCGCCCGCTGACGGTCTGGCGCTCTCCGGTGGGCTGGCCCCCGCAGCGGCCGCAATCGCGGACGCGAGAAGCACGAGCGCCAGCAGCACCGCCCACTGGTAGCCCTCGTCCCGTACCGTGGTGCCGCCCGAGTCGAGTCGTCCGCGCGTCAGTCGGTCGATGTGTCGCCGGTAGATCGACTCCAGGTCGAGCACCCCCGTGCCGGCCGGGATGTAGGCACCCTGAGTGACTTGCGCCAGGTCGCGCAGCAGCTCACCGTCGAGCCGGCTCCGAACTGCGCGTCCGTCGCGATCGACGAGCCTCATGCGTGCGCCCGTCCGCGCGTCGGTCGTGTAGACCTCCGCTCCAGCCTCGTCGCCGAAGCCGACGGCGATGATCCGGATGTCGGCCTCGGCGGCGGCCTGCGCCGCGTCCCGCGGGAACGAGTCGTGGTCCTCTCCGTCCGTGATCAGCAGGATTGCGCGCGACGCGTCGCCGGGAGCCCCGAAGCCCGCGACCGCCTTCTGGATCGCGTCGCCGAGGCGCGTTCCGCCGCGCGTCACGCTGTGCGCGCCGGCGTCGTCGAGCACGAGGCGCAGGAACCCGAAGTCGGGCGTGAGCGGCGAGAGCACGACTGCGCGGCCGGCGAAGGCGATCAGCCCGACCTGATCGCCCTCGAGGAAGGCGAGCAGGTCCGCGATCTCCGCCTTTGCACGTTCCAGGCGATTCGGTGTCACGTCCTCTGCCAGCATCGACTTCGAGACGTCGAGGCAGATCATGATCTCTGCGCCGACCCGGGGCGCGGCGACGTGACGCAGCCCCCACTGGGGACGCATCAGGGCGACGATCAGGAAGGCCATCGACAGCCCGATCAGCACGATCCGCAGCTGGCGGCGACCCGGGCTGGGACGCGCGACCAGTCGGGACTGCAGAGGCCCCGCGACCAGCCGGCCGAGCGCGCTTCCGCCGCGCCGCTCGAGCCAGAACAGCAGGACCACGAAGGCGACGAGCGCCCAGAGCGCGTGAGCCCACTGGGGATCGGCGAAGCGGAACTCGCTCATGGGAGCCTCCGCAGCAGCGTGCTCGAGAGAAGCGTCGCGAGCGCGATGAGTCCCAGGCCGAGGCCGACGAAGGCGGCGAAGTGATACTCGAACTGCAGGTAGCGCACCTCGGTGATGTCGCTTCGCTCGAGCCGGTCGATCTCGGAGACGATCTCGGCGAGTCCCTCGGCGTTCGCCGCGTGGAAGTAGCGCCCGCCGGTTCGCGTCGCGATCGCTTCGAGCGTCTTCTCGTCGGTCTCGACGAACGCCCGCCGGAGGACCGTGCGGCCCCCGCGCGTCCGTACGGGAACCGGGGCGAAGCCCGTCGTCCCCGCACCGATCGCGTACACCTTGATCCCGTGCTGGGCCGCGAGATCCGCAGCCTGCAGCGGGCCGATGTCGCCGGCGTTGCTCGAGCCGTCGGTCAGCAGGATCGCGACCCGGGACTTCGCGGGATAGCGGCGCAGCCGCTCGACCGCGAGCGCCAGCCCCTCTCCGATCGCCGTACCGTCCTCACCCGGCTCGGCGACGATCCCGATCTGGTCCAGGATCGCGACCAGGTTTCCATGGTCGAGCGTCAGGGGACACAGGCCGTCCGCGTAGCGCGCAAAGCTCACGAGGCCGATCAGATCGTCGGGCCGGCCGCCGCCGAGCGTGCCGCCCAGCACGAAGTCGCGAAACACATGCTTCACCGCGTCGAGCCGGCTCACGCCTGCGTCCTCTGCCAGGAAGTCGCGCGCCTGCATCGAGCCGGAGCGGTCCACGATCATCGCGATTGCGATTCCCTCACGCTGGATCGAGGTCGTCGCATCTCCGGTGCGTGGCCCGGCGAGGGCGATCGCGAGCGCGAGCGTCGCCACGGCCAGGAGCACGGCGGGGACCCGCGCCAGCCGCGTGCGCAGCGACTGCGGCGCTGCGTCGACGAGAGCAAGGCTCGAGTACGTGACGGCCGCCGGGAGGCGCGTCGCGAGCACGTAGATGAACGGGGCGAGCAGGCCCGCGAGCAGAAAGAGCGGATCGCGAAGCTCCCAGTCAGGCACCGGCAGCCTCCGCCGTCGCGTCCTGGAAGAACGGTGCGTCCTCGCGCGTCTCTTCCAGGAAGCTCCGCGCCGCGTCGATCGATTCCTGAACCGCTCCCGGCGGCGGAACGTGTCCCGCGAACTTGACCAGGTCCGCGCGCCTCAAGAAGCTCTGCAGCACGTTCCGGTGGTCGCGCGCGAGGTCCGGCGCCGCGCTCATCACGGCGAGGAACTCCTCGGTGGTGAGCTCGGGAGAACGCAGGCCGAAGCGGTTCTCGAGGTAGCGGCGGACGATCCCCGAGAGCTCCACGAAGAACGGCTCGAGCTCGCTCTCGGTGGGGCTGGGCCGCGCCAGCAGAGCGTCGAGCTCGGCGCGCGCGATCTCGAAGGCGCTCCGGCGTCGCGCCCGGGAGCGATAGGCGAGCCAGCGACTGAGCCCGAACGGCAGAGCTGCCGCGAGCAGGACGAGTGCTGCGACGACGAACGGCCACGCGGGACGGCGCTGACCGGCGAGCGGCGGAAGCTCGGCCCGCAGCGGGCGCAGCTCGAGCGGGGCATCCTCCGGGAGCACCGAGACCACATCGAACTCGAGGCGCTCCGTGAGCAGCTCGTAGGCGTCCTCCCCTTCCGGAGCCAGCGGGCGACCGGCGCGCCGATCGACGAACTCGATCAGGATCGGCGGGACGCTCTGAGGGCCGGAGCGAGAGGGCTGGAGCGTGTAGCGCTGGCGGGCGATCGTCCGCCCCTGGTCGTCGACCTGCTCCGCGGGGACGAAGTCGACGATCGCGAAGCGGTCGAGGGCCTCGCCGAACTCGGGCATGAGCAGCTCGACCCCGGACTCGGCGACGACCTCGATCTCGAGGCTCAGGGCATCGCCGATCACGGGTCTCGCAGGCGCGATGCGCACGGTCGCACGGATCGGCCCACTCTCCGTGATCCGCTCGAGCGCCTCGTCACCGAGGACCGGCGCCGCGAGGAGCATCAGAGCGAGCCCGAGAGCGACCGGCCTCAACGCCGTCCCCTCCTCTCGCGCATCCGGAAGAAGTGCACCAGCGGATCGACCACCGATCCGGAGGCATCGACGTGGATGAAGTCGATCCCGGACGATCGAAGCCTCGCCTCGAGGGAGCGCACGCGCTCGGCGGCGGCTCTGCGGACCTCTCCGCGGAACGCCTCCGAGGCGGTGTCGAAGATGCGCGCCTGCCCGGTCTCGGCGTCCCTGAGCGCCACCAGCCCGATGCCCGGTAGCTCGAGCTCTCGGGGATCCGTGACGAGCACCGCGACCACGTCGTGCTTCCGGTTCGCGGTGCGGAGCGCTCGCTCGTAGCCCTGGTCGAGAAAGTCGCTCACCACGAAGCAGATCGTCTTGCGGGGCGTGACCGAGCTCAGGAACTCCATCGCGCGGGCGATGCTCGTCGACTCGCGCGCGGAGCGCGGCCGCCGCCAGGCTTTCCGCAGGAGCCCGAGACGGCCTCGTCCGCGCGCCGACCCGCGCGTCTCGGGTGCATCCGGCCCGTGCGCGAGCACCTCGCGCACCACGCGGAGCGCGTGCTTCTGGCCCTTTCGCGGCGGGATGTACTGCTCGATGTCTCCGTGGAACAACGTGAGTCCGACCTTGTCGTCGTTGCGGATGGCCGAGAACGCGAGCAGCGCACACAGCTCTGCGGTCGCCTCCCGCTTCGAGCGGCTCCCCGAGCCGAAGTCCTGTGAGGCCGAGACGTCGGCCATCAGCATCAGCGTGAGCTGGCGCTCCTCGACGTAGCGCTTGACGTAGGGCTCACCGATGCGGGCGGTCACGTTCCAGTCGATGCTGCGGACGTCGTCGCCCGGAACGTACGGGCGCACCTCGTCGAATTCGATGCCCCGTCCCTTGAAGACCGAGACGTACTCGCCGGCGAGCACGTCGGCGACGTGCCGTCCGGTACGTACCTGGATCTCCCGGACCCGCTCCAGAATCTCTCGAGCCAACATGGCAGCCACGACCCGCTGCGGCTACGGCACGAGGACCCCGGCGAGGATCCGGTCGACGATCTCCTCCGAGGTCTTTCCCTCGGCCTCCGCCTCGTAGGTCAGGATGACGCGGTGGCGCAACACGTCGTGGGCGATCGTCTTCACGTCGTGCGGCGTGGCGTAGCTGCGTCCCTGGAGAAAGGCATGCGCCTTGGCGGTCTTCGCGAGGTAGATGGACGCCCTGGGGCTCGCCCCGGTCTCGACCATGCCGTCGAGGTCGGCGATCCCCACACCGGCCGGGTCGCGCGTGGCGCGAACGAGGTCGACGATGTAGTCGCGGAGCTTGTCGTCGAAGAACACCTGGTCGACGGAGCTGCGGGCCGCGAGGATCGCCGTCGGGCTGCAGACCTTTCGGACCTCCGGCTCGGCCCGTCCGCTCGCCATGCGGTCGATGATCCGGCGTTCCTCCTCCTTGCTCGGATATCCCACCTTGACCTTCAGCATGAAGCGGTCCACCTGGGCTTCCGGCAGCGGATAGGTGCCTTCCTGCTCGATCGGGTTCTGGGTCGCGAGGACGAGGAAGGGATCGGCCAGCGGGTAGCTGCGATCGCCGATCGTCGTCTGCCGCTCCTGCATCGCTTCGAGCAGCGCCGCCTGCACCTTGGCCGGAGCGCGGTTGATCTCGTCGGCCAGGATGAGGTTCGAGAAGATCGGGCCCTGCTTGACGCTATACGTGGCCTCCTTGGGGTTGAACACCTCGGTGCCGACCACGTCCGCGGGCAGCATGTCCGGCGTGAACTGGATGCGCGAGAATCCCGTGTCGATCGCCTGCGCCAGGCAGCGCACGGTCAGGGTCTTCGCCAGCCCCGGCACGCCCTCGAGCAGCACGTGGCCGTCCGACAAGAGCCCGATCAGCAGCCGGGAGACCATCGCCTCCTGGCCGACGAGCACCTTCCCGATCTCCTGGATCAGATCGGCGCAGAGCTGAAGCCCCTCCGCGGCCTGGTTTCGATCGCCCTCGTTCATTCCCTCCCCTGCCTCCGCTATGACCGGGGTCATACCCCGCGACGACGCTCCGAGGGTACTTCTCGAGAGAGAAGCTGCACCGGACCAGCGGCGCCTCGGCGCAGAGCGGGAGAAATGTACCATGCGAAGAGACGTCCGCTTCCAGAGCCGCGGGCTCGAGTGTCGCGGCTGGCTCTACGTGCCCGAGGGGATCTCCGCCGGAGCGAGGGCCCCCGCCATCGCGATGGCTCACGGCTTCTCGGCGGTCAAGGAGATGTTCCTACCCGCCTTCGCCGAGCGCTTCACCGCGGCCGGATTCGTCACGCTGGTCTTCGACTTCCGCTTCCTGGGCGAGAGTGCGGGAGAGCCGCGCGGCCAGGTCTTCCCGCACGAGCAGCACGAGGACTTCCGCAACGCGATCACCTGGCTCGCCCAGCAGCCAGAGGTCGACCCCGACCGGATCGGTATCTGGGGAACGTCCTACAGCGGCGGCCACGTGCTTCACCTCTCGGCCTTCGACCCGCGGATCAAGGCGGCCGTGGCCCAGGTTCCCGCGATCGGCGCCTGGCGACAGATGCTGGCCTCGGGGCAGAAGGCCGAGTTCGACCAGATGGCCGGCCTGCTGGTCCTGGACCGCGTCGCGCGCTTCAGCGCGGGCGCCGCCAACGAGCTGAAGGTGGTGGCTCCGCCCGGGGAGCCCTGCGTGCTCGCCGTGCCCGACGCCTACGAGTGGTTCGAGAAGCTGGGAGCGGAGCTGGCGCCGACCTGGCGGAACGCGGTCACGCTCGAGTCGCTGGAGCAGATGCTGGAGTACGACCCGGCGGGTCCGATCGAGCTCATCTCCCCCACGCCTCTGCTCATGATCCTGGCCGAGGGCGACTCGCTGATCCCGGTGGACGTCGCGCGCGCCGCATTCGAGCGCGCCGGGTCCCCCAAGGAGCTCGTCGTGCTCGAGTGCGGCCACTTCGACGTGTACGCAGCGGAGCCCTGGTTCTCGCGCGCCGCGGGCGCGGCCACGAGCTGGTTCGTGCAGCACCTGGCCCCGGGGGACTGAGCCTCCGCGGCCGGGCTAGTACTTGCGGCGGGCGACCATCTCCTCGGACCAGTAGTTCGGCTTGCGTCGCTCGAGGAACGCCTGCATCGCCTCCCGGAGCTCGGGGGTCCCGAAGAAGCCGGGCTCGATCATGTTGAGGAAGTTCCCGGAGTACTGGAGTGGCGCGTCGACCGCCTCGAAGCTCTGCTTCACGGCAGCCAGGCAGGGCGGCACCAGGTCCAGGATCTCTCCGCACCACTGCTCGACCTCGGCGTCGACCAGCCGGTCCTGGACCACCACGTTGCACAGGCCCGCTTCCAGCGCCTCCTGCGCGGTCAGGTGCCGAAGCCGCAGCCAGAGCTCCCGCGCACGCTTCATTCCAACGACGTGCGCGGAGCTGGCGACCATGTAGCCGCTGGCCGGGCTCCCCACCCTCGGGCCGTTCTGGCCGAAGACCGCGCTCTCGCCGGCGATCGTGAAGTCGCAGGTGTAGGCCATGTGGTTGTGGGCGCCGATCACGTAGCCGCGCACCGCCGCGATGACCGGCTTCAGGCTCTGCTTGATGCTCGGATCGACCTGGGTCATGGCCCCCCCGAGGTCGCCGCTCTCGAGACCGCCCCGCAGGTCCCCCCCGACGCCGAAGTGCGACCCCGTGTGCGAGATCACGATCACGCCCACGCTCGAGTCGCGGTTGGCGTCGCGCAGCGCGTCGACGATGGCCTGGAACATGGCTCCGTTCAGGGCGTTCATGCGCTCCGGGCGGTTGAAGCGGATGCGCGCCACGCCCCCGCCGCGCTCTCGATGGCGCTTCTCGTAGAGGACGTGCTCGAGATCGAATCCCTCGACCGGCTGCCAGTCGCCCCACTCCGACATCAGTAGCCTCCCACGATGGTCTCGGCCCGCTGCAGCAGGTCGAGCAGCTGAGCCTCGTCGATGCACTCCAGGGGATCGAGCGGTTTGTCGAGTCCCAGGAGCTGGCTCCATACGGGACACGCGACCAGGCGGATGCTCGACTCGGCGGCCAGGGCGCGCACCAGAGAGCGCACGTCCGACCAGCGCGGATCGAGCTCCCGGTGGGCGAACGGCAGCTCCGCCGCCTCCGCCGCCGCGATGAGCTTGCCGCGCGCGTCGCGCGTCTTGAAGTTCGGCGACCAGCGAAATGTGCCCGTGTCGAGCGCGGCCAGCGCCTCACCCACGAAGACGACGACCGCCTCTCCCCCCTGTCGCGCGACGGCCCGGGCCACGGCGAGGTTGCCCAGCACGGAGTCCTCCAGCGCGTCGCGGCAGATCAATACCGTGGTCATGGTGCTTGCTCCAGCCTGAGAGAAGTGCCCCGGAGCCGGCTAGAGGGCGATGGTCTGAACGTCCATCTGCAGCGTGGCGAGAACCTCGTTGCGCAGGAAGCTCACCTCATCCTCACTCGGCTCGGGAATCGTGTCGACCTTTTGCGCTACGACCGGCTCGAAGCTCATGTTCTCCAGTACCTGTTCGACGGTCACGTCCTGGGCCACGGAGATGAGCTTCATGCGACGCGTCTCCTCGTCGAAGCCGAAGATCGCCTCTGGCGTCACCACGCGGTACGGGCCGGTTCCGCGCGGAAGCCCCGCACGCTCCCGGGCTCCAGGCGACCCGTCCAGGTACCCGGGCGACGAGATGTGGTCGATCTTCTCGACGAACTTGCGCGCCTGTAGCTGCGTCAGGTAGATGGTTCGCCAGCAGCAGGAGGCGATGCCGGTGGCGCCGCCCGGCCCGCCGAAGCGCCGCGACGGATTCGCGAAGTCGCCCCCCACGAAGCTGGAGTTGATGTTCCCCCAGGGATCGATCTGCAGGGCCGCCAGCAGCCCGTAGTCCATCAGACCCAGCTGTGCGTGACAGAAGACCGTGTTCATGGTTTCCCACGCCGCCGCCTGGCGGTCGGCTTCGGCCCCGCCCATCGCCGGAACTCCGCAGCGAGCGTCGATCACCCCCCACTCCGCCACGTAGGTGATGTTGGGGGCGTACAGACGCTGGGCCAGCGTGAAGGCGACCAGCGGCAATCCGCCACCCGCGAAGTAGTTCTTGTTGTCCTCGAGGAGCCTGGCGCCGACGCAGATCAGCCGCTCATTGGGGTGCATCGCGGTCTTGGCAGCCATCAGCGATAGCCCTCCTTGATGGTCATTTCGGATCTCATGGCCAGCAGCGCGTCGAGTCCCACGATCTTGTCCAGCATTTCACGATGCGAGGTGACGCCATGGACGTAGCGCTCCAGGTACTCGCCCATGCCGTCGCTGCTCGCCGCTTGAACCAGGGCGGCGGCGTGCTCGGACGAGCCCCGGTAGTAGCCGGGCACCGAAGCCGGGAACGCGCCGTAGGGCGCCTCGACGACCGCGTCGACCAGGTAGTAGGGAATGGTGGTCTTGAAGGGCTCGGCTCGCACCTCGTCTTCGGAGATGATCTCCTCGGTGCTGATGATCACCTTCTTCGAGGCCATCGCCGACTCGGTGGGCGCGATCGACGTGCCGAAGATGCGGGCATTGCCGAACCGGTCGCATTGGGGGACGTGAATGAAGCTGACGTCGGGGTTGAGCGCCGGGATCAGGCAGATCGGCTTACCGGAGTACGGGTCGTTCACGAGCCGGGCGCCGGACAGCGGCAGGTTGTCGGTCCCCCCGAACCAGCGAATCGGAATGAACGGCACGCCCATGGCCCCGGCGCGCAGCCGCATGGACAGGACGCCGTTGGCCCACTCGAACGCCTCCACCTGGCGCTGCTCTATGGCCGCGAACAGGGCGCGTCCGCCGCCGACCCACCCGATGTCGATCTTCGAGGCGCAGCCGCCCGCCACGAGCACCGTCGTCTCCAGCCCGGAGAACTTGGCGCCCAGCCAGAGGTCCCGCTTCTTCTGGCGGACCACCTCTCGAATCAGGGAATGAGGAAAGCGCTCCCAGTTCAGGTAGTCGCCATCGCTCACGAACTGCGCGATCGCATCCTGCTCGGTCATCACCTTGGACACGAGGCCTCGAGGCTTGTGCTCGCGCATCCAGTCGCGCAGGTCGTCCGGGTCCTCGAAGTGGAACTTCCCGCGGCCCACCTGAAGCTCTTCCATCCTCGCTCCTCCCGGGATCCGTCCGTTCTCCCTTATATCATCTGTCCGCTCTGCCTGTAGCCGGGAGGGTCGCGGGGTGCGCGCCAGAGGTTCCCGGCACGATCGCACCCGATTCGGGGCTAGGAATCGCGGCCTCCTTCCTCTAACCTACCGGTCGCTCGCAGCCCGACTCGAACGGCGATCGAGTCCCCTGAATCGCGATCGCCGCGCGGACTTGCGGACCGTACTGCTCAAGACCCGCTGAGGAGAACCTCGCTTGGACAACGCGCAAACCCCGGGTGAACGAGGCTACTGGCGGAACTGGATCTCCTTCGCGGGGATGGGGCTACTGAGCTTCGGCTTCTTTGCCGGTCTCATCCTCTTCATCTTCGAGCTCATGAGCAGCAATGCCGCGCCCTATCTGGGCATTCTCTATCTCCTGTTCACCGGTGTGATCGTGATGGGGTTCGTCCTCATCCCCGCGGGCATGATCCTCGAGCGAAGGCGCCGGAAGTCCAGCCAGGACCACGGCCCACTCTCCGAGTTCCGCTTCGATCTCACGGTGCCCGAGCATCGCTACGTAGCACTGAGTCTCCTCGTCAGCGGAGTGCTCGTGATCGTCCTCTCGGGCGTCGGGGCGTATCAGTCGTTCCATGCGACCGAATCCGCCGCGTTCTGCGGTCAGCTCTGCCACAGCGTCATGAATCCCGAATGGGTGAGATACAACGACTCGCCCCACGCACGCGTGCGTTGCGCCGAGTGTCACATCGGCGCGGGGGCCGACTGGTTCGTCAAGTCCAAGCTCTCCGGCCTGCGGCAGGTCTGGGCGACGGCCCTCGACACGTTCTCGCGGCCCATTCCCACCCCGATCCACGACCTGCGCCCGGCTCGCGAGACCTGCGAGGAGTGCCACTGGCGGCGGAAGTTCGTCGGGTACAAGGAGCTGGTCCGGTCCTACTACCTCTCCGACGAGGAGAACTCGCTCCACCAGCTCAGGATGCTGCTGAAGATCGGGGGCGAGAAGACGACCTTCCTGCAGGGCTCGGGCATTCACTACCACATGCTGATCGCCTCCAGGGTGGAGTACATCGCCACCGACGACCGCAGGCAGGACATCGCGTGGGTCCGTGTCACGCGCGCCGACGGAAGCGTGACCGAGTTCAACCACGAGGGAAACGAGCTCGGCGAGGAGCAGAAGGCGACGCTCGAGATGCGCACCATGGACTGCATCGACTGCCACAACCGACCCTCGCATCAGTACCCGCCTCCAATGGAGCGCGTCAACGAGGCGATCGCCGAGGGATCGATCTCGCAGGACATCCCTTACATCAAGGTCCAGGCGGTCCGGGCGCTCGACCGGGACTACGACACCGTGGACCAGGCGCTCGTCGGCATCGCCAACGAGCTACGCGGGTACTACCGGGACGAGTATCCCGAGTTCGTGAACGGCGGGAGGCCAGTTCTGACCCAGGCCATTCAGAAGGTCCAGGACATCTACGAGCAGACGATCTTTCCCGAGATGAAGGCCGACTGGTCCGCCTATCCCGACAACATCGGCCACCGCGACACGCCGGGCTG
>CAZLBF010000210.1:0-4537 GCA_964557495.1 uncultured Myxococcales bacterium | reverse complement strand
ACGTGAGGCAGCTCGCGCGGAATCCGGATCTCGACCCGCTCCAGCCGCCCTCCCGCGGAAGCGGCAGAATGCGGGGGCTCCGCTAACTCAGGAAGCGGCGGTGCCTCCTCGAGCACGCGGTCCTCGCCCTCCACCGCGACGCCGCGGAAGATCGAGCTCGACCACGAGGTCACCACCGGCTCGCCGGTCGCGGCGTCGACTGTCTCGAGCTTGCTGAGCGAGAAGGCTCCCGCCCGGGTACGGCGCAGGGCGACCAGCTTTCCCTCGGTGCGCAGCCGGTCGCCCGGCCGGATCGGCCGGTGAAAGCTCGAATCCTGGCTGGCGTGGACCGCGCGAACGCGCTCTTCGGGCGCCATGCC
The DNA here is from genome assembly GCA_964557495.1 of uncultured Myxococcales bacterium. Lineage (GTDB taxonomy): Bacteria > Myxococcota_A > UBA9160 > SZUA-336 > SZUA-336 > CAZLBF01. Next base: position 4,178 of record CAZLBF010000210.1, on the reverse strand, counting down.
GAGGCCCTCGCGCGCCCGAGCGCCGCTCACCACCGGCCACTCGAGGGAGACGCAGATCGGGGGCGGCGCGACGATGCCGCCCGGACGGGCGTCGTCGAAGAAGGCGTCACCAAGCTCACCGATGGCGGCCGCATACGCGAGCAGTCGGCGCGCGGACATCTCGGCCTCGGCTCCACCCAGCTTCGAGCCGACGGCGCTGCTTCGAGCGGGCATGGCTGGCTCCCTTCGCGGCTCCCGGCTCCCGCGGCCCCTTCCAGCTCTCGAACTGCCAGGGCTCCCACGCGTGGTACGCGATGACCTGGCGGGCTGGACGAGCGGTGGAACCTCCCGCGCCAGGAAGATAGGAAGACGAGCGGGTATTCCGCCACGTCCGGTAGAGCTCTCGAGCTCAACCGGTCAACGCAACACACAGGTCTGGTAAAGACGCATCCCATTCGACCTGCAAAGCCTGGTCGCACTGAATGCCCTATTCTCGATGGCGCATTCGGCGGTCGCTTTCGACCGTCGACGGACGCGGGGGTTCCCATGAGCCACTGGGCCGAGAGAAGTGAATCGATCAAGAGAAGTCTGAAGCTCAGGACCGAGCCGATCGCCTTTCGCAGGCTGCAGGACGCGGCCGAGCTGGAGGGCATGGAGGGGGTCATCCGCTGGCCCGCAGGCTGCGTGTTCTGCCAGGTTCCCTTCATGGCGAGGGTTTCGAAGCTGACCGTGGCAGTGACGAGCGATGACCAGCTCAACCACCGGTGCAAGCGGATTCACGGGCTGGTCCCCAGCCTCGAGAGCGACGTCGAGTCCGAGTGCGTCCAGTTCTCCCGCACCTGGATGCCCTCTGCCGAAGAGGCCATGAAGCAACAGAAGGACTACCCGGTGGTGCCTCCCGGCCAGGCCATCGTCGCCGGTCCGCTCGACAAGGCGACCTTCGAGCCGGACATGATCATGGTCTTCGGCAATCCAGCCCAGATCATGATGCTGCTGTGCGGGATGCAGAAGGTCCGGTACGAGATCTTCGAGTTCACCTTCATCGGGGAGGGAGCATGCATGGACTCCTTCGGTCGCTATTACGCGACCGGCAAGACGTCCGTCGCGATCCCCTGTTACGGTGAACGGGCGCTGGGGCAGGTGGCTGACGACGAAATCACGGTCGCCTTGCCGCCGCGAGAAATCGACCGGGTCATCGAAGGTCTGGCGACCCTCGAGAACGTCGGCTTCGGCTATCCGGTCTCTGTCATCGGTGGCCTGACGGATCCCAATCCCTTCCTGGACCCGCTATACCCGGACCGGAAGAAGCACTGAAGGCTCCGAGAGAGCGTTTGCGGGCAGCGGCGTAGGTTTCTGCGCGCAAGGTAGACTACCACCATGCAGGGAGATCTGGCCGCCGGGCGATGCTGGCGCGCCGCAGCGCTTTCCGTGTGGGCGCTGGGGATGACGGCCTGCGCAAGCTCGCGCGAGGACACCAGCGCGATCGACGACCCCTTCGCTGCGGACCGCGCTCGAATGGTGGCCGAACAGATCGAGGCGCGCGGGATTCACGACGAGCGGCTCCTCGACGCGATGCGGCGAGTTCCCCGGCGCGCGTTCTTACCCCCCGATCAGCGCCCCTTTGCGTACGAGGACCGCTGGCTGCCGATCCAGTACGAGCAGCACATCAGCCAACCCTACACGGTCGCGATCATGATCGCGCTCGCGCTGGTGGACGAGTCCAGCCGGGTGCTCGAGATCGGAACGGGCTCGGGCTACGGCGCTGCGGTGCTGGCCTGCGTGGTGAATGAGGTCTACTCGATCGAGATTCTCGAGCCTCTCTTCGATCTGGCTCGCGAGCGCCTGCACCGGCTCGGCTACGACGATGTTCATCTGCGATTGGGCGACGGCTACCAGGGTTGGCCCGAGGCGGCGCCCTTCGACGCCATCATCGTGACGGCCGCCGCGCCGCGGGTTCCCGAGCCTCTGATCGACCAGCTGCGCCTGGGCGGCCGGCTCGTGATCCCGATCGGCCAGAGTGATTCGGATCAGCAGCTCACCCTCTTGGAGAAGACCGGAGAAGGGACGGTCGAGACACGCGTCGCGCCGGTGTACTTCGTTCCGATGAATGGCGAAGTACGACGTTGAGACATGAACATGTCCGCAGCGCCCGTCTGATCCTGGGATCAACTCTGGAGTACCTTCAGCGGCTGGATCAGCGGGCCCGGGGGAAAAGCTCAGTAATTCCGGGGCAGACCGATACTGAGAACGGACAGGGCTTGCGCTCGTGCCGAGGCCGCCCGACGCTCTCGGGCTGCGGGGGCACCAGCGGCTGTCATGGGCGGGCGAACGATGGGCCAGAGCGACCTGCGCGGATTCGGCCGAGACCGGGGAGAGATCTCCGGTCCGCTGGACCCGCTCGCCCCGGATCTGGACACGCCCTCCGGCTGGTACGTCCCCGGCCCGCTGCCGTCGCTCCCGCAGCGCTACCGCATGCGACACAGCGAAGGCGACGATCATCTCGTCTGCGACGAAGCGCCGCGCATCCAGGTCCACATTCGCCGCGATTACGTCTTCTCCGAGGCCGAGGCCCGAGCGCTCGGCGGGCGTGTGATCCTGCTGGACGGTGTCGGCAGCTTCGGCCCGCTGCTCGACAACAAGAAGCGCCTCTACAATCTCGACCACCACCAGGACTGCGAGCGGACCTTCACCCTCGCCACCTGCGAGCAGGCGCTGCTCCTCGTGCACGGCGGGCTCGACCTCTCCGATGGCGACTGGTCGGTCTACGCCAACGAGCCCGACCTCGACACACTCCTCGCCCTCTGGTGCCTGCTCAACCACGCGCGCCTGCGCGGCCTCCGGCCACAGGCGCGCGACGTCCTGCTCCCCATGATCCGCCTGGAGGGCGCCATCGATGCCAACGGGAACGAGTTGGCCGAGGTGTGCGGCCTGCCCGCGGACGTCCTGCGCGAGGCCCAGCGGCGACTGGACCACCTGCTCCTGCGCGAGCGCCAGGTCAAGGGCGGTGGCGACTGGCAGACCCTCAACCTCGAGGCCTACACCGTCGGGATGCTCGGCGAAATCGACCGGATGATCTACAGCGCCGACGACTTTCGCGGCTATGCGAACATCGAGGAGGTCTATGGCCATACGGTGCTCGGCAAGCGCAGCGTCGCCGTAGTGTGTCGAGACAGTTCCGGGATCTACGCGGTCGAGAAGCTCCTGAAGGAGCGCTGGGGCGATCAGCTCGGCTTGATCGCGCTCGAGAGGGAGCCGGGGCACTACACGCTGCGCCGCGCGTCGACGCTCTCGGACATCGACCTGAACGACGCCTACAGCCTGCTCAACCTGCTCGACCGCAACGTCGACGGGCGCCCGCGCGGAAAACGCTGGGGCGGCTCCCACAACATCGGCGGCTCGCCGCGGCCCCTGGGTAGCGCGCTCGCCCCCGCCGAGTTGCTGCGCGTCCTCGGCCTCGCCTATCGGAGCCCGAAGCCCTGGCAGCGGCTGCTCGCCGTGGCACGCGTCGCGCTGCTCGTCGGGGGCTTGGGTGCGTTCGGCGCCATCGCCGGTCTCGGCGGCAGCGCGATTCCCACGCTGGCCGCGGCGTTCGGCAGAGTGACGGCGGGCATCGCGACCTTCTCGCTCTTCGTCGGGGTCGCGAGCTGGCTTCTCTCCTGGCTCTTCTCGGGGCGGCGCCTCTGGCTCTACGGCTGGAGGCGGCCGGCGGGTGCCGACTGGCTTCCGCTCGCGCTCGTCGCCGCGCTGGCGGCGCTGCCCATGCGCGCCTGGTTTCCACAGCCGGCCTCGCTCGATCCCGGCACGATCGCTCTCAGCGTCGGCGCGGTCGCGCTCGCGGCCGTCGCCGCGGAGAGCTGGTTCCGGGGGCTCGTCCACGGCCTGCTGCAGCTCGGCTCCCGGGCGCCGTCGGCCGTTGGGCCCTGGCACGCCTCCGGCGCGGCGTGGGTGTCCGCGGGCCTCTACGCGCTCACGGCGGTGACGCTCTCGCTGCCGTTCATCTGGCTCGAGCCTTCGCGGCTGCTGCCGCCGGTTCAGGAGATCGCCGTCGTCGCAGGCGCCTCGGGCATCGCAGGTCTCGCGCTCGCCATGATCCGCGAGCGCTCGCTCTCGCTGTGGCCGGGGGTCGCCGCGCAGCTCCTCGGCGGCATCAGCTGCGCGGCCTTCTGGTTCTGGCTCACGGCGTAGAATGCTGCCGCGGG
>CAZLBF010000209.1:0-4839 GCA_964557495.1 uncultured Myxococcales bacterium | reverse complement strand
CACGACGTCCTCGAGCGCGTAGCAGAGGAAGCGCCGCAGCGGGTCGGGCGGCAGCACCGACGGCTCGGGGAAGCGGAGTTCGAGGTGGTGGATCATGTCGGTGCTATCCCACATGAACTCCCCGTCGGGCGTCCGCATCGTGGGGATGCCACCCGACCACCCGGCTGCGCGCGCCTCGGGGTGCGCGCCGCCGAAGCGGTGAAAGCGATAGGGAATGCACTTGTAGTCGAGGTATCCCGTCATCTTGCGGGTGAAATAGGACTGGGTCATCCCGTACACCCGGTAGGGCTCGCTGGTCATGCTCGGATCTCCGTCGCGCGGAGCTCGAAGTCCGCTTCCTCGAGTCCCCGTCGCGCCGATCTTGACACACGTCGCAGCGGCCGGGTGGGTCGCACCCGGCTCCTTGGAAGGAGTGCCCTGCGGTGGTAAAAGGAGATCCGAAGAGCCACCCCTACGCGGAGGTAGACAGCATGGCCATCCTCTCCACCCCCCTGACCGAGCTGCTCGGCATCGAGCACCCGGTGTGTCTCGGACCCATGGGCCTGATCTCCACGCCGCCGATGGTGGCCGCCGTCTCCAACGCTGGCGGGCTCGGCATCATGGGCACCGCCATGTTCGACAGCGACGGGCTGCGCAAGGCGATCCACGAGACGCGCGAGCTCACGGACAAGCCGTTCGGCATCAGCATCATGGCGGCCATGCCCACGGCGGCCGGCCACGCACAGGTAGCCATCGACGAGCGCGTGCCCTTTGTGACCACCAGTGCCGGCTCTCCGAAGCGCGTGGCGCCGATGTTCCGCGAGGCGGGCATCGAGAACTACCACGTGGTCCCGAGCGTCAAGCTCGCGCTCAAGGCGAAGGAGGCCGGCTGCACCGGCATCGTCGCAGAGGGGAGCGAGGGGGCATCCTTCAAGAGCCCGGACGAGATCTCCACGCTCGTGCTGATCCCGCAGGTCGTCGACGCGACCGGTTTGCCCGTGATCGCCGCGGGCGGCTTCGGAGACGGACGCGGGCTGGCGGCCGCGCTCTGTCTCGGCGCCACGGGCATCCAGATGGGTACGCGCTTCATCGCCACCGAGGAGTCCCCGATCCACGAGAACTACAAGCGGGCGCTGCTCGGCCTAGCCGAGACCGATACGCTCATGGTCGGACGCAAGAGCGGTCCGCTGCGCGTCGCGCGCAACCCCTGCTCGACCGAGATGGCGGAGTTCGAGCGGACGACGGACGACGTGGCCGAGCTGAAGAGCAAGATCGGCTATCACCGCTTCCCGGAGGCGGCCGTCAAGGGCGACGTGGAGCGGGGCCTCGTGGTCGCGGGCCAGGTCGTCGGCATGGTCAAGGATCTGCCCCCGGTCCGGGAGCTGATCTCCCGCATCGTCGCCGAAGCCGCGGAGACGCTGGGCCACACGCGACAGGTCGTCGTCTGAGCCCGCGCGCGCCCGCGGAGGGGCGCCGCGTAGCCGTCGACCCCGGGTCCACCGCAGGTTGACCCTGGAGCGGAGGGGGGCATAGACTCGCTCCGACGGTTCCGAAAGGATGAAAAGGGAACTCGGTGCGTCCGGTCGAGACGACCGGACAAAGCCGGGGCTGCCCCCGCAACTGTGAGCGGAGAGCCCCCGCCCGACCACGCCACTGGGAGACCGGGAAGGCAGGGTGGAGGCCGCGACCCGCGAGCCAGGAGACCTGCCGTCGTGCGTCACCCATCCGGCGTACGGGGTTGTTCGTCGGTGCGGGGTCCCTCGTTGCGGTGACGCGGTCACGAAGTACCGCAATCGCAGCAGGAGGACTCCCCCATGCGCGTCTCGACCCCGCGCCGGTCGCGCCATTCCCTTGCCCGGAGTCTCGTCGCCGCCGCGCTGAGCCTCGCGCCCGCGGCGGCGCTCGCACAGGATCCGGGTCTGGTGGACGACGCCATTCCCGGCGTCGCCAGCGCACCGCGCCGCATGGAGGTTCCGGTCGATCAGGTGGCCGGGTCGATCACGGTCATCTATCGCGACGAGATCGAGCGCAGGCAGCTGCGCACGCTTCCCGACGTGCTCCGGAGCGTGCCGGGGATGAAGGTCGCGCAGTCGGGCGGCGTCGGAAAGCAGACCTCGATCTTCACGCGGGGGACCGACTCGAACCACACGCTGGTGCTCCTCGACGGCATCGACATCTCCGATCCGAGCCTGCCCGGCGGTACGTTCGATCCGGCTCACCTGCTCACCGAGAACCTCGAGCGGGTCGAGGTGATGCGTGGACCGATGAGCAGCCTGTACGGCTCGGACGCCGTGGGCGGAGTGATCAACCTGGTCACGCGCAAGGGGAGCGGGAAGCCGCGCTTCACGGCCTGGGCCGAGTACGGCTCGTTCAAGACGGTGCAGCAGTCCACGTCGGTCCAGGGGAGCAACGACCGGGTCAACTACGCGCTCAACTTCACGACCCTCCACACGCGCGGGGAGACCCAGCTCTCGGAGGATCTCGGCGGGGACGAGCGGGACGGATACGACAACACGACCGTCTCCGGCCGGATCGGCTTCAGCCCGACCCGCCAGACCGAGCTCACCCTGGTGGGGCGGTACGTCGACACCGAAGGGGACCTCGATCCGTTCCTGGACGACCCGGACGCCGAGGACGACACGAGCCAGCTCTTCCTGCGCTCGGAGGGGCGCCTCGAGCTGCTGGGGGGAAAGTGGCAGCAGCGGCTCGGGGTCGGGTACACCGACTACAACCGCGACAACTCGAACGACCCGGACGACGTGAACCCCGAACGCTCGAGGTCGAGCAACGACGGGACGCGGCTCAAGTTCGACTGGCAGCACGACTTCCTGGTCGGGCGAAGCCACGTCGTGACGCTGGGAGGCGAGACCGAGCGCGAGACGATCGACTCCTCCTTCTCGTCGGAGGGGCTGTTCGGCGCGTTCGAGTCCGGCGCCGACGAGAGCATGCGCACGAGCGCCGTGTTCCTGCAGGAGCAGTTCTCGAGCACCCTTGGCGTCTTCGGGGCGGCGGGGCTGCGGCTCGAGGACAACGAGGAGTTCGGCTCGGAGCTGACCTATCGGGTGGCGACCGGGTACGTCTATCCGAGATTCGGGACGCGCGTCCACGCGAGCATCGCCACGGCGTTCAAGGCGCCGTCGCTCGACGACCTCTACGGAACCTCCACCTTCTCCGGCTTCGCGGTGTTCCACGGGAATCCGGACCTGGACCCCGAGAAGAGCCGGGGGTGGGAGATCGGGATCGAGCAGCCGCTCTTCGGCGAGCGCATCCGCCTGGGAAGCACGTACTTCCAGAACCGGATCCGGGACCTGATCCAGGTGACGGACGACTTCACGACGCTCGAGAACGTCGGCCGGGCCAAGACCGACGGCTTCGAGTCATTCGTCTCACTGGAGCTGGGGGATCGCCTCTTCGCTCGCGTCGACCACACCTATGTCAGCGCCGAGGATCGGGACACGGGGCAAGACCTCCTGCGCCGTCCAGCGCACACGCTGAACAGCCGGCTCGAGGTGGTTCCGATCCCGAAGGCGACCCTGAGCCTCGACGTGCAGTACGTGGGGCCCCGCAAGGACGTCGATCCGGTGACGTTCGAGCGAATCTCGGTCGGGGGCTACACGGTCGTCGACACGGCCGCGAGCTACGACGTGACCGCGAACTGGCGGATCTTCGGTCGACTCGACAATCTCTTCGACCGCGAGTACCGCGATCCGGCCGGGTTCCAGAGCTCCGGCTTCGCGGGGTTCATCGGTCTCCGGGCGACCTACTGAGCGCGCGGCACCCCGCTCGCGCCTAGCCCGTCGACGCGGACAGGCGCTTCGACGAGCCGATCACGTACTCGTACTGACCGTAGCCCACCTCGCCGTCGTCGGAGCGCCACTCGGAGAAGTAGTCGGTCGCGTAGCCGAGCCGGTCGAGCACCTTCTCGTCGGTCAGGTCGAGCGAATGCCCCTCGACGACGAGCTTGCCCCGGTAGGAGCCGTGCCAGCGCTTCGGATCCGCGTAGCCCCCCTCACCGAGGAAGCACGGCAGGATCGGCTTCACGGAGTAGCGCTTGACGCTCCCGTCCTTGAGCGTCAGCTCGACGCGGCCGCTCTCGAAGCGCGCGGTTCCGGGAACGAACTGCATCTCGTGCTCGATGCTCTCCACGCGCAGGACCTCATCCTCCCGGTCGCTGCCGTAGGGGAAGCGAAGCCCGCCGTCGATCACGTTGACGCGGCCCTCCGGGGTCTCGTTGTGCATGTAGAAGAGCGAGTAGTCCGGAAACTGCACGGGGTTGTAGTGGTAGAGTCCGAACCCGGTGGCGGCGAGAAACTGCTGTCGCTGCTCGGCCGTCATCTTGGGGATGGGCTCTCCCTGTCCCGGGCGCAGCCCCCAGGATCGGTCGCGCACGCCCCAGAAGCGCGCCGGGTCGACCTCCCAGGTGCGGCCCGCAACGCTGAGCGTGCCGCTGAAGCGACCCGACTGGTTGTAGCGCGCGTTGTTGCGGACGACGCGGCCCTTGTGGCGCTGGAAGTGCGGCTGCTCCTCGAAGGGAGGCATCGTCGAGTCCCAGACCAGGTCGTACGAGATCTCGAAGTCGTTCGGCTCGAGCTGCAGCCGGATGCGGCGCAGGCCCCGCTCGACGTGAATGCGCAGCGGCCCGATCTCGGTCTGGCGCTCGCTGCCGAGCTCGCGCGACACCAGCACGTTGTGCTGCGCGCCGTCGACGCTGGCCAGCGAGAAGCCGTCCATCACGTTCAGGTTGGGGTAGACCCCGGTTCCGATGCCGAGCAGCACCTCGCCCTGGACGTCGCCCAGGTGGAACCAGTAGCGATTGTGCCAGCGGGAATCGCTCGACTCGACGTGATCCAGGGTCGAGAC
>CAZLBF010000208.1:0-8449 GCA_964557495.1 uncultured Myxococcales bacterium | reverse complement strand
CAGCTACGCATTCCTCTACTACACGACGCGAGACGGCCGCACGCTCAAGCTCTGCGTGTACAAGCACGACGAGCTGTGGAAGCCGTTCTGCCTCGCCATGCAACGTCCGGAGCTGGTCGACGATCCGCGCTGGAGGACTCTCGAGGCGCGTTTCGAGAACATGCCCGCGCTCATCAAGATCCTCGACGAGACCTTCGCCCGACACGACCTCGAGCACTGGACCGGCATGTTGGAGAAGTACGACATCCCCTTCACCGCACTGCCCACCTACGCAGAGGTGGCCGGCGACGCTCAGATGGCCGCCAACGACGTGTTCCTGGAGGTCGATCACCCGCGCCACGGCCGCCTCCGCACCGTGAACAGCCCCATCGAGGTCGAGGGCGAACGCAAACGTCCCCCAACCCCTGCCCCCGAGCTGGGCCAGCACACGCGGCAGGTCCTGAGAGAGCTGGAGTACGGGGAAGCAGAGATTCAGGACCTCCTGGACGGCGGCGCTGCGGTGCAGGCGCAAGAGCAGGGATAGGCCGTCTTCAGGGAGAGACAGCATGAGACGTCTGAAGTACTTCGCTCTCGCCGGGTATGCATGCGTGGCGTTGGTCATGCTGATCATGGGGTCGGTCTTTCTGACGGCGACGGAGTTCTTTCCGTATCACGCCGTGGCGGCGGGCCTCGAGTGGGGAGAGGTGGAGCCGGGGTTGCAGACCGTGCTGCTCGCGGTGTTCCGGATCTGCGGAGCGGGATGGCTGACCGTTGCCGTCGCGCTCGTGCTATTGCTCGTGTTCCCGTTCGGCAGGCGGGACGAGGTCTGGTCGTACTTCGCGATCCCCCTGCTGTCGTTGATCTTCTGGGGCATCACCTTCGCCACCACCCTGTACATTGCGAGGACGACCCCGGCGACGCCTCCCTGGACGGGATCGCTGGTCTGTATCGGCATCACCCTGCTCAGCGCTCTTCTCTCTGGACTGTCGCGGAAGAAGACAGCTTGACGGCACCCCTGGGGTCCGTCGACGGAGGAAGCGAATGACAAGCGAGATCTCTGAGGCTGCGGCCGGCGGAAGGACGGCGCTCGTCACGGGCGCGTCAGCGGGGATCGGGAAGGCGTTCGCCGAGCTCTTTGCGGAGCGCGGCTTCGACGTGGTTCTGCTGGCGCGGCGCGAGGCGCGCCTTCGGGACCTGGCGGCCGAGCTGGGCAACAAGCACGACATCGCGGCCCGGGTGATCCGGGCCGACCTCGCCGATCCGGAGGTGCCTCAGAGCCTCTACGATCAGCTCCAGGCCGATGGGGTGGCGGTCGACGCCGTGGTCAACAACGCCGGCTACGGCATCCCGGAGCACTACGTCGACTCCGCCTGGGCGGATCAGGCGAGGTTCGTGCAGGTGATGGCGACCGCGCCCGCGCACCTGATGCACCTCTTCCTGCCCGGCATGCTCGAGCGGGGCTACGGACGCATCATCAACGTCTCCTCTACCGGTGGTCTGATGCCCGGCATGGCCGGTCACACGCTCTACTCGGGCGTGAAGTCGTTCCTGGTCAAGACCTCGCAGTCGCTGACGATCGAGCTTAGGGACACCGGCGTTCACGTCACGGCCATCTGCCCCGGACTCACGTACACCGAGTACCACGACGTCATCGGGACGCGGGCGAGCGTCTCGAAGGACTACCCGGGATTCATGTGGATGACGGCCGAGGAGGTCGCCCGTCAGGGCTACGACGCAGTCATGGCAGGAAAGCCCGTCTGCGTACCCGGCCGGCTCAACTCCTTCTTCGCGGCCCTCATGCGCCTGCTCCCCGAGCGTCTCATAATGAGAGCGGCGCGGCGGCAGGTCGTCGGCGACTAGCTGCGCAGCGGGGCAGGCTGGACGATCGTCTATGCGGGTGTGATGCGGGGCTGGCGCAGGCGGCGCCAGAGACCGTCCTGCGTAAAGCACTGCCAGGCCCAGCGCAGCCAGCCGACCAGTGCGCGCGCCAGCCAGAGCGCCCACGCGAGCATCGCGAGCCGATAGAACCAGAGGTGCACGGACACCATCCAGCCCGCGGGGAGCGTGCCCTCGGTGCGGTCCTGGAACCAGCGGAGCAGGTGACCGCGCGAGCCGTTTCCCGCGATCTGCATCTCGGGCAGCCCGAGCAGTCCGCGCTGGATCGCCCAGACCAGACACAGGAGTGCGACGATCGTCCACAGCGCCAGGAGGAGCTGGAGTCCGTCGAAGGCCGCGTCGGACGCGGGCCGGGCGTGGTCCCGGCGCCAGCCGAGTGCGACGAGCCAGCCCGCCACGATCAGCGATACCCAGATCGGCACCTGCGTCAGACCGACGAGGAGCAGGAACCAGCTTCCCGTGCCGAGCGGCGTCAGGGGAAGCCGGCCGAGTCCGACCGCGACGAGCGCCGCCACGAGAAGCAGGCTCCAGAACAGGACGGCCGGGCCCATACGCGGCCCGCCGACGAAGAGCACCCAGCGGTCCCTCGGGACGTTGAGTGCGATCTCGGCATTCACGCTCGGGGCGCCGAGGTCGGCCTCCGGGGTCGCGTAGCGCATGGCAATGCCGCTCGGGGAGCGCCACACGAGGCGTGCGGAGTGCTTGCCGGGCCGGATCGGCAGCGTCACGTGGCCGTCCACCGCCCGGATCGGCTGCCGCTCCCCGTCGATCTCGACCGACTGCAGGTCGGCGCCCGCGGGCAGGCCGACGCGGTGCTGCAGGCCGCGACTCGCGCGCAGCGAGAGCGCGAGCGTCACCTCCGAGGCCCGCAGCCCGGGCTCGACCTCGAGTGCGCTGTGGTCCAGCGTGAGCGTGCGACCCTCGACGCCCGCGGGCCGCGAGGTGCTCAGGCTCACGGTCTCGCCCGGCCATGGCTGCCACCTGCGCAGGCGCAGCGGGAGCGGCTGCGGCTCGTGAACGACCGGGATGCCTGTGGCCTCCACGTGCCAGATGGGACCCGCCTCGACGCTCCAGACCTCGACCCAGGGAACGCCCTCAGGGGCGCGCAGCTCGAGCGTGTCCGACGGCTCCAGGTCGGAGACCCAGCCCGCCTCGCGCGCCTGGGGCGCCAGGCTCACCTGCGCGCGACCGTCCTCGACGCGGATTCCCTCCGCGGTCACCGACTCGCCGGCGAGCAGAGGGACCTCGAGGAAGATCGTCTGTCCCGGCGGCGACACCCGCACCACGCGGGTCGCGACCTGCCAGGTGAGGCCGAGCTGCACGCGACGCTCGACGCGCACGAAGGGGGGAAGCTCGGTCGGCTCCAGGGTTGCGCGGGCGGCACCACCCCGGTCGGCCTTGCGCGTGAGCTGCAGGCTCGATTCCGGAACGCCGTCCTCGCGAATTCCCTCGAGGGTCCAGCCCTCGACCTGCGCCTCCACGCGTCGCGGGCGGAGCGGCAGCGGAAGCTGCAGCGTCTCGCGCTCCGGGAGTCCTCCCTCCATCACCACGCGGTGTCGCCCGGGTGAGAGCGCGATCCAGAGTCGACCGTCGGGGCTGTGTGCGAGAACGCCGGCCGCGTCTCCGTCGACGGTCACCCGCTCCGGGTCCCAGGTGCCCGTGCCACCCGGGAGCGGGACGGCGGTCTCCCAGGCCACGTCGATCTCGACCCGCGCGCGCAGCCGCCCGGGTGTCGCCTCGAGGCGCAGGTGCGGAATCGCCGCACACTTAGGGAAGCACTCGGGAGCCTCGAGCAGGCGAGTGCGCAGCTCGTCGAGGAGCTCGGGCGACGGGAACTCGGCGGCCAGAGTGGGGCGCGAGGGGATCCCGCTCAGCAGAGCGACACCGATGAGTGTCAGCACGCCCGCTCTTCCGACGCGCAGCCAGTCGCGCCCCACATCGAGCAGGCGAACTGCGAGCAGAGCCAGCAGCCCGACGCGCAGCCAGGCGAGCAGGAACTCGAGCCACGGCGGCGAGAGAACCAGGCGGAGCGGCTGCGTCTGCTCCACCGGGCCGCGCCAGGAGAGACGCACGGAGCGCCAGGTCCACTGCGGGAGGCCCGGTCCGGTCGAGACCTGCGCCGCCGGATCCGCATACAGGTAGTGCGATCGGGACGGCATCGATCTCAGCAGGGACGGCTGCGATTTCGGCCTCGCCTTGTCCGCCGCCTCGTCGAGGACGCTCAGCTCGCGTGCTGGCGCCTGCGCGGCAGTCACAAGGTCGGCCTCCGCCTCCTCGACCTCGCCGCCGCGCACCGCGAGCCAGGGGAACTCGAGCGCGGGGTAGAGCGCCTGCCGCACCTGCTGCACGGCGAAGGGAAGGGCGATGACCGCCAGCAGTGCGATCGTGCCGAGGCGCGCGAGTCGGGCGGCCGAGCGGAGATTCCCCTCCGGAGCGACGCGCAGCAGCGCGTGGGCTCCGAGCAGCGCGAGCCAGCTCCAGCGGGGCGAGCCCGTCTCGGGATAGGTCAGCACGAGTGTCGCGAGCGCCACGAGTCCCCAGCGCCAGCCCCAGAACTGACTCACGACCAGCGCCGTGATCAGGACGAGGAAGATCTCGAGGAGCGACCAGCCGGTAGCCCAGGCGTCACTCACGTCGTCGACGCCCGAGGCCCAGAGGAGGCGCCAGCCGGGCGGGAGGTTCAGCACGCCCGAGACCTGCTGGAAGTCGTGCGCCCAGCCGACGGCGGGAATCGGCGAGCGCACACCGTCGAGGCGGCTGTCCGCGTCGACGCGCACCTGCCCCTGTCGGATCTCCACGCCGCGCCGCTCGCCGTCGAGACGGCTCAGGAACTGGTCCCGCCCATCGATGGCCACGCGCCCGAGCGTCGTTGGTGCCGCCATCTCGAGACGCCAGCTGCGGTGCAGCGTCCCGGAGATCTCGTCGTGCACGGTGTAGCCGCGGCCGTCGAAGTCGAGCCACCAGGTGCGCTCCAGGGCCAGGCGGTCGGGCGCCGGGTCCGCGTCGCCGCGCCGCTTCTCGGCGAGCCGCATGCGGTCTCCGGGCGTCATCAGGTAGGCGGGGAGGTTCCTCCACGCGGCGGGCAGGCGCGTCTGCTGTGGGTCGATGGCCGTCACGCCCTCGACGTGCACGAGCCGCAGGTGGTTGCGGCCTTCGAACACCCACACCTCCTCGGAGTCCCAGGGCCCGTCGACCGGCGGCAGTCCCAGCTCGGCCACCGGACCGGCGTGTCGGGCGGCGAGCGTGAGCGTCCAGGTTCCCGGACGTACCTGAACGCGCAGCCGGCCGTCGGCCTCGAGGCGTGCGGGGAGCGGGGACTCGATCGCGAGGGGGACGAAGCGGTCGGGGAGGGCGCGGGCCAGGACGGCTTCGCGCCCCGCGCCCGAGACGCGCAGCTCGATGCGCGTGTCGAGTCGCAGCGGTACCTCGTCCACCACCCTCCGCTGGACGGTCACCTCGAGCCGGGCCTCGACGACCTGCTCCTCGGCGGCCTTCTGCAGCCAGAGGCGACCCTCCTGGTCCCGCTCCGGGAACGGCACGCGCTTCTCGCGCAGCCGGAGGGCGATCAGGCCCGTCTCGGGCGGGACCCGCAGGAACTCGGGGAGGCGCGCCCAGCGGAAGCTCCCCTCCACGGTGTGTCGGCCCGAGCGCAGGCGCAGGCTCGGCACGTCGCCGCGAGCCACGACCGCGACCGGCTGGCTCCCGACGCGGACCGCCTGCGGCCACCTCTCCGCGTCGCCCGGCAGGGGAACCCAGGCTTCCCGGTAGAGCTCCCACTGCTGGCGGAACTCGCCCCCCGCCTCGCCGAGCTGAAGCTCGAGTCGCGACGGCCAGCTGCATGGGCGGTGCTTGCCGGCCGCGTGCGCGAAGGGACATACCGCGTCGCCTGCGTCATGCAGCACCCAGTCGACCCAGGGAGCGAGCGGGGCCGGCACCGCGTCGCGCTGCAGCGGCTCCGCGCCCGCGCTCGCCGCGAGCAGCAGACAAAGAATGGGAAGCGCGCTCGGTCGCATCATGGCCCCCCTATCGGCACGAGCGCCGGCTCCGATTGAACCGCATGGCAGCGTATCACGGGCTACCCTATGCCGGTCGTTCCACCGCTGCGCGGGCGCTCCCACGGCCCGCCGAGGAGAAGTCATGATCCTGCTCGATCCGAAGCACCTCGACCGTGCCTATCCCGACTCGCGGTCAGCCGAGATCATGCGCAAGACGGTCGAGTTCTTCGAGTCGAAGGGGAAGACGAAGCTCCTCGAGGACTACTACGCCCATCCCTGGTATGCGGACTTCCTCGAATTCGTTCGGAAGGAGCGCATCTTTGCCTCCATGTGCACGCCGGCCGGGGAAGGCGCCGCCGATACGCGCTGGGACACGTGGCGCATCTGCGAGTTCGCCGAGATCCTGGGCTTCTACGGGCTCCAGTACTGGTACACGTGGCAGGTTTCGGTGCTGGGCCTCGGCCCGATCTGGATGAGCCCGAACGACGCACTCCGGGAGCGTGCGGCCCGAGCGCTGGAGGAGGGCGGCATCTTCGCCTTCGGTCTCTCCGAGAAGACTCACGGCGCCGACATCTACTCCACCGACCTGGTGCTCTCGCGCGACGGAGACGGCTGGCGCGCCAACGGGCGCAAGTACTACATCGGAAACGGAAACGAGGCGGCGATCGTCTCCACCTTCGGGCGCTTCGAGGACGGCGACGAGTACGTGTTCTTCGCGGTCGACCCGCGCCACGCGAGCTACCAGCTCATCCAGAACGTGGTGGCGAGCCAGAACTACGTGTCCGAGTTCGAGCTGCGAGACTATCCGGTTCTGGAGGAGGACATTCTGCATCGCGGCCGCGATGCCTGGGACGCGGCGCTCAACACGGTGAACGTCGGGAAATACAACCTGGGCTGGGCTTCCATCGGCATCTGTACCCACGCGCTCTACGAGGCGATTCACCACGCGAACAACCGAATGCTCTACGGGATGCGCGTGACGGAGATGTCGCACGTACGCCGCATGTTCGTCGAGGGCCATGCACGTCTGATCGCGATGAAGCTCTTCGCCCTGCGCGCCGCCGACTACATGCGTGCCGCCTCACCCGAAGACCGTCGCTACCTGCTGTACAACCCGATGGTGAAGATGAAGGTCACCACCCAGGGGGAGGCCGTGATCAACCTGCTCTGGGACGCGATCGCGGCGAAGGGCTTCGAGAAGGACATGTACTTCAGCCAGGCCGCCGTGGACATCCGCGCGCTACCCAAGCTCGAGGGCACCGTACACGTCAACATCGCGCTGATCGCGAAGTTCATGCCCAACTACTTCTTCAACCCGGCCGAGTGCCCGAAGATCGGGCGACAGGACCACGACCGCAACGACGACTTCCTGTTCCATCAGGGAAGCGCCCGCGGCCTGGGTCAGATCCGCTTCCACGACTACCGGCACGCGTTCGAAGGCGTCGAGCTCCCGAATGTGCGCGTCTTCGCCGAGCAGACCGAGGCCTACCGCCAGATGCTCCAGGCGGCGCCCCCGGGGCCCGACCAGATGAAGGACGTGGACTTCCTGCTCGCGGGCGGCGAGATCTTCGCTCTCGTGGTCTATGCCCAGCTCATCCTCGAGAACGCCCCGGCCTACGACGTCGACGACGACCTGCTCGACCAGATCTTCGAGTTCATGGTCCGCGACCTGTCGGAGCACGCGCTTCAGCTTCTGGCCCAGCCGAGCAGCAACGAGACGCAACTCGCTCATTGCCGGGAGATGATCCGCAAGCCCGCGCACGATTCGGCCCGCTACGGGCGGGTGTGGGAGCGACACGTAGAGCCGCTGGACGGCGCCTACACCATGAATCCCTGAGTTGTGGTGCGAGGAATGGGTCTGGCACGGGATGTGCGTCGCTGGGTTGGGTGACTCCACGCTTCTGTCCGAACGCGAGCTGCCGTTTCCATCGCTCCCCGCAGGGTTGGTCGTTCAAGAAGAAGGGCTTCTACACCCGCCAGAGCACGCCGCGGCGGATCCAGCGTTTCCTCTGCTCCCACTGCGGCCGCAGCTTCAGCACCCAGACCTTTCTTCCCAGCTATTGGCTGAGACGAACCGACCTCTATCGGGCGTTGTTCTGGCGCATCCTGGGTTGCTCGGCGCTGCGGCAGATCGCGCCCGAGTTCGGGGTCTCGCACACCACCGTGATGCGCCAGGTCGAGCGGCTCGGGCGGCACTGCCTGCTCTTCCACGAGGCGCGGCGCCCCGGGAGCCCTTCGGAGAGGCTGGTGCTCGACGGCTTTCGCACCCTCGAGTCTGGCCACTACTGGCCGTTTGACGCCAACCTGCTCGTCGGGTCCTCGCACTACGTCTACGGCTTCAACGAGGCCGAGCTGCGCCGGAGTGGCACGATGCGGCCCGGCCAGCGTCGCTGGCGCGCCGACCTGGAGCGCCGCTTCGGGCGTCCGGATCCGCGTGCGACCGAGCGAGCGGTGACCGAGCTGGTCGGGCGCGTGGTGCCGCCCGGAGCCCGCGCCGAGATCTGGTCAGACGAGCACCAGAGCTACCCGCGCGGCCTGCGGCGGCTGGGGGATCGGGCGCTCTCGCACGCGACGATCTC
>CAZLBF010000207.1:0-10855 GCA_964557495.1 uncultured Myxococcales bacterium | reverse complement strand
CTAGCCAACGACGTCGGGGCGGCTATGTTCCCCCGCTCGCCAGGAGGTCCCCCAACTTGGCCCGAGTCAACGACCACTACGCGAAGCTCGCCGCCGGCTACCTGTTTCCCGAGATCGAGCGGCGGGTCCGCGTGTTCCAGGAGCGCAATCCCGACGCCGAGATCATCCGGCTGGGCATCGGCGACGTCGTCCTGCCGCTTCCCGCCTCGGTTCGCGAGGCCATGCAGCGGGCGGTCGACGAGCTCGGAACCGAGGCGGGGTTCAGAGGCTATGGCCCGGGTCAGGGCTACGACTTCCTGAGGGAGGCGATCGCCGCAAACGAGTACGCGGCGCGCGGAGCGGAAATCGCCCCCGACGAGATCTTCGTCTCCGACGGCTCCAAGTGCGACAGCGCCAACATCCAGGAGATCTTCGCGGCGGACGCGAGCCTGGCCGTGCCCGATCCGGTCTACCCCGTGTACGTCGACACGAACGTGATGGCGGGACGTACGGGCAGCGCGGACGAGGCGGGCTCCTACGCGGGCGTGCACTACCTGCCGTGCACCGAGGAGAACGGCTTCTGCCCGACGCCGCCCGCCGAGCCGGTCGACCTGGTCTACCTCTGCTTTCCCAACAACCCGACCGGAGCGGTCGCGTCGCGCGACGCGCTCGCCGAATGGGTGCGCTGGGCCCGGGAGCACGGCGCCGTGCTGCTCTACGATGCCGCCTACGAGGCGTACATCACCGAGAGCGACGTGCCCCACTCGATCTTCGAGATCCCCGGGGCGCGCGAGGTCGCGATCGAGTTCCGCAGCTTCTCCAAGAGCGCGGGCTTCACGGGGGTGCGCTGCGCCTGGGTCGCACTCCCCAAGACCCTGCGCGGCGTCGACTCCGAGGGCCGGGCGGCCGACCTGCACGCGCTGTGGGAACGGCGGCAGGCGACCAAGTTCAACGGCGTGTCGTACCCGGTCCAGGCGGGCGCGGCGGCCGTCTACAGCGACGCGGGCAAGAAGGAGGTCCGGGCGCTCGCCGACTACTACCTCGCCAACGCCAGGCGGGTCCGGACCGGCCTGACCGAGGCGGGCCTCACGGTCTTCGGCGGCCTGAACGCGCCCTACGTCTGGGTGAAGACGCCGCCGGGCGTGAGCTCGTGGGCCTGCTTCGACGAACTGCTCGAGCGAGCGCGAGTCGTCGTCACGCCGGGGTCCGGCTTCGGCTCCCAGGGGGAGGGCTACTTCCGCGTGTCGGCCTTCGCGAAGCGCGAGCAGGTCGAAGAGGCGCTGGGGCGGATTCGAGAGGCGCTAGCCCTCTGAGCGCGCCTCCGCCGGCTCCCCGGCCACGAGCACCTCGGCCAGCTCTCCGTTCTCGTGCATCTCCACCACGATGTCGCAGCCGCCGATGAACTCCCCCTTGACGTAGAGCTGCGGGACCGTCGGCCAGTTGGAGAACTCCTTGATCCCCTCGCGCACCTGCGGGTTCGACAGCACGTCGACCGAGCGGAACTCGATGCCGTAGCTCTCGAGGATCTGGATCACGCGCTGTGAGAAGCCGCACTGAGGAAAGGTCGGCGTTCCCTTCATGAACAACAGGATCGGGTGGTTCGCGACCGCCTCGCCGATCTGCACCTTGACTTCTTCCATCTCGCTCATCGAGTTCCCTCTTGCCACTGCCCCGGCGTCAGCGTCTTGAGCGCCAGCGCATGAATCCGCTCGCGCATGTTGTCTCCCAGCGCCTGGTAGACCAGCTGGTGCTGCTGGACCCGGTTCTTGCCCTCGAACGCCGACGAGACCACGAGAGCCTGGAAGTGGTCCCCCCCACCGGTGGTGTCCGCAACCTCGACGTGAGACGTCTCGAGCGATTGCTCGATCAGCTCCTTGATGTCTTCTGCCCCGCTCATCGGCGCCGAGAAGGTATCATCTTCCTTCGTGGACTTCCGACCGAGCCCAGAGCAGGAGCAGCTGCGCTCCGAGGTGCGAGAGTTCCTTCGGAAAGATCCAGCTCTGGGCGAGCGCCCGTTCCTCGAGGACGGCTGGATCGCCGGCTTCGACCCCGCCTTCTCCCAACGGCTCGGAGAGCGGGGCTGGATCGGGCTGACCTGGCCGAAGGAATACGGCGGCGCCGCGCGGAGCTACCTCGACCGGCTGATCGTTACCGAGGAGCTGCTGCTGTCCGGCGCCCCCGTGGCGGCGCACTGGTTCGGCGACCGGCAGATCGGTCCGTCGCTCCTGGCGCACGGGACCGAGGCGCAGCGACGGGAGCTGCTGCCCCGAATCGTGCGGGGCGAGGTCGTCTTCTGCGTCGGCATGAGCGAGCCCAATGCGGGCAGCGACCTCGCCGCGCTCCAGACCCGCGCCCGCATCGACGGCGACGAGTTCGTGATCTCGGGCCAGAAGACCTGGACCAGCTTCGCAACGGATGCCGAGTACTGCTACCTGGTCGCGCGAACCGACCCCGACTCCGCTCCACACAAGGGCATCAGCGAGATCCTGGTGCCCATGGACGCGCCCGGTATCCGCGTGAGCCCGATCCGCGACATGGTCGGCGAGGACCATTTTGGCGAGGTCTTCTTCGACGAAGTTCGTGTCCCCCGCACGGGGCTGATCGGGGAGCTGAATCGCGGCTGGTACCAGATCATGCAGCAGCTCGACTTCGAGCGGAGCGGGATCGAGCGATTGATCTCGAACAACGCATTATGGCGCGACGTGCGCGCGCTCGCGAAGGAGCGCGGACGCACGCGCGACCCTGTGCTGCGCCAGCGCATGGCCCGCGTCGAGATTGGCCTCTGCGCCGGCCGCTGGATGATCTACAAGGTCGCCTCGATCCTGTCGACGGGAGCGTCTCCCAACACGGAGTCGTCGGCGGCCAAGGCGTTCTGCACCGAGCTCGAGCAGGAGATCGCGGACCTGTGCGCCGAGATCCTCGGCCCGGCCGCCGTGCTCGCGCGCGGCTCGCACCGCGCAATCCTCCAGGGGCGCGCGGCGCGAACCTTCCTCTACGCCCCTGCGTACACCATCCAGGGCGGAACCAACAACATCCTGCGGAACATCGTCGCGACGCGCGCGCTCGGTCTGCCCGCGCGCTGACGCGTCAGGCGAAGTCCCCGGAGAGATGGATCACGAGCAGCGGCAATAGCCGCCCTTCCGGCGTTCCAGGGACCTCGCCGACCTGGTGCGCGCCCATCTTGCGAAAGAAGTCGATCGCGTGGGGGTCCGCCTCGATGCGCATGTGGTCCGCGCCCTGCGACCTCGCAGTCTCGCAGGCGTGCTCGAAGAGGCTCCGCCCGACTCCTTCACCCATGAACCCGGGCAGGACCCAGAGGTGCTCGAGCTCCGAAGCCTCGCCGCGCACGCCGATGGCGCAGACTCCGACGACCTTGTGATCGATCACGGCGCAGTACGTCTCCTGTGCCTGGGTCGATTCGGTCGTGAACGTGAGGTCGGATTCCCAGAGCTCGATCCACTCGTCCGGATAGCCCCAGTAGCGCTTCGCCGCGTGCGCGACGGCCGTGAGCACGTCGTGCTCGGCGGGCTCTGCCCTGCGAATCTGGATCACGGCTGAAGAATTACCTTCCCCGTCGTCGCGCGCCCCTCGAGAGCGCGATGGGCGTCGGCGGCCTCCTCGAGGGAAAAGCGCGCGCCGATGCGGAGCTTCAGCCGCCCGCTCTCGACGGCACCGAGCACCTCGCCGGCCCGCAGGTCCAGCTCGTCGCGCGTCTGGAGGTAGTGCGCGAGAGAGGGCCGCGTGACGAACAGCGAGCCGAGCGCATTCAGCCGGGCCAGGTCGAAGGGGGGAACCGGGCCGCTCGCCATGCCGAAGAGCACCAGGAGCCCCCTCGGGCGAAGGCAGCACAGGCTCCCCTCGAAGGTCGTCTGGCCGACCGAGTCGTAGACCACGTCGAGCTTGCGTCCCTCGGTGAGACGCTCGACCTCGGCGACGAAGTCCTCGTCGCTGTAGCGGATCACGTGGTCGCAGCCGGCCTCGAGCGCAAGCTGGCGCTTCTCCTCGCTGGAGCAGGTGCCGACCACCCAGGCGCCCGCCACCTTGAGGATCTGAACCAGCAGGAGGCCGGTGCCGCCGGCCGCCGCGTGTACCAGCGCCCGGTCGCCCGGCTGCGTCGCGTGCGTCGAGTGGGCCAGGTAGTGCGCGGTCATGCCTTGCATCATCGCGGCGGCAGCGGCATCGTCGGAGACGGAGTCGGGAACGCGAATCACGCGGTCGGCGGGAGCCAGCGCGAAATCGGCGTAGGAGCCGCCGACCGACGGCCAGGCGACGCGGTCTCCCACCGACAGTCCCGCCACCCCCGCTCCCACCGCCTCGACGCGGCCCGCGCCCTCGAGCCCCACCACGAAGGGAAGCGGGCGCGGGTAGGCACCCTTGCGAAAGTAGGTGTCGATGTAGTTGACACCGGCCGCGCCCAGTCGGACTCGAACCTGCCCGGCTCCGGGCTCACCCGGGTCGTAGTCCTCGAGGCGCAAGACCTCCGGCCCACCCGTCTCGCGTACGAATATGCCCCGTCCCATGCCCCGATCTTACTCCCTTGGCGGGAGTTCGGCCGGCGCGGTCTCGGCCGGACGCACGAGCCGAGAGCGGCTCGCCAGTCGCCCTGCTAGTCGAACAGCGCGATGATGTGCTCGCTCCGCTCCACCCGCGAGACGTCGCCCGACGAGACCCGTTTGGCGTGCATCTCGAGCTCGAGCAGCTTGAGGTTGACCCAGCGGGCAGCCAGCTCCTCGCGGCGGGGATCCGCCTGGGCCTGGCGCAGCAGCTCGGTCGCGATGATTACCTGGATGACCATCTCGGCGACGGCCCGGGCCGAGAGCAGCGCGTAGCTCGGGTCCTTGATCAGCGCGACGGAGGCGTCGTTGACCTGCTCGATGCCCTTGCTGACCTGCGTGGCAAAGCCCGCGAGCGGCTCGTCGGTGAGCTTGGAGAGCTCGCCCTGGATCTCCTCGAAGACGATCCCGAGCGCGCCCTTCCCGATCTCCCGGAGCGCGAACGAGATCTGGATCTCGGACGTCCCCTCGTAGATCGTCGTGATGATGCCGTCGAGATGCAGCCTGCCGACGACGGACTCGGCCATGAAGCCGAGCCCGCCGTGAACCTGGATCGCGGTCCGCGTGATGTCGTCGCAGGTCTCGGTAGCGATGTACTTCGCCAGCGGTGTCAGCAGCCGGACCTGCACCTGGTTGCGCTCCAGGACGCGCTCGAGGTCGGCGCGCTCCGCATCGGACAGGCCCGACGCTCGCTCCAGACGCCGCTCGATGGCCACGTTGCGGTCGACCAGGGCGCAGCAGCGATACAGCAGCGCGCGCGCACCCTCGAGTGAGAGGATCATGCGCGAGAGCATGGTCTTCATCAGCGGCTGGTCTCCGATCGGGATGCCGAACTGCTTGCGCTGCTTCGCGTAGTCGAGCGCCTCCTGGAGCGCCGCTTCGGCGATCCCGATCCCCTGCGCGGCCACGCCCAGGCGCGCGTCGTTCATCAGATCGAGCATCGCCTTGAAGCCGCCGCCCTTCTCGCCGATGCGGTAGGCTTCGGCGCGCTCGAAGCGCACGACCGCCGTCGGCGAGCCGTGGATGCCGAGCTTGCGCTCGAGTCGCTCGACGCGCACGCCGTTCTTCCGGCCGTCGGGGAGCGTGCGCGGACAGAGAATGAGCGAGAGACCGCGCGTGGTTCCCTTCGACTCCTCGAACGTGTCGTCGTCGCGCGCCAGCACCAGGTGAACCTCGCAGCCGCCGTTGGTGATGAAGATCTTCTCGCCGTCGAGGAAGCTCTTGCCGTCCACGTCGGTGACGCGGGTGACGATCCCGCCGAGGTCGGAGCCCGCCTCGGACTCGGTCAGATCCATCGAGCCCTGGACCTCGCCCGACACGAAGCGCGGCAGGTACTCCTCGCGGATCTCGTCGGAGGCGTACTTCTGGATGTCGCTCGCGACTCCCGACTGGAGTCCCAGGATCGTCATCAGGCTGGCGTCGGCGCGCGACACCATCTGCAGCAGGACGTTGCCCAGCAGGCTCGGCAGCTCGAACCCGCCGTACTCCTCCCGGATGCCGACACCGACCAGCCCCACCTCGGCGAGGCGCTCGTAGCCGCGCCGGGTGTGCTCGGGGAGCACGACCTCGCCATCCTCGAGGCGAGGCTCGTCCTCCCAGCCCTCGCGCGCTTCGGCCTCGATCTCCCGGCAGATTTCGCTCGCCGTCTCGAGCACGCCCACGAGCGCCTGGCGCTCGCTCTCGACGTCGACGTCGTCGCCCTTCCTCAACCGGAAGTAGGTGTCCCAGTCGCAGATCTGGTTCAGGTAGAGCAGGATCGCGTCGTTCAGGTAGTCGGCCATCGTGGGGCCTCCAAGGGGGGTATGTCGAAAGGGTACGGAGGCAGAAACTGACTTCCAGTCCGTCTGATCGGCTACACTGCGCCGAACTCGAGCCGAGTTCGAGACGGGTTCGAGCCTGCCTCGAGCGGGGTTCGAGCGAAGGGGAGGTGGTCGATGTACGTGGGTCGAATCGCGTCGGTCGGACGGACGCGCGAGGGTGCGAACGTGGCGCTCTATCGCGTCTCATCGCGCTCGTTTCCCAGCCGACGAGCGGTGGATCTCGGGGGGCGACTCGCAGTCATTCCGCGCGAGGGCCACGAGCAGGACATCCACGAGAATCCCTACATCGCGTACAACTGCCTGCGCGTCGCGGGCGACTGGGCGATCGCGACCAACGGCAGCCACACCGATCCGATCGCGGAGAAGATCGAAGCGGGAGTCCCCGTGCGCGACGCCTTCGCCGCGTCGCTGCTGGCGCTCGACTACGAGAAGGACGCCTACGACACCCCGCGGATCGCGGTCGCGGTACCGCGAGAGGGGGACGAGGCTTGGCTCGGGATCGTCAGGAAGGACGCCCTGGTGGTGAAGGCGGCGCCGCTTCGCCCCGGGCGCGCGCTCTGGATCGCGACCTACGAGGCGAACGACGTCCGGGACACCCAGGAGAGCGAGTTCGACGCCAAGGACGCCGAGGCGGCCGCGCGCTTCGCGATCGGCGGGGGGGCGTTCGCGGACCTGGAGAACCCCGTCACCGCCGCGGCGGCCCTGGCTGAACAGGGGGGCTTCTCCCTCGCCGTCTACACGCCCTGACGCATCGTTCCCGCCACCAAAGCGGTCGCGCGAGCGACTCTAGGGGCAGAGGGGACTGCATGCCGACGGTCGAGAGCCAGGGGGCCACGCTCTACTACGAGGTTCACGGCGACGGCCCGCCGCTCGTGTTCGCGCACGGTGCCGGGGGGAACACGCTCTCCTGGTTCCAGCAGGTCCCGCACTTCGCCCGGAGTCGTCGCGTCGTCACCTTCG
Source organism: uncultured Myxococcales bacterium (assembly GCA_964557495.1). GTDB lineage: Bacteria > Myxococcota_A > UBA9160 > SZUA-336 > SZUA-336 > CAZLBF01. Next base: position 3,543 of record CAZLBF010000207.1, on the reverse strand, counting down.
ACCATCGGGGCTTCGGCCGCTCGAGCTGTCCGATTGACGCGATCCGGCCCCGCTACTTTGCCGAGGACCTCCGGGCCATCCTCGACGCAAACGGCATCGAGCGTGCGGCCCTGGTCTGCCAGTCGATGGGAGGCTGGGGCGGACTGCGGTTCGCGCTGAGCTGGCCGGAGCGGGCGAGCTGTCTCGTCCTCTGCGACACACCGGGTGGCGTGCTCACCGAGAAGACCCTCGCCGGACTGGCGACCACTCCGGCGACGCTGATGGAGCGCGGGATCGCCGCGGTCAACCTCGCGCCCGACTTTCCCAAGCGGAATCCCTCCATGGCTCACCTGTACGTCGAGATCAGCGGCCTGAACCCCGCACTCGAGACGTTGCCCCTCGCGGGCGCCCTGGTTCAGGAGCGGGTCGATCTGGACGAGCTACGGAGCTTCACCGTTCCTACGCTCGTGATCTCCGGAGAGCGAGACGCGCTGTTCTCACCCGACTCCCTACGCGAGGTCGCGGCGCTGATTCCGGGCGCCAACGCATACGTGATTCCGGAAGCCGGACACTCCTCCTACTTCGAGAGTCCCGAGACCTTCAACCGCGTCGTCGAAGACTTCATCTCCAGCCATCATTAGCCGGGTATCGGCCGGCTGAGCCGGCCTGCCGGCCTTCGCTCGGCTTCGCCTCGCTGCGCGCGCCGCTACCGCGCCGCTTGCAGATCCTGCCGGGTGCCGGGTAATGGCGGGGGACTAGCGGCGGGTCTGCAGGTTTTCGAGCTCGTCGAGGGTGCGCGGCCAGTCCTTCTTCAGCAGCCTCGAGAGCGCGCGGTCGGCGAGGAGGCGTCCCTCGTTCTGGCAGCGCGCGCAATAGTTGACCTCGCTCTCCGCGTACGCGATGCGCTGAACCGGCGAACCGCACGCGGGGCACGGCTTGCGAAACCGCCCGTGCACGGCCATCCCCTCGCGGAATGCCGTGACCCGCTCGGGAAACCCGTCTCCCACCTCCGCGCGCAGCCGCGCCGTCCAGTCGCCGAGCGTCGCGCGCGTCGCCTCGTAGAGGCGCGACACCTCCGCGTCGGAGAGACTCTGCGTGAGCGCGAGAGGCGAGAGGCGCGCGGCGTGGAGAATCTCGTCGGAGTACGCGTTGCCGATCCCGCTGAAGAGGCGCGGGTCGGTGAGCGCGCGCTTGAGCGTGTGATTCTCGCGGGTCAGCGCCTCCCGGAAGCGCGCCGCGCCGATCTCCAACACCTCCAGGCCTCCGGGGTCGTGCTCCGCGAGTGCGTCAGGACCGCGGACGACGTGAATCGAGGCGCGCCGCTTCTTGCTCGCCTCGCTGAGCAGCAGCGTTCCACCCGGAAAGTCGAACGCCGCGAGGCCGCTCCTTCCCGGTGACCGCGCCCCGCGTCGGCGCCAGCGGAGCCGGCCCGCCACCATGAGGTGGATCACCACCGAGAGCTCGTCGCTGAGCGTCAGCACGATCCGCTTGCCCAGCCGGTGCACGCCCGACACCCGTCTCCCCTCGACCTCGCCGAGCGGCGGATCGACCGAGCGCAGGCTGAATGGACTGCCGAGCCGCACCCTCTCGAGCGTCTCTCCCACGACGCGCCTCTCGAGGCACTCGACGTAGACGACGACGTCGGGAAGCTCGGGCATCGCCCCGATCCTGCCACAGGAGCCGCGACGCGGGCGGGTCGGGTCGCCGGGCGGCCTACCGGCGAGTTGCGGCGAGGGTCGGTCTGATCTGTAATGGACCGGAGAGCGCAATCCAGCGCGACGCGCACGGAATTCGGGAGCGAGCTACGGGATGGAGAAGGCGACGTTCGCAGCCGGCTGCTTCTGGGGAGTCGAGGCGGCCTTCCGGAGGGTCCCCGGAGTGGCCTCGGCCGCGGTCGGGTACGCGGGGGGTTGGCTCGAGAACCCCAGCTACGAGGACGTCTGCTACCGAGAGAGCGGTCACGCCGAGGCCGTGCAGGTGGAGTACGATCCGTCCGAGGTCTCGTACGACGACCTGCTCGAGGTGTTCTGGAGCGTTCACGATCCGACCACCCTCAACCGACAGGGCCCGGACGTGGGCGCGCAGTACCGGTCCGCGGTCTTCTTTCACGGCCCGGAGCAGGAGGCCGCGGCGAGGGCGTCCCGGGACAAGCTCGAGGACAGCGGCCGCTACCGGAGTCCGATCGTCACCGAGATCGTGCCCGCGTCGGCGTTCTACCGGGCCGAGGAGCATCACCAGCGCTACCTCGAGAAGCGCGGCGGAGCCTAGCGCGCCGTGCCCTCCGAGCGGTCGACGTGAACCTTGGCATCGCCGCCGTCGTCCTGCTGCTGGCCGTTCTCCTGATCGCCGGCTTCCCGACCCGGAGGCGGATGGAGCGCGCGTTCAAGCCCTCCGAGCGACCTCCCCCGCACGCGCGCATCGCCTCCGCCTACCGGCGCTGGCGCGAGGCGCGCAGGCAGCGCAGGCGCCGCAGGCATCTGCGCGAGCTCTGAAGCGGCGCGGGGCGGGGGTGCGACTGCGGCGCTACGATACGCCGCTCCTTCCATGGAACCGATGAACGACCTCACCCGCGCGAACCTCCGGGAACGGACGGAAGACCTGCTCAACCGGGGCTCCGCGCGCAACCCGGACGTCCTGCTGGTGCGGGCGGACGGCGGACGCGTCGTGGTCAAGGACTTCGCGCCGCGCAGCTGGCTCGTGCGCCAGACGATCGGACGCTGGCTGACCCGGCGCGAGATCCGCGCCTACCGCACGCTCGCCGACCACCCGAACGTGCCGAAGCTCGTCGGTGAGATCGATGCGCTCGCCTTTGCACTCGAGTACCGGCCCGGCCGTCGGCTGACGCGAAGCACGTTCAAGATCCTGCCCCGCGAGTTCGCCGAAGAGCTGAAGCGCGCGATCGACGGTCTGCACGAGCGCGGTGTCGCCCATCTGGACCTGAGTCATCGCAGCAACGTGATGATCGGCGAGCCATCCCGGAAGCCGATCCTGATCGACTTCGCCTCCGCCGTCTGCTTCGAGCCGGGCGGGCTCGCGGCACGTACGCTGCTGCCGTGGCTCGCGCGCGTGGACCAGCGCGCCTTCCGCAAGTGGCACAAGAAGATCCAGCAACGAGCGACGTGACCGCGTCCGCGGCTGCGCCCGGTCGCGCACCCGACGAACCTGCCTCCGGCCGGCGCGCGGTTCTGGCCGCGCTTCGGGCCCTCGCCTATGCTGGGCTCGAGGAGGGGAGAGGGATGCCGAGCGAAACCGCGCTGCGAGCAGCTCGCGCCACACTAGCCTCGTGCCTGGTCGTCTGCGGATTCGGCTGCGGCCCGGGCGAGGGAGAGAGCGAAGGCGCCGCGACTCCGGCGGTGCGCGAGCCGCGGGCCGCGCCGTCCGCCAGCGAAGCGGGAGCGTTGCCGGAGGCGGGCAGGGCGTACGTAGAGATCTCCAGCGGGCTCGTCACGGTCCGCAGCAACGCGGCCTCGCGCGTCGCGGTGGTGCTGGAGCTGGCACGGGCCGCGAGCATCGACCTCGAGATCGTAGAGATCACGCCGGACACGCTGACGCTGCAGATCGAGA
>CAZLBF010000206.1:0-2835 GCA_964557495.1 uncultured Myxococcales bacterium | reverse complement strand
TCCGCGGCGGCCTGCAGAGACGTCGCGGCTCGCCGAATGCGTCGCGCTGCGTCATCCACGCGCGCGCAAGGCCCGCCATCATACCTCTTCGGGCGAGGCAGGCGCGTCGCCGGGATCGAGCTCGAAGTTGCCGGTGGAACGCTCCGAGCCCGCTCGATTTCCGGTGACTTCGGGACGCTCGATCGGAGATACTGGCCGCGGTCACCGAGAAGGGGAGCCGACGATGCAGATGCACTTCGCGACGATCTGGGAGGCAATCGCGGACGCGATTCCCGATCGGGCGGCACTGGTCCACGGCGAGGAGCGGCGGAGCTGGGGCGAGTTCGACGACCGGGCGGCCCGCGTGGCACGGGCGCTCCAGCAGTCCGGTGTCGGGCCGAACTCCAAGGTTGCGCAGTACCTCTACAACGGCACCGAGTATCTCGAGATCTGCTTCGCCGCATTCAAGCAGGGCGCGGTTCCGATCAACACGAACTGGCGCTACCTCGAGGACGAGCTGGTCTACCTGCTCGACAACGCCGACGCCGAGGTGCTGTTCTTCCACGGCGCGCTCGGCGAGCGGGTGGCCAAGGTGCTGCCCCGCCTCCCGAAGCTGCGGGCGATCATCCAGGTCGACGACGGCTCGCCCAGGGTTCCCGGCGCGCTCGACTACGAGGAGCTGATCGCCTCGAACCCGCCGGCCGAGCGCTTCGAGCGCCCGGAAGACGGCCTGTACATGCTGTACACGGGCGGCACCACCGGCATGCCGAAGGGCGTGATGTACGACGTCAGCGCCTTCACCGGGGGCCTGATGCTGGGGCACGCGATCCACGGCGTGCCGCTTCCCGAGACGGGGGACGACGTCCTGGCGAACGTCCTCAAGCTCCACGAGCTGGGCGCCGCACCGGTCTGTCTGACCGCCTGTCCCCTCATGCACGGGACCGGCCTGTGGGTGGGCGGCTTCGTGACCCTGAACATGGGCGGCACGCACATCACTGCGGAGGGCACGTCGTTCGATGCCCACCTGCTCTGGCAGACGATCCAGCGCGAGCGAGTGACCGACATCGTGATCGTGGGGGACGCCTTCGCCAAGCCGATGGTGCTCGCGCTCGAGGAGGCGGAGGCCCGCGCCGAGCCCTACGACATCTCGTCGGTGAACCTGATCGCCTCGTCCGGCGTCATGTGGACGTCCGCCGTGAAGCAGGCACTCCTGGACCGGAACGCCATGCTGCTGATCGACATCATGGGATCGTCCGAGGGCGGCATGGGCCAGAGCGTCACGACGCGCGAGAACGTGTCGGAGACGGCCAAGTTCCAGCTCAACGAGGCGGCCAAGGTCTTCACCGAGGACGACCGCGAGGTCGAGCCGGGCTCGGGAGAGGTGGGCATGGTCGCGACCACCGGAGTGGTTCCGCTCGGCTACTACAAGGATCCGGAGAAGAGCGCGCGCACCTTCCGCACCGTGGACGGCGTGCGCTACTCGTTCCCGGGGGACTTTGCCACGGTCGAGGCCGATGGCTCGATCTCGCTGCTCGGGCGCGGCTCCGCCTGCATCAACTCGGGCGGCGAGAAGATCTTCCCGGAGGAGGTCGAGGAGGCCGTCAAGCGTCACCCGGCGGTCTACGACTGCCTCGTGGTCGGAGTTCCCGACGTGAAGTTCGGGGAGGCGGTGACCGCCGTCGCGTCACTACAGGCCGGGCAGCCGGCGAGCGAGGCCGAGATCCTCGCGAACGCCCGCGGCCACCTGTCGAGCTACAAGCTCCCCAAGCGGATCCTCCTCGTCGACGAGGTTCGCCGCGCCCCCAACGGCAAGGCCGACTACGCCTGGGCCCGGGAGCACGCGCTGGCGTCGCTCGAGCCGAGCTGACGCCGGGAGACGTACCGGACTCAGGCCGCGAAGGGGTCGTCGACGAAGGGCCAGAGGCGCGAGGTGTCCACGCGCCGGTAGGGGATCTCCGTCATGTCGCCGGCGAGTGCGCCGAGATCGCCGGCGTACAGGATCTCCTTGCTGATCGGCGCGAAGCTGGCGTGGAAGTGCTGGGTCGACTTGACCACGAGGATCCGCTTCCGCTCGGGATCGATGCCCACGCCGGAGAAGATCGTCGAGGCGTAGCCCTGCCCGCGCCTCGAGGTGAGGACGACGTCGATGCCGCGTTCGGGCGAGGCGTCGGTCTCGGCTCCCAGGTGGACCTTGATGGCCGCGGCGGCGCCCAGCGGGACCTCGACGCCGTTCAGCGAGTTCTCCAGCTCGCTCGAGAGACCGATCACGGTTGCAGTGACGTCGATCGGATCGCCGGAGCTGGGCCCGAGCTTGCCTCCGATGCGCAGGCTCAGGATCCCGCCCGGGCCGGCGTCCTGACAGATGCTGACGGCGACGGGATCCCAGAGCGGCCCGATGGCGGCGTTCTCGAGGCCGCGCTTCAGCATCTCCGCCAGGAAGAAGGTGGAGTCGCTCGGTGCGCCGCCGCCCGCGTTGTCCGACGTGTCCGCGATGGTGATCGGCCCTTCGCGGGCGGCCGCCGCCCGGGTGAGGCAGTCGTCCAGCGTCGGGAGCGGCGAGTAGACCTGGTTGCGCAGCGAGAAGAACTTGCGCCCCAGCCGCTCGGCGATGCGGTCGCCTCGAGCCGCGTCGGCGTCCGTGACCACGACCAGGGTGGCGCCTAGGTCGGGGACGTCGGCGTACGGAAATCCGTGGCCGAGCCAGGCATTGAGCACCTCGCCCTCGGACTCCAGCGCACTCAGCTCGTCCACGAAGCTGCGCATCGGCTCGCTGGTGGTGCGGAACATGCCGATCATGCGGCAGTCGAACGTCGAGATCGCGGGTCGGACCCGGCCCTCGGCGGCATCCAGGACGAT
>CAZLBF010000205.1:0-7758 GCA_964557495.1 uncultured Myxococcales bacterium | reverse complement strand
CTGAGCGGAGTCAGGCGGGGGGCTCGTCGCCGGGAATGCCGCAGCGCAGCAGCTCGGTGGCGTCGGCCGCGGGCACCGGCCGACTGAAGAGGTAGCCCTGGACCTCGTCGCAGCCGTACTCGCGCAGCTGGCCCAGCTGCTCCTCGGTCTCGACCCCCTCCGCGACCACCGTCAGGTTCAGCGTGTGGGCCATCGAGATGATGGCGGCCGTGATCGTCGCGGTGTCGGGATCCGAGGAGAGGTCGCACGTAAAGGAACGATCGATCTTGATCGTGTCCACGGGAAATCCCTTCAGGTAGCTCAGCGACGAGTACCCGGTTCCGAAGTCGTCCAGCGAGACGGTGATCCCGATTCCCTTCATTCTCTGGAGCGCGCGAAGCGCGATCCCCTGGTTCTCCATCATCGTGCTCTCGGTGATCTCGACGTCCAGCAGCTGTGGCTCCAGCGGGGTCTCGCGCAGCACGCGACTCACCGTGTCCGCGACCTGCTCGGTTCGAAACTGATTCGCCGAGAAGTTCACCGACACGGGTACCGGAGCCTGGCCGCTCTCGCTCCACTGCTTGGCCTGCGTGCAGGCCTTGCGGAGCACCCACTCTCCGAGGGGCACGATCAGACCGGCGTGCTCGGCGACGGGCAGGAAATCGGCCGGAGGCAGTAGACCCGCCGTCGGATGTTGCCACCGCACCAGCGCCTCGAAGCCGCTGATGCGGCCGCTCGCCAGAACCACCTTGGGCTGATAGTGCAGCACGAGCTGGTTCCGCTCGATCGCCGCCCTGAGCTCGCTCTCCATCGTCAGGTTCCTGCGCCCGAGCTCGCTCATGATGGGCCGGTAGAACTGGAAGTTGCTCCGACCCTGGGTCTTGGCGTAGGACATCGCCGCGTCGGCGTTGCGGAGCAGCGTATCGACGTCGTCGCCGTCGGCGGGAGCCAGCGTGATCCCCGCGCTGGCCGTGAGCACCACCTCCTGGCCGTCGAGGTCGAACGGTCGAGCCAGCACCTGGAGAATCCGCGCAGCCACGCGTCCGGCCTCCTCGGGCGCGCCGATGCTGCTCAGCGAGATCATGAACTCGTCGCCGGCGAAGCGCGACACGGTCGGCCGCGCTTCGTCGGGGAGTGCGCGGGAGACGAAGTCGCTCTCGCGCACGCAGTTCCGCAGGCGGTCCGACACGCGCCGCAGGAGCATGTCCCCCATGGTGTGGCTGAGCGTGTCGTTGATCCTCTTGAAATGATCCAGGTCGAGGAAGAGGACGCCCACGATCCCCTGGTCCCGCCGAGCCTGCGCGAGCTGATGACTCAGGCGCTCGCGGAACAGACGCCGGTTTCCCAGACCCGTGAGGCTGTCGTGGTAGGCGAGGAAACGCGCCTCCGCCTCCGCGCGCTTCCGGTCGGTGACGTCCTGCGCGGTCCCGGACAGCTCGATCGGCCGACCCGTGCCGTCGAAGACGACCTCCGCTTGCAGATGGATATTTCTCTCATCCCCGCTCGGCGTGATGAGTCGATGGTCCAGATCCAGCTCGCTACCCTCGCTCATGGCTCGCTCGATCGCGTTCTGTACCAGCGGTCGATCGTCCGGGTGGATGACGCTCAGCAACAGGCGGGGAGTGACGGCTTGCTCGCAGGCGTCGATGCCGAACAGCTCTGCCAGCTCGTCCGAGCAGATGAAGTCTCCGGTGCCAAGGTCGAGCTCCCAGTTTCCGAGGCGGGCCGTACGCTGGGCCTTCGACAGGCGCTGCTCGCTCTTCGAGAGCTGATTGACCGCATCACTCATGCGAAGCATGTAGCGAACGCGCTGCGACAGGATGGGCCAGTTGATGGGCTTCGTCATGAAGTCCGTCGCCCCGACCTCGTAGGCCCGCTCGATCGAGTCCACGTCGTCGCACGACGTCATGATGAGCACGGGAACGTTCCGGTCCCCGTAGCTGCGGCGGATCTCCTCGCAGACCGAGAAGCCGTCGCGACGCGGCATGTTCACGTCCAGCAGGACGAGATCCGGCTGGCGCTCCCCGAAGGCGCGCAGCCCGTCTTCCCCGTCGTAGGCCTCGGCCACCTCGAGCCCGACCTGCTCGAGCGCGTCGCGCGCCATCTGGCGGATCGTGGCGGTGTCTTCGATCACCAGAACCAGGCGCCGCTTCTGGCTGTCGGAGGAATCCGGCATCTACACTTCCCTGCGGATCCGGCTGTCCAGCTCGGTCGAGATCCGAGCCGTTCACGCGCACCGGAAGCGGTGCCGAGGCGAGCCGGAGGCTGTTGAGGTAATCGGCCTCCGGTGTTGGGGCCTGAAGCCGCGACTGCCAGTCTTGAACAGCTTCGCCCCCGGCTGGCGGCGTGCTCAGACGTCGGACCGGCGCGTGCTCTCCGACTTCTCCCAGGTCGAGCGGTCTCGACGCCCGAGGAAGTCCACGAAGCCCTTCAGGGCCGCCGCGTTCAGCAGGCAGAAGTGGAAGGCGACGCGGACCGCCAGGAGCGAGCGCTCGCGCTTGCGCGTCAGCCACCCGATCCCCGCAAGCACATAGAACGCCAGCTGCAGCCAGAGCATGACGGCGAGCCACGGACTCGCACTCCCGACAAAGGAAACCCCCAATGCGAGGATCAGGATCAGCGGGGCGAGCCAGCGGATCACCTTGTGGAGCAGGTACTGGAGAATGCGCAGGACCCCCGAGCGCAGGACCCGGTCCCGGTAGCGGTACACGGCCTCAAAGCCCTGCGTGATAATCCGCGCCTTCGATTCAAAGTCCTCGCTGACGTCGGAGGGCAGGATCTCGGAGGCCAGCGCCTCGCGTTCGTAGAGCGTGCGATAGCCGGCACTCGCCACGACCAGCGGAACGACCAGGTCGTCGGCCACGGGGCCGGGCACCGGCTCGAAGAGCTCGCGGCGAACCGCGTAGATGCTGCCGTTCGAGACCAGCAGGCGGCCCACCCTGCCCTCCCACTCCTTGAGCCGGTTCTCGTAGCGCCAGTAGAGGGCTTCGCCACCGGCCGCCTCGGGGCGGGCCTCTCGGTACTGGAGCCGCCCGCACACCAGCCCTACGCGCGGATCGGCAAAGTGCCGGGCCAGCCGGCGAACCGCGTCCGGCTCGAAGCGCGTATTGGCATCGGTGAAGACCAGCAGCTCGCCCGCGGTCTGCGGCACCGTCTCGGAGAGGGCGATGGTCTTGCCGGATCGCTCCCCGCGATCGAAGAGAGTCACTCGGCGCGCAGCTTCCTCGGGGAGGCGCCCGAGCAGCTCGCGCACCAGCCGGCAGGTGGCATCGGTCGAAGCATCCGACACGACCGCGCAGGCGAGCCGCTCGGGAGGATACTCGAGCTCGAGGAAGTTTCGGATCTTCTCCTCGATCACCTGCTCCTCGTTGTGGGCAGGGACGAGCAGCGTGGCCGCCGGCAGCGCGTCGTCACCGATCGCGTCCACGGAGGAGCGGTAGGGAGCCACCCGGCTCGCCAGCCAGACTGCGACCGGGTAGGCCAGATAGGCCGAGGCCAGGCTCCCGACCAGAACCAAGAACAGCGCTTCCCAGAGCATCGAGCCTCAGCTCCCCCCTCCGACGCGACCGCGTACGCGCCCTCCAGCGGAATCATCACGCGCTCTGCCGCCGCACGTCAAATTGCGCACCTCTGTTACTCTGGCGCGAGGGCGAGAAGACCTTCTACGGGGGCTGACCTCGACCGGCTTCGGCCCGGCCGGAGCGCGCTTCAGGACGTCGGCGCCGAGCCGCCGGGGTCGCGTTCTCTCTGGGACGTCTCGTGTACGTCCCGGATGATGTAGACGGTCTTCTGCTGAGACTCGTAGTACGTGCGCACCGAGATCTCGGCGAGCAGCCCGAGCAGAACGCTCTGCCCACCCAGGATCACGAAGAGCGCGGACAGCAGGAGCAGTGGAGACTGGATGAAGCTCACGCCCGTGGCCCACTTGAGATACGTGAGCACAGCGAGCGTAAAGATTCCCATCGCGACGAACGCCAGACCGAGGGCGCCGAAGGCGTGCAGGGGCTTGGTTCCGTGCACGCCCAGGAACCGGAGCGTCAGCAGGTCGAGGAGCACCCGGTAGGTCCGCCAGATGCCGTACTTCGAGATACCCGCCCGGCGCGCGCGGTGGTGAACGGGAATCTCGCAGATCCGCGCACCCACCCACTGCGCCTGGGCGGGCAGGAAGCGGTGCATCTCTCCGTAGAGGCTGATCTCGCCGATGACTTCCCGCCGGTAGGCCTTGAGCGTACAGCCGTGGTCGTGGAGCTGAACGCCGGTCATCCGGCTGACGAGCCAGTTCGCGATCTGCGACGGGAGGCGGCGGGAGAGGAACCGGTCCCTGCGCTTCTTCCGCCAGCCGCTCACGACGTCGTACCCCCGGTCCAGCTCCTCGAGCAGCCGCGGGATGTCGGCCGGGTCGTTCTGCAGGTCTCCGTCGAGTGTGACGATCACCTCGCCGCGGGCGTGATTGAAGCCCGCCGCGAGTGCCGCGGTCTGGCCGAAGTTGCGCCGCAGCCGGATGACGTTGACGTGCGTCGGGTCCGACTCGCGCGCGGCCAGGAGGCGATCGCAGGTCCCATCGGTGCTGCCGTCGTCGACGTAGACAGCCTCCCACGGAGCGTCGAGCGTCTGCATGGCCGACTCGATCTCGGCGTGCAGGGGCTCGACGTTCTCGCACTCGTTGAAGAAGGGAATGACCAGCGAGAGCTTCGGCTCGGAGCTCACTGCCCGGCGTCTCCTCGAATGATTCCCGGGCCGGCATCTCCGGCGTGGCTCCCGGCATCGCTGCGCATGATTCCGTAGCCCCTCCAGCTGTTCCGATTGTGCCACGCGACGGCCGTGTCCACCGCACCCGCCTCCCGGTACCAGCGCTCGACCTCCTCGCGCCGGAGGTAGTGCGCGATCGGCGCCGCCAGGTGATCGTGCACGATGTGGTGGATTTCGCGAAACGGGAATCGACTGATGTAGCTCAGATAGGGGTAGTAGAAGAGGATCCGACGCAGCCAGGCCAGACCGGGACGGCGTGCCGGCCGGTACAGCGTGACGAGCGCGAGCCAGAGCGGTAGCGCGATGGCCATCGAGAGCCAGTAGAGCACGCGGGGGGGTAGCCGCGAGGTGAGCGCGACCCGCAGCGGCGAGACCACCCGCGACACCCAGGCGTTGTTCTCGGCGCCATACACCCAGACCGACACGCCTCCACCCGGGCGCACGGCCCGCACCAGTGACCGGAACCCCTTCTCGGGCTCGGGGAGGTGATGGATGACGCCGACCGAGAAGGCGTAGTCACAGGTGCCGATCCGCAGCGGCGGATGGAGCAGATCGGCCTGGACGATGTGAGCGTTCGGCTCCTCTCGCGTATTCGCAAAGGCGACGTCGACCGCGTCGGAGAGGTCCAGACCGATGACTGCCCTGGCTCCGTACCGCGCGGCGAGGCGCGTGTGGCGCCCCTTTCCGCAGCCACCCTCCAGCACCACGCGGCCGTCGAACATGTCGCTGGAGACGGGTGCGATCCAGTCCAGGAACTGCTGCTCGTAGCGGTCCTCGATTCCGGCGAAGACCTGCCACTCCCAGCCGAAGGCGGACGCGGTCCGCTCCGACTCCTTCGTCTCGGCTCCGGACACGAAGCGGGGCACTCCCCCCCGAACGGGGTAGTCGCGACTGCAGGCGCCGCAGCGAAGCTCCCCTTCGATCACCTCGGCCCCCTCCTCCCGGCTCGGTTCGAGCTCGAGCGGGCCGAGGCACGACGGACAGGCGAGGTACTCAAGCAACGACAGCTTCACGCGTGTCCACCCTCCCCCAGTGATCGTGCCAGAGCTGCAGCATGAGCAGCGTCCAGATCTGCTTTCGGTTGTCGCGCCGCCCGGACAGGTGGTCGTCGACGAGGCCGCCGACCGCGGCCGGATCCAGCAGACCCTGGCGCCTCAGGCGGTCGTGCGCAAGCAGGTCCAGCATCATGCCCTTGAGCGGCCCCCGGAGCCACTCGGCGACGGGAATGCCGAACCCCTTCTTCGATCGACTCTCGATGCCCGGTGGCAGCCACGGGCGCATCGCCCGCTTGAAGACGTACTTGGTGGTCAGGCCGCGCAGCTTCCACGAGGTGGGCAGGCGGGCGATCCGCTCCACGAAGCGATAGTCGAGCAGCGGCGCGCGGACCTCCAGAGAGCAGGCCATGCTGGCCCGGTCGACCTTTACCAGGATGCCGTCCTGGAGGTACATCTTGAGGTCCACGTACTGCAGCTTCCCCAGCAGGTCGGTCGCGGGAGCCTCCCGCATGTGTCGTCGCTCCTCCTCGAACAGATCGGCTCCATCGACCTCCGCTCTCAGGTCCGGGCCGAGAGCCGCGAGGGCCGTCTGGCCGGTGAACGAGCCGAGCCATAGCTGGTTCCGGATCTCGGGCGGCTGTCCGGTGCCACGCACGAACCGCTTGGCCTTGAAGTCGAAGCTGATGTTCGCCCTCGACACGGGGAGCCGGCGAATCATCGGCTCGACGAGGCCGGACCGGACCGCGCGCGGGAGCCGCTCGTACAGGCCGGCCAGGCGGTGCGCCTGGTAGGTCGGATAGCCCGCCAGCAGCTCGTCGCCGCCGTCTCCACCGAGCGCGACGGTGACGTGCTCGCGGGTGAAGCGCGAGAGCAGAAAGGTCGGCAGGATCGAAGCATCCGCGAACGGCTCGTCCAGCTTCTCCGCGAGCTCCGGCAGGATCTCGAGCAGCGCGTCGGGAGTCAGAATCCGCTCTTCGTGGCGGGTGCCGAAGTGACGCGCAACGCGGCGAAAGTGAGTCGACTCATCGAAGGAGGGCTCGTCGAAGGCGACGGAGAAGGTGCGCACGTTCCCCGGGGCCGCGCGGGCCATGCAGGCGACGATCGACGTCGAATCGACGCCGCCCGAGAGGAACACCCCGAGCGGAACGTCCGACATCAGGCGCGCCCTCACCGAGTCGTAGAGGAGCTCGCGGATCTCCTCCTCGACCCGGTGTCGCGCGCCCGGCCGCTCCGGTAGCGGCGCGGGCAGATCCCAGTAGGGATGCTCGCGCAGGCTCCCGTTCTCGAACACGGCGACGTGGCCGGGGCGCAGCTTCGAGACGTTGGAGTAGATGGTCCGCGGGCAGGGAACGTACTCGTGCACGAGATAGCTGGCGACGGAGGTGGGGTCGAGCTCCGGCCTCACCGAGGGGTGTCGGACCAGGGCCTTGAGCTCGGAGCCGAAGACCAGCGCCTCGCTCGTTCTCGCGTAGTGCAGAGGCTTCTTTCCGAGACGGTCGCGCGCCAGAAGCAGGCGCCGACGTCGGGCATCCCAGAGCGCGATCGTGGCCATCGCGTTGACTCGGGTGACGAAGGCATCGCCCAGCTCTTCGTAGAGGTGCACTAGGACCTCGGTGTCGGAGGAGGTCTTGAAGCGATGTCCCCGCGCCTCGAGCTCGTCGCGCAGCTCGAGGTAGTTGTAGATCTCGCCGTTGAACACGACCCACACCGTCCCGTCCTCGTTGGAGATCGGCTGGTGCCCCGTCTCCAGGTCGATGATCGACAGGCGTCGCATCCCGAGCGCCACGGCGCCGTCGACGTGGAAGCCCTCGTCGTCGGGACCGCGGTGCACGATCGCGCGGGTCATGGCCCGGACGATCTCCAGCTCGGCCGGTCGCGACGGGTCCAGGTTGACGTAGCCCGCGATACCACACATCGCGTCTACCCGCCCTGCTCGCTGGGCGCCTCGGGAGAACTGGACGCCCCGGCCCGGAGGCGAGTCGACCCGAGCGCGAGCATCGGCGTGGCCAGCAGGGCCGCCAGTCCAACCCACGCG
>CAZLBF010000204.1:0-8882 GCA_964557495.1 uncultured Myxococcales bacterium | reverse complement strand
CGGCTGCGGGGAGCCGCGTGATGCGCCGCTTTCCGCGCATCGACCGGCTGCCCCCCTACACGCTGAGCGTCGTCAACGAGCTCAAGCTCGAGGCGCGGCGGCGCGGCTCGGACGTCGTCGACCTGGGGTTCGGCAACCCGGATCTGGCCACTCCGCCGCACGTTGTCGAGAAGCTCGTCGAGGCGGCGCGCGACCCCCGCAACCACCGCTACTCGACCTCGCGAGGGCTGCCGAACCTGCGCCGGGCCATGGCCCGCTGGTACCAGCGCCGCTACGGCGTCGAGCTCGATCCCGACGGCGAGGTCATCGGGACCATCGGCGCCAAGGAGGGACTCAGCCACTTCGTGCTCGCGTCGATCGGACCCGGCGACGCGGTGCTGTGCCCCGATCCCTCGTTCGGGATTCACAGCTTCTCGATCGTGATCGCGGGGGGAGAGCAGCTCCGCGTGCCGCTCGAGCCGGTCAGCGACCTGATCGACCGACTCGACGAGGTCGTCCGCTTCGCCTGGCCGCGGCCCAAGATGCTGATCGCGTCGTTCCCGCACAATCCGACGACCGTGTGCGTCGACCTCGGCTTCATGAGCCGGCTCGTCGACTTCTGCCGCGAGTACGACCTGATCCTCCTGCACGATCTCGCCTACGCCGAGATCTGCTTCGACGGCTACACGCCGCCGAGCGTGCTGCAGGTGCCGGGGGCGACGGATGTGGCGATCGAGTTCACGTCGCTCTCCAAGTCGCACTCGATGGCGGGCTGGCGCGTCGGCTTCGCGGCCGGCAACCGGGAGATGATCGCGGCGCTGGCGCGAGTCAAGAGCTACGTCGACTACGGCACGTTCCAGCCGATCCAGATCGCGGCGATCGTCGCGCTCGATGGTCCGCAGGACTGCGTGGAGGAGAACGTACGCGTCTATCATGCCCGCAGAGACGCGCTCTGCGACGGTCTCGGTCAGGCAGGCCCGACACCCGGCTGGAAGATCGACAAGCCACTCGGGACCATGTTTGTATGGGCTCCCCTGCCCGAGCCGTTCCGGGAGCTCGGCTCGCTCGAGTTCTCGAAGCGGCTCCTCGAGGAGGCGGAGGTCGCCGTCTCCCCCGGGATCGGCTTCGGCCCCTCGGGCGAGGGCTTCGTGCGCTTCGCGCTGGTCGAGAATACACACCGCATCCGGCAGGCCGTTCGCAACATCCGGAGGTTCCTGCGCAATGCCTGAGCTGAGGGTGGGACTGGTCGGCTTCGGCACTATCGGAACGGGGGTCGTCCGAATCCTTCGAGAGCATGGTCCCGAGATCGAGCGCCGGCTCGGGTTTCCGCTGCGTCTGGCTCGCATCGCCGACATCGACCTCGAGCGCGACCGCGGAGTCTCGACCGAGGGCATCGAGCTCACGCAAAGCTGGCGCGAGGTCGCACTCGATCCCGGAATCGACATCGTCGTCGAGTTGGTCGGGGGAACGAGCATCGCGCGCGAGATCGTGAGCGAGGCGCTCGCGGCCGGAAAGGCGGTCGTGACCGCGAACAAGGCGCTGCTCGCACATCACGGCCCCGATCTCTACGCTCGGGCGCACGACTCCGGCGTCGAGATCGCCTTCGAGGCGAGCGTGGGCGGGACGATTCCGGTGCTCCGCGCGCTGCGCGAGGGGCTCTGCGCCGACCGGCTCTCGTCGGTGCTCGGGATCGTCAACGGCACCTGCAACTACATCCTCACCGAGATGGAGAATCAGCGGGAGCCGTACGCGGCCTGTCTGAAGCGCGCCCAGGATCTCGGCTACGCCGAGGCGGACCCGACCGCGGACGTGAGCGGTCTGGACTCCATGCACAAGCTCGTGATCCTGATCGGTCTCGCCTTCGGGGCGCACCTCGAGCCCGACGACATCCAGACCGAAGGGATCGAACGCGTACAGGAGATCGACATCGAGTACGCCGAGAGCTTCGACCTGCGCATCAAGCTTCTCGCGCTCGCGAAGCTCCGCGAGGGGGCGATCGAGGCGGCCGTCCGACCCGTCATGATCCCGCAGGCAAGCGTGCTGGCGCGTGTGGACGGATCGATGAACGCGGTCGAGATCGCGGGAGCCGCCTCGGGCCCGACGCTCTACTACGGCGCGGGCGCGGGCTCGATGCCGACGGCGAGTGCAGTCGTCGCCGACGTGATGGAGGTCGCGCGCACCGGCCAGCTCGGCGGGGGCAGGCGCGTGCCGCCGCTCGGAACCGCCGACCTCCGGGAGCTTCCGGTGCGTCGCCAGGAGGACCTGGAGAGCGAGTTCTATCTGCGCTTCTCCGTCGTCGATCGCCCCAACGTGCTCGCTCACATCACGGGATCCCTCGGCGCGCGCGGGATCAGCATCGCCTCGGTCGTCCAGCCCGAGCGCCACGCATCCGAGGCGGTTCCGGTCGTGATCGTCACGCACCTGGCCAAGGAATCGTCCCTCCGCGAGGCGCTCGGGGAGATCGACGACCTGGGGGATGTCACCGGCCCCTCCCAGGCGATCCGAATCGAGCGGGAGATCTGACCGTGGACTCAAACGAGCAGAACGAGATCCGAGACGGGTTCGAGGGCTACCGAGCCTGGTTCGAGTGCGGGAGCGACCACCCGGGCCGGTGGCCGCTGACCGAGGTCATGTACCGCGGGCCGGACGACAGCCTGCTCACGGTCCAGCACGATCTCGAGCGTCTGAAGCGGCGCTCTGCCCAGGCTTGGCGGCAACTCTTCGACTCCCGATCTCACACCACGGAGTGGCCCTACGGGAGCGGCGTCTGGGGCAAGCGCGAGCTCGTCTGCCCGACGGTCGAGGACCCGAACATCGTCTCGATGTACGAGGGCCACACGAACCTGTTCTGGGGTCGGCGGCTGGGTGAAGACCTGGGACTGGACGACCTCTGGCTCAAGCTCTGCGGGAACACCCACACGGGGAGCTTCAAGGATCTGGGCATGACGGTGCTCGTGTCGGTCGTTCAGCAGATGATCCGAGAGGGCAGCTCGATCCGTGCCGTTGCGTGCGCGTCGACGGGCGACACCTCGGCGGCCCTCGCGGCCTACGCCGCCTACGCGAAGATCCCGGCGATCGTCCTGCTGCCCAAGGACAAGATCTCCATCGCCCAGCTCGTCCAGCCGCTCGCGAACGGCGCGATCACGCTCGCGCTCCAGACCGACTTCGACGGCTGCATGGAGATCGTGAAACGGATCACCGAGGACGGGGAGATCTACCTGGCCAACTCGATGAACTCGCTGCGGATCGAGGGCCAGAAGACCGTCGGGATGGAGATGGTGCAGCAGTTCGACTGGCAGGTCCCGGACTGGATCATCGTCCCGGGCGGGAACCTCGGGAACATCTCCGCGCTCGGGAAGGGGCTCCTGGAGTTCTTGGAGCTCGGAATCATCGACCGGCTGCCCCGGCTCGTGTGCGCGCAGGCCGAGCGGGCGAATCCGCTGTACCGAAGCTATCAGACCGATTTCGAGAAGTACGAGCCGATTCACGCGGAGCCGACGCTCGCCAGCGCGATCCAGATCGGGAACCCGGTCTCGATCAACCGGGCGATCAAGACCTTGAAGCGCTTCAACGGGATCGTCGAGCAGGCCACCGAGCAGGAGATCGCCGACGCCGCGGCCCAGGGCGACCTCACGGGCCTGTTCAACTGCCCCCACACCGGCGTCGCGCTCGCGGTGCTGAAGAAGCTGGTGACCCGGGGCCAGATTCGCCGGGGCGAGCGCGTGATCGTGATCTCGACCGCACACGGTCTCAAGTTCACGGACTTCAAGGTCAAGTATCACGCGAAGGAGCTGGGGGAGATTCGATCGCACTACGACAACCAACCGATCGAGCTGGCCCCGGATTACGACAAGGTGCGGGACGAGATCCTGAGACAGATCGACAAGCGCTTCGGGGACAGCTGAGGCGGGCGACGGGCCCGGCGGCGAGGCGCGGACTCGAAGGAGGAGACCCACATGGGCTTGGAACGCAACCGGGCGCTCGAGCTGGTGCGCACGACCGAGGCGGCGGCGCTCGAGTCGGCGCGGTTCATGGGCCGCGGGGACGAGGCCGCGGCGGATCAGGCCGCGGTGCGCGCGATGCACGCGGCGCTCAACCGCATCGAGATGAATGCCAGGGTCGTGATCGGCGAGGGCGAACAGGAGCAGGCGCCGATGCTCTATGTCGGGGAGCAGGTCGGGACCGGCGACGGCCCCAATCTGGAGATCGCCCTCGATTCCCTCGAAGGCACGACGATCTGTGCCACGGGCGGCCCCAACGCGCTGTCGGCCATCGCGGCGGCGGAGGAGGGCGGGTTCCTGCACGTCCCGGACACCTACATGGAGAAGATCGCCGTCGGGCCGACTGCGCGCGGGGCCATCGACGTCGACCGGTCGCCCACCGAGAATCTGGAGGCGGTCGCTCAGGCGAAGGGCGTTCCCGTCGAGGATCTGACCGTCGTCCTGCTGGACCGGCCGCGCCACGAGAAGCTGATCGAGGAGGTTCGGCGGACCGGCGCGCGCATCAAGCTCATCAAGGACGGCGACCTGTCGGCGGCGATCGCGACCTGCAACCGGGACCAGTCGGTCGACATCCTGCTCGGGCTCGGCGGGGCTTCCGAGGGCGTGATTGCCGCGGCGGCCCTGCGCTGCCTCGGGGGCGACCTCCAGGGGCGACTCAAGCCGAGGAGCCGCGAAGAGGCCGAGCGGGCTCGCGACCTGGGCCTGGCCGACGTGGAGGCGAAGCTCTCCATGGATGATCTGGCCTCGGGTCCCATCATGTTCGCGGCTACGGGGGTGACGAGCGGCGAGTTCCTCAAGGGGGTTCGGTTCCGCTCACAGGGAGCAGTCACTCAATCGGTCGTGATGCGCAGTGAGAGCATGACGGTCCGTTACATCGAGGCGGAGCACAACTTCCGCCACCGGTCGCGCTGACGCCATGTTCACCGGAATCATCGAGAGCCAGGGCAGTCTGGTGCGGATCGAGGAGGCGGGTGAGCAGGGCGAACGGCTCGAGATCGAGGTCGACGTGGGAGCTGAAGTCGCTTCGGACGTCCGCATCGGCGACAGCATCGCGCTCTCCGGCTGCTGCTTGACCGTCACCGGCGTACGCGGGACGGTCCTGGCCTTCCAGGCCGTGCCCGAGACCTTGCGCTTGACGTCGCTCGGAAACCGCGCCGTCGGCGACTGCGTCAACGTCGAGCGGTCGATGCGCGCCGATGCCCGCTTTGGCGGACACATCGTGCAGGGACACGTGGACGGAACGGGCCGCGTCGCGGCGATCCGAGAGGAGGGGGACGAGGTCCAGATCCGCGTCGATTGCTCCGAGGAGCTGGCTCGCCTGCTGGTTCAGAAGGGCTCCGTCGCGATCGACGGGGTCTCGTTGACCGTCGTCGAGCCGGATGCTCACGGCTTCTCGGTGGCCCTAATTCCACACACCCTGGCTGAGACCACGCTCGGCACCGCGAAGCAGGGGGACCGAGTCAATCTCGAGGTCGACGTGCTCGGGAAGTACGTCTTCGCCTACCTCGATCGAGTTCGAGATCACACCTGACCTCGCTTCGCTGACTCACCGTCACGCGGCCCGAATTTCGGGTAGCTTGTAGTAGGATAGGAATTGACCGGTCCGCGCCAGGGTGCCAGACTCGGAATGCGTCGCCACGTCGGGTGGTTGGACGCGGTTCTTGCTGGTCTTGAGGTCTCCTCGGGGGACCCTGGAGCGCGCGGGTCCGGGGAGTGCGAGATGAAACTGCTAGTGGAGATGATCGTGAAGGCGCTGGTGGACAAGCCTGAAGAGGTGCAGATCACCGAGATCAAGGGCAACCACGCGCACGTGATCGAGTTGTTGGTCGCCAAGGAGGACCTCGGCAAGGTGATCGGAAAGGGCGGCGCCCACGCGTCGGCAATCCGCACCCTCCTCGCGGCGGCAAGTGGCAAGGAGAACAGGCGGTACATACTCGAGATCATCGAGAACTGACCGCCGACCCGTTCGGCACGGTCAGTGAGCGCGCCATTCGGGCGCTTTCGGTAGCGGAGGACTCCGATCGGGCGGGACGCATCTCCGACCCGGCGGAGATTCCGCCCTTGTGGGTTCCCCGAGCCGATTTCCTGGGTCTGCTCGCCCATCATCCGGACCCCGCTCGCGCGGGTGGGGTCGTCTGGGACAGCTGCGAGCCTTGGGTCGCTGCGATTCGGGATCTGGCCGCCGGTCCCGGCGTTCTGCTGGCCGAGCTGTCGAGCTGGGCCTCTCTCATCGATCAGCACTCGAGCCTGCGGCTCTCCCCGGAAGCCGACGCGACCGTCGCGCGCTGGGAGAACCTGCCCGGAATCGATGCCGACGAGCTCGAGTGCCGCTTCCGCCGGGGAGCGGTGGCGGCTCTTCTCGGGCTCACCCCGGACCTCGTGACGCATCCGGACTGCCGCGCGCGGGGAGACACGGTCTGCCGCTTCGCGATCGCGGGACTGGCTCCGGCTCCCGACGACGCGCACGAGCGGACCTTTCGCGAGACTCTGCTGCTCGCCAGCACGCTCCAGGGCCGCGAGGCGGTGTTCCGGCGGCTCGCGTCGCTGAGCGCGGTGAGCGAGCCGTTCCCCGACATCCGCGACATGCGCGCGGTTCGGCGCTTCATGGAAGAGCTCGAGGAGGCCGTGCTGGTCTTCGGTCCCAATCTCTGGGTGCTCGACGCGAACCGCGCCGCGGTCGAGCTGTTCGAGATGAGCCGCGATGAGCTGCAGGGGCTTTCCGCGCGCGAGCTGTTCTCGGCGGCGTCGTTCGAGAGCCTGAAGCGCGCGCTTCCCGAGCTCCGGGCACAGGGCTCGGTGCGCGACCTGCTGCTCGAGGGACGGGCGCGATCTCGGAACGTGCCGCTCGAGGTTTCGGGTCGCGCGTCGGGCACCGGGAGCAGCTTCGTCTTCATCGCGCGCGACATCGGGGAGCACCACCGCCTGGAGCGCGAGCTCGAGCGCCGCAATGCGCAGCTCCGGGAGCAGAACGAGCGAATCGCCGAGGCGGACCGCATCAAGTCCGAGTTTCTGGCCAACGTGAGCCACGAGCTGACGACACCCCTCACCTGCATCAAGGGATTCGCGAGACTGCTCCACGGCGACGTGCAGCAGGAGGCGAGCGGCAGATCTTCGCGGCTGGCCTCCGAGAAACGGCTCGAGTTCCTGGCGATCATGCAGCGCGAGGCGGAGCGGGTGCTCGAGCTGATACGCGGGCTCCTGGAGCTCTCCACGATCGAGTCCGGCGGAGTTGCGCTCGACCGGGCTCGAGTCTCGCTCAACACGTTGGTGCGGGAGTGCCTGCTTCTCCTGAAGCCGCGGCTCGATGAGCGCGCCCTGCAGGCGGATTGCCTGCTCGATCAGACCATGCCGCTGGTGCTGCTCGACCCGAACCGCATCAAGCAGGTCATCCTGAACCTGGTCGACAACGCGGTGAAGTTCGCCCCGGCCGGATCCACCATCCAGATCCGCACTGAAGCCGGCCCGGAGGTCATCCGCCTGGTGGTCCGGAACGCATCCGAGAGCCTGGAAGAGGCCGATCTCGCGCGCATCTTCGAGCGCTTCGTCCAGCGCGACGGCACCTTCGCGCGCCAGCACGGCGGGGTAGGGCTGGGCCTGAACCTGGTCCGGGCGATCGTCGAGCTGCACGGGGGGCGCGTGTGGGCCGAGCTGTGCGGCGACGCCGAAGTGCAACTCTGGGCGGAGCTGCCCGTCGATCCAAGCTGACTCGGCCCTGCGTCCGCGGGCGGCTCAACCTTGGCGGAGACGTTCCGATACGTACACGTAGGGAGGGTGTAGGGAGGATGTGTTCAGCGCCATGGACAAGCCGACCGAGTTCACAGCGGAAGAGCACTACCGTCGCGGGCTTACCCTCCTGGAAGGGGGGCACGGAGACGATGCCTTCGAGCACCTGAGCCGAGCCTATCTGACCGACCCGCAGAGCGCGCGCTACCGCTCTGCCTACGCTCTGGCCCTGGCGCTGGTCCGGGGGCAGTTCCTCGGCGCGGCCGAGCTGGCTCGCGCGGCCGTCCGCCAGGAGTTCTACAACCCCGATCTGTACCTGAATCTGGCGCGGATCTACCTGACCTTCGACATGAAGTCGGATGCGATCCGCTTCCTCCGGCGGGGCCTGATGGTCGAGCCGGACAACGAGCAGATCCAGATCCGGCTCGTGGAGCTCGGCGTCCGGCGCCGTCCGCTCTTCCGCTTCCTGCCCCGGAACCACCTGGTCAACCGGCTCCTCGGTCGGGTGCAGTCGCGGGTTCTGGGCCCCTCCTTCCGAGGCCTCACCAAGGCGGCGTAGAACGCTTGACAACCCCCCGTCGATGGATAACATCCGGCCGCGTCGTCGGACGGAGGATCTGGAAGGTCGATGGGAAGCGTCATCAAGAAGCGTCGGAAGAAGATGCGCAAGCACAAGTACAAGAAGCTTCGCGCTCGGAATCGGCACAAGCGGAACCGCGGCAAGTAGAAATCGGTAGGAAAACGGCCCGATCAACGCGCACCGATGTGGCCCATCGGTGCGTTTTTTTTGCGCTTCTCGCTTGACACCGCGAAACACGAGTGCCTACTGTGTGCTGCAACCGATCGTGGAACCTCATGTTCCCCATGGGGAATCGCTGTCCGATTCGGTCAAGTTCGAACTTCTTCGACCGATAGAGAACGCGAGCTCGGGTTCCACTCGGGCGTGTTCGCGTCCCTGGTTGCCACTAGACGGCAGCCGATCCGGGGCGCGATGAGAGCGGCAACTGCCATAGAAAAGGGGGGTTCGTGATGGCAGCTCGCAAGAAGGCGGTTCGCAAGAAGGCGACCCGCAAGAAGGCGACGCGCCGGAAGGCAACTCGCAAGAAGGCAACTCGCAAGAAGGCGACCCGCAAGAAGGCCCGGCGCAAGAAGGCGACTCGCAAGAAGGCGACCCGCAAG
>CAZLBF010000203.1:0-6691 GCA_964557495.1 uncultured Myxococcales bacterium | reverse complement strand
AGAGCCCGGCCGCACGCGAGACCTGCTCGCTGTCCGACGGGGTCGACTGCTGCTTGCTCATCGCGGGTTCTCCTTCCGTGTCCAGATGCCGACGGGAAACGTTGCAGACGGGGTGAGCGCGGAGGGCTGGCGGAGCTCAGTCCTGCGTCGTTTCGAGTACGCCCGCGCCCTCCGTGCGGGGCAGGTCGTCCGCGATCTCGATCCAGGGGACCCGCGACTCTATGCACTGGTGGCCCCCGGGGGCGGCGTCGATCTCGCCCCGAACGGGCCCGCGCACGATGTACATCAGGTCCGGCGTCCTCGACGAATCGCCGAACAGCGAGCTGCCGCACACGCTGCAGAACAGCCGGCCAGCGTGATCCGACGACTGGTAGCGCTGGAGCTGATCCTTGCCCGCGACGACGCGCAGATGGTCCTTCTCGACGGCGAACCAGGTCGTGTAGCCTGCCCCGTTCCAGTACCGGCACATCGTGCAGTGGCAGTGCACTGCGCCCAGCGTCGGGAGATCGATCTCGTACTGTATCGCTCCGCAGAGGCACGCCCCGCGGACCGGACTCTGTGGCTTGCTCTCGCTCATGGTGGCCGCAGCCTACGCGTTCGAGGGACGCAGAGCAAGACAGCCCGGATCCTGGTGTGGGTGGTAGAATCGGTCGGCAGGATCGCGAGTTCGGGAGGAGAGACGATGGGCGACGAGTTCTCCGACTTCACCCTCGCGGCCGTTCAGGCCGCACCCGTGTATCTGGATCGCGAGGCCAGCGTCGAGAAGGCGTGCGGCCTGATCCAGGAGGCCGCCGAGCAGGGGGCTGCGCTGGCGGTGTTCGGCGAGACCTGGGTGTCGGGCTACGCCTCGTTCTCGACGAACACGACACACCCCCGTTTTCGCGAGGCGCTCCAGCGCTTCATCCTCAACGGCGTGGAGGTGCCCTCTCCGGCGACCGACGCGCTCTGCGCGGCCGCGCGCAGGGCCGGGATCGACGTCGTCATCGGCATCGCCGAGCGCGACAGCACGACGCATGGGAGCATCTACTGCACGCTGCTGTTCATCGGGCGCGAGGGCGAGATCCTCGGCCGGCACCGCAAGCTCAAGCCCACCTTCTACGAGCGCATCGTGTGGGGCGAGGGCGACGGAAGCACGTTGCGCGTCTACGAGCGCCCCTACGGTCGGCTGGGTGGCCTGAATTGCTGGGAGCACCAGATGGTGCTTCCCGGCTACGCGCTGATCGCCCAGGGCCTGCAGGTGCACGCAGGGGCGTGGCCCGGGGGCAGCTTCACGCGCCAGGAGGTGCTCTCCCGCGCCTTTGCCATGCAGGCCGGGGCCTACGTCGTGATGACCGGCGGACTGCTGCGGAGCGAGGACATCCCCGCGGACCTGAAGGACCTGGTGCAGCCGCTCAACGGGCACTCGGCCATCATCGGGCCGAGCGGCGACGTGCTGGCCGGTCCGCTGCTCGACGAGGAGGGGATTCTCACGGCGAAGGCCAACCTCGGCCAGGCGATGGTCTCGAAGATGATCGCCGATCACGCGGGTCACTACACGCGCCCGGACGTGTTCGAGTTCCGCGTCAACACCACCCCGCGGAGTGTGGCGTCCTTCGACGAGCGGGCCGTGGCGAAGGTGCGCGAGGGCGTCGCGAGCGGGGCGCTCCGGAGCCAGGCGGACCTGGCGGCCGCCCTGACCGACGCCGGCATCGGCGAGGCCGAGGACCCGTCGTAGCTTCTCGCGCCCGGCCGCTGGCCGTGGCGCATCCTTCGGGCTAGAGCCGGTACACCCGCGCCGCGGTTCCGTAGAAGAGCGCGTGCTTCTCGTCCTCGCTGAAGTCCGCCGCCAGCTTCTTCAACGCGTTCCACAGCACCCGGTACGAGACGGAGAGCTTGTCCACCGGGAAGTTGCTCTCGAACATGCAACGCTCGGGACCGAAGCACTCGATGGCGTGGAGGTAGTAGCGGCGCTGCGCCTCGACCAGCTCGTCGGAGGTCGCCGGCGTGTCGCGCCGGTTCCAGCCGAAGCCGTTGTCCGGCATGGCGAGCCCGCCGAGCTTTGCCACCACGTTGGGGCACGCGGCGATCTCGGCGATGTCCTTCTTCCATTCCGCGAAGATCTCGTCGCGCTGGCCGGCGTAGGGCCCCACTCCGAGCGGCGTGCCGAAGTGGTCGAGCACCAGGGTGGCCTCCGGCACGGCGCGCGCAAGCTCGGCGAACGCCCGATTCTGATGGTGGTAGTGCCAGGTGTCGTAGCTGAGTCCGAGTCGGCCGAGAACCTGCATCCCGTCGCGGAATTCCTGCTGCCCGTACAGCCCCTCCGGAGCGCGGCCGGGAATGGTGAGCGCTTCCGGGTGCGGATCGCGCGCACCCGAGTGCCGGATGCCGCGGAACAGCCCCTGGCCCGCCTCGTCGTGTGCGCTCAGCACCTCCTCGAGCGTGTCGCCGTCGGTGAGATCCGCATAGGAGACGATGCCGGCGATCGCCGCCCTTCCGGCTCCACCGCGCGCGCTCTCCCGGGCAATCTCCGCCACGAACTCCGTCTCACCGAGGCAGCGCAGGTGCTCCGGTCCGTCCTCGCGGTAGCTCGCGCGGCACTCGACGAACACCGTCTTCTCGATGCGGTGCCCTGAGCCGGTGTCGGCCCACAGGTCCTCGAGCAGGTAGTCTCCGATCTCCAGCCGCTGCCACAGATGGTGGTGCGGATCGACGATCGGCCGCTCCGGCTCCACCACGTCCTCCACCACCTGCTCCAGCCACTCCGCCGTCCCCGGCCTTGCACCTGCCATGCCGCATCTCCCCTCGGTCGTCGGTTCGCGTCGCCCAGAGACCCTAGCATCGAACGGGAAGCGCTTTCTCGCTGGCACGGGCCTGGCCGCTCCTGGGGCGGCGCCGCGGAGGGGCCTGTCCCTCCCGCGGATCTCGGCGGAGCTTCGCGCTACCCTGGCGCCATGAAGGCACTCGCAGAGATTCAGGTCGTGCCCCTCGGGGTTGGTGTATCGGTCCGGAAGCAGGTGATGCGCGCGCGGGAGATCATCGAGGCCGCCGGCCTCGCCGTGGAGGATCACGCCTACGGGACGAACGTGGAGGGAGATCTGGACACGATCCTGGCCACGATCAAGCGGGTCCACGAGGTGCTGCACGCGGAAGGTACGCCGCGGCTCTCGACGGCGATACAGCTGGGGACGCGCACCGACAAGGACTCGACGCTCGAGGGGAAGCGCCTCGCGCGCTGAGCCTACTTCTCGCTGTAGTCCGGCAGCAGGTTGACGCTCTCGAGGATGTCGCCCGACTCGACGAGTGCGGCCCAGAGTCGCTCGCGGGTCGAGCGATCGGAGAGCGGGTTCGACTTCGCTTTCCACTCGAACGTGGTCGGGTGCGCCTTGAGGACCATCGGGCAGACGGGATACGAGCCGCCGCTGAAGAACTCGGGCCCGGAGATGTGGTCGAGGGTCTCGCGCCTGCACGCCTGCTCACTGGGGAGGGGGTACCGCTCGGGGTCGCGGTGCTGCGCCAGGTTCATCGCATCGACGCACGCCTCGTAGCGTCGTTGCGCCGCTGGACCCCAGCGGAGCAGTATGCGACAGCCATCCACGTAGCCCTCGGGGTACTGCTCGGGTGCGTCCTCGATCTCCTGCTCTCGCTGCTCCAGGCAGGCGTCGAAGGCGGCCCTGCGGTTGTTGGGTCCAGAGCATACGTAGGGCTCGCTCCAGCCGGGATGCTCGGTCAGGAAGACGGCGCGCTGCTTGACGCAGCTCACGTAGGTCTCCTGCTCCAGCGCTCGCTCGGTCATGTACTTGACTCGAACGAACTCGATACAGCGATCCGAGAGAGCCTCACTCGTGTACCCCAGCTCGAGCAGCAGCACGTCTAGGTTGGGGGGGCTCTCGACCGCCGTCGTCCGCCCGGTCGCGCGCTCGCGGCAGCGGGCCTCGTCGAGCTTCGAGCCGTTGTGACGGAACGAGCTGAGCGAGACGACCTGCGCACAGAAGTCGGCGTCGCCGGTCCGCTCCGCCGTGCGCGCGTAGCAGAGCGAGCGCGTGAGTGCGATCTGCAGGCCCCGCTCAGCCTCCGGGTCGATCTGGTAGGCCGCGGGGGAGATCCGCTCACAGGGGGCGCCGGACCCGGTCCCGGCCGCGATGAGCACATATGCACGCTCGTGGTCGTTGGACTCCCGGTCCGCGTCCGAGAGCCTCCGGTCCGGGCAGCTCAGGGCTCCGCAGGCGGCAAGACACGCGCACAACAGCGCGGCGGCGAGTCGAGAGCTCACATACCCCCAAGCGGCAGGTCCCCGGCGCGGCCTTAGGATCCTCGTCACACCCCGCGCGAGGCCGGGCGTCGGCGGCGATCCCGGCCGTGGTATAGAGGGGCTGTCGCCGCCCCGACGCCGGGCAGACGCTCGGCGGGTCGGGCGAGCCACGACGGAGGGACGGACATGCAGGTCGGAAGCTTCCGGGGCTTCGAGGTCGCGCTCCACGAGCCGGGCATCGCCTGGATCCGGTTCGACGAGCCGGATCGTCTCAACGGCATGACGCAGCCGATGAAGCGCGACCTGGTCGAGACGCTGCTCCAGGCGCAGCTAGACAACGCGGTTCGCGTGGTCGTCTTCACGGGATCGGGTCGAGCCTTCTCGGCCGGCGACGACATCAGCGGCACGCGCCCGCCGAGCGGCGAGGGCAGGGAGGCGCTGGTCGGAGACATTCCGCCCGGGCACGACACGCCGATCGGGACCTACGACGGCCTGCGCGGTCTCTCCCAGCCGCTGAACCTGGCGGTGCGAAACCTCGACAAGCTCACGATTGCCGCGATCAACGGCTACGCGATCCAGACGGGCTTCACTCTGGCCCTGGCGTGCGACTTCCGCATCGCCGCCACCACCGCCCGCATGGGGAGTGCGACGCTGCGCTTCGGTCTGCTCCCGGACGAGGGCGGGCAGTACCTGCTCGTCCAGCTGCTGGGCGTTGCGGGAGCGATGGACTTCCTGATGCGCAAGCGCATCGTGGAGGGGCCCGAGGCGCTCGCGCTCGGGCTCGTGCACGAGGTCGCGCCCCCCGACGACCTCGACGCGCGCGCGCTGGAGCTGGCGCGCGAGCTCGCGAACGGCCCCCAGGTCGCGATGCGGTTCCTGAAGCGCTCCATCTACAACGCGGCCGAGCTGAGCTTCGAGCAGGCACTCGACGAGATCGCGGCCAAGACCGCCGTGTCCGACCACCACCCCGACTCGCGGGAGGGCGTGGCGGCGTTCCGCGAGAAGCGCGCGCCCCGCTTCAACCGCTGGCTCGAGGAGAGCTGAGGCGATCCAGCTGCCGCAGCGTCGGCACGGTCAGCGCCATCCCGATCAGCAACACGGAGCAGAGCAGGGTGGACCCCGGGACGAGCACCTCCATGCCCACCCGATCCGCGATCGCCCCCAGGCTGACGCCGTTGAGCTGGGCGACGGCGCCGTTGATCATGAACAGCGACATGACCCGGCCGCGGACCTCGTTCGGCACGGCGCTCTGGACCAGCGCGGTGCCCGCGATGCTCGCGCCGGTCCAGGCGGCGCCATTAATCAGGTAGGCGAAGCCGGCCAGCGGCAGCCAGCGGGCGAAGGCGAACAGCGCGAACGAGAGGCCGAAGGCGATGGATCCCCAGACCAGGATCCTCCCCTTGTGTGGCATCTCTGCGCGGAAGGCGAGCGCGTAGGCGGTCACCAGCGTCCCGATCCCCCACAGGGAGGCCAGCACGCCGTAGGATCCCGGGCGCAGCCCGAGCACCTCGCTGGCCCACTTCGCGATCAGGCCCTGGTACAGCGCCATGCCGAAGGCCGACGTCGTGAACGTCACGGCGATGATCCACAGAATGGCCCGATGGCTGAGCGCGTAGCGAAGGCCGTCGCGCACCGTGCGCAGCACCGGCTCGCGCCCTGCGCGAGTCGACCGCCCGCGATAGCGCAGCGCCAGCAGGGCGACCATCACGCCCAGGTTTCCGAGCGTGCTGAGCAGATAGGCGCCGCCGGGTCCGAGCGCGTCGATCACGAACCCCGCCAGCACCGGGACCAGCGCGAAGGAGCCCAGCTGCGCCGCAGTGGTGAGCGCCACCGCGTTGGGGATGTACTGCGCCGGCACCAGCTCGGGCACGATCGCCTGCCGGATCGGGGCGTCCACCGAGCCGACGGCCGCTCCGATGAAGATCAGGGTGAAGGCGTGCCAGAGCTCGATCGCGCCGCTCAACGCCAGGATCCCGAGCAGCGCGTTCACCCCCAGGGCCAGCGCCTCCGTCGCCAGAAGCAGCAGGCGGCGGTCCATCCGATCCGCCAAGGCGCCGCCGTACAGGCCGAACAGGAGCATCGCGGCCCCGCGGGTCGCGCCCAGGATTCCGAGCAGCAGCGCCGAATCGGTGAGGCTGTAGATGAGCCACATCTGCGCGTAGTACTGGAAGGCGATCGTTCCGCTGGCGAACAGCATTCCCAGCCACAGCGTGCGGAAGTCCCTGTGGCGGAGTGCGGGGAAACGGCCCGGCTCCTCGGTCGACGCAGTCGGCTGCATGGCTCGCGCATTCTGACGGCCCGAACGGCGCCACGCGCATGATGCCCGTCATACGCCGCCGAGCTGGCGAGCGGTGGATCCGGACTCCGCTGGTCGCGTTCAGCTGGTGCCGAGTGCCTTGAGCCGCTCGAGGATGGACTTGAGTCGCTCCTCCTCGTTCACGAGTCGATCGTGAAAGCTCGGCT
>CAZLBF010000202.1:0-8952 GCA_964557495.1 uncultured Myxococcales bacterium | reverse complement strand
CCCGAGATCCCTACTTCCTGACGCTCTTCTCGAAGATCGCCTGGCTGGTGCGGGCGGCTCGGTCCGCGTGCTCGGCCGCCTTGGCGGCTTCGCCGGCCGCCCACTCGGCACGGGAGGCTGCGAGCTTCGCCTCGCTCTCTGCAGCCGACGCCCGCTGCTCCGCCGCATCCACCCTCGTCGCCAGGGACTCGGACCGCTGCTCCAGATCCGAGATCCGAGCTTCGAGCCTCGCGACGTCTCCTCTGGATGCGCAAGCGCCGAAGCTCGCGACCGCCAGGACGATGATGCCGATCCTTGCTCCGCGTCTCATAGACACGTTCCTCCGTGAGTCGCCTTACTTGAAGGGGATCTTCCAGGCGTCCAGATAGGTCAGCTGCTTGATGCTGCGGCGCCCGAGCGGCCCGTGACCGCGCAGGACCGGATACCCGATCGGAATCGCGGCGCAGGTCGCCCAGGGCTCCGGAATCTCGAGAAGCTCGCGCACCGCGGGCTCGGTGACACACAGCAGCGTGGTCAGCACGCAGCCCAGGCCCTCGGCCCGGCAGGCGAGGAGCACGTTCTGCACCGACGGGTACACGGAGGCGCCACCGACCACGGACGGCCGGTCCAGCTGCAGATCGGTGATCGCCATCGCCTCGGGGTTGAAGCAGAAGACGAGCACGACCGGCGTCTCGCCGAAGTGCTCGGACAGGTAGTCGCCGGCGGCGAGCATCCGCTCGAGGCCGGCTCGCGCGTCCTCGGGGATGCCGCCGAGCCCCTCGCGACTCTGCTGCGCGTACGCCGTCCACACCTTGTCGTACAGCTCGCCGAGCCTGCTTCGCTTGGCGCGGTCCTTGACCGCGACGATCCGCCAGGGCTGGACGTTCCCCCCGGTCGGAGCCCAGCTCGCGGCCTGCAGCACCCGGCGCAGCACGCCGTCGGGAATCGGGTCGGGCCGCAGCCGGCGCACCGCCCGGCAGGTGCTCATCGCCTCGTAGAGACCGATCTCGCTCATCCGCCGGCGCCCTCCCCTCGGCGGCCATTATTGCAGCCCGGGGCCGCCGTTGGTACGCTGGTAGAGTACTGACTGGTCAGTTCTGGAGCGCCCCCCCGCCATGGAAGCTGAGCCGAGACGGCGTCCCTCCGAGAGCACCCGTCCGGACCCGAAACGGCGCCGGATCCTGGAGTCGGCCCGCGCGGTGTTCTCGGAGCAGGGCTTCGCCGCCGCCCGTATGGACGAGGTGGCCCGCCGGGCCCGCGTGAGCAAGGGGACCGTCTACAACCACTTCGACTCCAAGGAGTCGCTCCTGGTGGAGTGCGTGCTCGACTCCGTGGCGGAGGCTCGCGAGAGCACGGACGCCCTGGCGCGTTCCGGCAGCGCACCGGATCGCGAGCTCGTCGCCACGCTGCGGACGCAGCTCGTGGACGTGCTTCCGACCCTCGCGGGACAGTCCCAGTCGCTCTTCTATCAGGCCTTCAGCCTCGTAGCTCGCGATGCCAAGGTGCGGGAGCGGCTCTTCTCGCACTTCCGCGAGCTCTACGCGGAGGACGAGCAGCGACTCCGCGAGGGACTGGATGCCGGAGCCTGGAACGGCGCCTTCCGCGACGACCTCCGCTCCGAGGATCTCGTCCTGGTGCTGCGCGCGGTCTTCGACGGCCTCGTCCACCGCGCGATGTTCGATCCGGACCGGATCGAGCCGGGGCGGGTTCTGGACACGCTGTTGCGGCTCCTCGACGGCGGCTCGCAGCGCGCTCTCGTCGACGGCGGGGAGCGGGACGATGCCTGAGCTCAACGCAAACCGGATCGTCTGGGGTCTGGCGCTGCTCGGACTCGTCGGCGCGGGGCTGCTCTACTACTTCTCGCCGTCCGAGGTGTCGAGCCGCGAGCGTGCATCTGCCGTGCGGGCGGCAGCCAGCGAACGTCCGGAGATCGACGTCGCCAGCGCTTCGGCGCCGAGTGCACCGCCGGGCGTCGTCGTGCAGGCGCTGCAGGTGAAGCGCGGGAGCACTCGTTCGAGCGCTCGCGTCTCCGGGCTCCTGTCTCCGCTGCGGTCGGTCACGCTCTCGGCAGAGGAGGCGGGCGCCATCGAGGAGGTGCTGTTCGAGGAGCACGCCCGGGTCGAGGCGGGCGACCTGCTGGTCCGCCTGGACGCGACCGCGCGGCGAGCCGCCGTCGCTCGCGCGGAGTCGGGGCTGATCGGGGCGCGCGCCGCACTGCGGCTGGCGAAGCTCGAGCTGGAGCGGCAGCAGAACCTGTCCCAGCGCGAGTTCGCCAGCACCGCCGACCTGGACCGCGCCCGGAACCGGGAGCGGGCGGCATTCGCGGCGGCCGGCGAGGCTCGGGCCGCGCTCGCCGAGATGCGCGATCGGCTGGCCAAGACCGAGATCCGCGCCCCCTTCGCCGGCACCGTGAACTGGCTCGACCTCGAGCCCGGGACGTACGTCAGGCCCGGGGACCGGGTGGCCGAGATCCTCGACCTCTCCTCGATCGAGATCGAGGTCGGTGTGACCGACCACCAGGTGGTCGCGCTCGCGGCGGGAGATCCCGTCGAGATCCAGGTGGACGTGTTCCCCGCCGAGAGCTTCTCCGGGCGCATCGGCCGGTTCGGCCGCTCGGCCGACGCACAGAGTCAGAAGTACCCGGTCGAGGTACAGGTTCCCAACCCCGGAGAGCGACTGCTCCCCGGCATGGTCGCCGACGTGGTCTTCGAGATCGGTGCCGTCGCCTCCAGGATCCAGATCCCGCGCCGCGCCAGCGTTAGCGAGTACGAGCTGGACTACGTCTACGTGCTCGAGTCCACGAACGGCGTCTGGCACGCGCAGCGCCGTCGCGTGGCGCTGCGGCCGGTGCCGTTCCGCCCGGACCTGGTCGAGGTGGTCGAGGGTCTCGCCGAGGGTGAGCGGATCGCCGTGAGCGGTCTCGCAGACCTTCGCGACGGCCTCAGCGTGGAGCTCGACGGGGAGCGCTCGTGAGCATCGCCCGGTTCAGCGTGCGCCAGGGCGTCCTCGTGAACCTGCTGTTCTTCGTCTGCGTGCTCGCGGGGATCTTGGCCTACGTGCGCACGCCCGTCGACTTCTTCCCCGACATCTCCTTCAACGTCGCCGTGGTGACCACGGTCTGGACCGGCGCCTCGGCCGACGAGGTCGAGCGACTCGTCACGACCGCGATCGAGGACGAGATCTCCGGGATCGACGGGATCAAGGACCTGTGGAGCGAATCCAACGGCAGCTTCTCGACCATCGCGGTCCAGTGGGAAGAGACTCTGAGCAAGACAGCGCAGGAGTTCGCCCTCAACGACCTGCGCGCGGCGCTGGACCGGGTCAACGATCTTCCCGACGACGCGGAGGAGCCGCTCCTGACCGAACTCTCGGTGTCGGAGGTCTTTCCGTCGATCCTGATCTCGGTCACCGACGTGGGTGGCGTGGGTGAGAAGAGCCTGCGCCAGGCGGCGCGCGAGGTCGAGCAGCGTCTCGAGACGATCGCGGGCGTCGAGAAGGTCTCGAACCGGGCCGAGCACGAGCGCGAGCTGCGCGTGATGATCGACCGCGACCTCGCCGCCCGACACGCGCTCACGGTTCCGGAGGTCGCGGGCGTCATCGAGCGGACGAACCTGAACCTCCCGGCCGGGACCTTCAGCTCGGAGTCGGGCGAGACGACGCTGCGCGCGACCGGCGACTACACCTCTCTCGATCAGGTGCTCGCGACCGTGGTCAAGCGCAACCCGGACGGATCCCTGGTTCGGCTGTCGGAGATCGCGCGCCTCGAGGACGGCATCGAGAAGCGTCGCTTCAAAGGCCGCTACAACGGCCGGCCCGCCATGATCCTCGGCATCGCCAAGGAGGCCGACGCCGACATCATCGACATCGCGGGACGCGTCGACGCCTGGATCGAGCAGGAGGCCACCTTCCTGCCCGCGGGCATCGAGGTCCGCAAGACGATGGATACCTCCCGCTACGTCAGCTCCCGGATGCGCGTGCTGAGCAACAACCTCATCACGGGAGTGTTCCTGGTGATGGCGATCCTGTGGTTCACCGTGGGCTTCCGCAATGCGGCCCTCACGATCATCGCCATCCCGTTCAGCTTTCTCGTGGCGCTGATCCTGTTTCCGATCATGGGGCTCACGATCAGCGCCCTCTCCCTGGTCGGGATGCTGCTCGTCTCCGGGATGCTCGTCGACGACGCGATCATCGTGCTCGAGAACATCTACCGGCGCATCGAAGAGGGGGAGCCACTGCGCGACGCGGTCATCAACGGAACCGAAGAGGTGATGTGGCCCGTGATCGCCGCCGTCGCGACCACCGCCGCTGCCTTCGCTCCCCTGCTGCTGATCTCAGGCACCTCGGGGGAGTACTTCGCGATCCTGCCGAAAGCGGTGATCGTGTGTCTGGTCGCGTCGCTGTTCGAGTGCCTGGTCATCCTGCCCGCCCACTATCTGGACTTCGGCAGTCGGCGCTCGCCCGGGGAGCTTCCCGAGCGCCCCGAGGGTGCCGGGCCGGTGCGCCTCTTCTTCTTCGGAGTCTCGTTCGCGGCGGCGCGCCTGCACCGGCGCGTCGATCTCGGCCTCGGACGGCTGCGCCGCGCGTACGTCGCCAGCCTCGACGTGGTTCTGACTCACAAGGGACCCTTCGCCGCGCTGACGCTGAGCTGTTGGCTCTTCTCCTGCAGCGCCGGAACCTGGCTACCGATCGACCTGTTCCCGAGCGAGTTCGACACCTTCTTCCTGACTCTCGAGGCGCCCACCGAGTACTCCATCGACCAGACCGACCGGGTCACGCGCGGAGTCGAGCAGGAGGTCATGGAGGACCTGGTCGGGGACGTCGCGACCGACTACTCCACCTACGTCGGAGCGCTCGTCGGCGGGAACCACGAACAGCGCGTCGCCCCCAACCTGTCGATGATCTACGTGACGCTGACCGACACTGAGGAGCACCGGCTGTACCCCGAGCGGGCGCTGCGTGTGGTGCGCGAAAAGGTGGAGCGCTACCGCGAGAAGCACCCGGAGGGGACGGAGGAGCTGCGCGCCCAGACGCCGCGCAACGGTCCGCCGATCGGGCGGCCGGTCGCCACTCGGATCCAGAGCGACGACTACGCGCTGAGCAAGTCGATCTCGCTGGAGATGCAGGCGTTTCTGCGCACGGTTCCCGGCGTCTACAACATCGAGGACAGCATGCCGGAAGGGCCCCGCGAAATCCGGGTCGTCCTCGACGAAGAGCGCGCTCACCGGCACGGGCTCAGCTTCCGCGACCTGGCGATCGCGCTGCGCGGCGCCAACGACGGGATCGTCGCCTCGAGCTTCCGGGATCCCGCCGCAGACGAGGACCGGGACATCCGCGTGATGCTCGCCGAACGCGATCGCAAGGACATCTCGGACATTCTTCAGGCCGAGGTCCGCACCCCGGCCGGCTACCTGGTTCGCATCGGCGACATCGCGAGCCTGGAGGTGACGAGCGGGCGACTGATGCTCGCACACCACGACGGACAGCGCACCGTGACGGTCTACGCGGACGTCGACGGCGAATACGCGACCTCGACCAGCGCAAATCGGGCGCTCGAGGTCGCGTTCGCCGACGTATCGCTGCGGTATCCGGAAGTCTCGGTCGTCTACGGCGGAGAGTTCGAGCAGACGAACCAGGCGTTCGCCGACATGGCCGCGACCTTGCCGATCGCGCTCGGCCTCATCTACATGATTCTCGCCGCCGTGTTCCGGAGCTACGTGCAGCCCGTGGTGGTGATCACGGCCGTGCCCTTCTGCGCCGTCGGCATGGTCTTCGGCCTCCACGTGCTCGGCCACACCCTGAGCATGCCCCTGCTCTACGCGTTCATCGGGCTCGTCGGCGTGGTCGTGAACGACTCGCTCGTGATGGTGCACTTCATCAACGGTGCCCGCGCGCGCGGCATGCCGTTGCTCGAGGCGGTGCGGGTCTCCGGTGCGCAGCGCCTGCGCCCGATCCTGCTCACCACCTTGACGACCGTACTCGCACTGCTTCCCATGGCGCTGGGCCTCGCGGGCGCCTCGAAGAGCTACGGACCGTTCGCGACCGGCGTGGCCTTCGGGCTGAGCTTCGCGATGGTGGGGACGCTGTTCTGCGTCCCGCTCTCCTACACCATCTTGATTGAGAGCCTCGAGCGAGCCCGGTCCGGGCTCGAGAGGCTCGGGATCCTGCAGCCCGCGGCCGCCCCGCAGCGCGTCACCTCAAGCTGACCCTCGCGCCAATCGATCTCTAGAGGAGTCGCGCAGGGGGGCTCTGGAAGCATGAAGATCGCGCTCGCCCCGGAGGGGAGCCGAGGGGACGTCTTTCCGATGCTCGACCTCGGCGCGAGCCTCGTCTCCGAAGGGCACGCCGTCGTCATCTGCGCACCTCCGGGCTTCCGATCGGTCACGGAGGAGCGCGGGCTCGAGTTCCGCTCCACCGGAAGCGACGTTCACGGCTTCCTGGCGGCACACGCCGACGCCCTCGCCCGGGGCGGGCTCCGTCTAGCCCGCACCGCCAACCGCTGGCTGGCGGAGATCCTGGACCGGGAGTTCGAGAGCCTGCCCGACGCGACCCACGACGTCGACCTCGTGCTCGGCGCCGGACTTCAGCTCGCCGGACCCTCCGCGGCGGAGCGGCGCGGCGTCCCCTACCGCTTTGTCCTCTACTGTCCCGCCCTGCTCCCGTCGGGCGAGCATGCGCCGATCCCGATTACGGCCCAGTCGCTTCCCCGCTGGGCCAACCGGCTCGGCTGGGCCGCCACGCGCGTCTTCTACAACCGGCTGCTCCGGCAGAGCATCAACCGGCGGCGCGGGCAGCTCGGCCTTGCACCGATCGACGACGTGTTTCGCTACCTCGTCTCGGAGCGCCCGATTCTCGCCGCGGACTCGGAGCTGGCGCCGGCCCCCCGGGACTTCCCGATCGAGGTGACGCAGGTCGGGTGTCTGCACGCGATGAACCGCACTCCGCTCCCGGAGAAGCTCGAGTCGTTTCTCGAGTCCGGTCCTCCGCCGGTCTACCTCGGATTCGGGAGCATGACCGACCCGCAGCCGGACCGGACCACCCGACTCGTGCTCGACGCGATCTCGGACCTCGGATGTCGCGCGCTAATCTCGACGGGCTGGGCGGGATACGGACAAGTAGCGCTCCCCGACAGCGTGCAGGCGGTCGGCTCCGTGTCGCACGCCGAGCTGTTCCCGCGGGTCGCCGCCGTCGTGCATCACGGGGGAGCCGGCACCACCACCATGGCCGCGCGCGCCGGAGTGCCTCAGCTCGTGGTCCCGCACGGCGCGGACCAGTTCTACTGGGGCGAGCGGGTGCGCCTGCTCGGACTGGGGCCGCCTCCACTTCCCCGGCGCCGCCTGACGCGCGAGCGCCTGGCCCGGCTGCTCTCCCAGATGCTCGACAACGAGGTGCTCACCGAGCGAGCGCGGGAGCTGGGTGCGCGACTGCGCTCGCGGGTCGGTCCGGAAGCCGCAGAGCGGGACCGGCGCGCGATCCTGGAGCTCAGAGACGCGTAATAGCCTCGTCGTAGTGGACCCGGCCCGCGCGGCGGGCCAGGCAGCCGGGCGCCAGCTCGAGCACCTGGAACGCCGAGTCGAACGCCTCGCGCAGCACCGAGACCAGGCGCGCCTCGTCGACGCGTCCGAAGGCAGCCTCGACGACCGCTTCGACGCCGGCGCAATCGGAAGCCCGCTCGGGGCGGATCTGAACCACCGCCGCGCTACCTCCGGGCGAATCGATGAGCTGCGACTACGAGCCGCGGGGTAGGAGACGTTACCCGCCCACCGGGTACATCCCTTGCTTGCGCTACTCGCCGCGGAACTCGACCGGTCCCACCTCGTAGGGGTTCAGCTCCGGACGCGGTGCCGGGCTCCGCGTCCCGGGCATCATCTCGAAGTCCGGGGTGAAGTGCACGAGGGTGGAGGCGAGTTGCTCCAATACCTTCTTGTCGCCCTCGATCCTCGCCGTGCCCTCGTCGATCAGGGTCAGCAGCCGCTTCTTGCCCATCATCACGGTTTCGAGATCCGCACGATCCACGGTGATGGTGAGGTCCGCATCCTCGGCTTGGTAGCCCTCGATGTTCGTCAGCGTCGAGTTCGAGAGCTCGACAACGAACTTCTCACCATTGTCCGGCGTGACCAGATTGATGGTGAACTCCATGTCGCCCGTCTTGCGGCTGTCCATCCGGATCGCAACGAAGTCGAGGAAGAGCTCGGTGGTCATGGCCCGGACTACGTCCGGTCCTGCGGTGTTCGGCGGAGACCCCCCCGGAATGCCCGAGCGCAGTTCGAACGCGGCCTGGAGATAGCTGTTGCGCAGACCCGGGTTCTCCTGTTGGTAGCCGATCTGCTCGAAGACGTCCGCCAGCAGATCCTTGGCGGCACGGTTCTGGGGCTCGGCCTGAACCAGCTTGTTGAGGATCTCCTGCGCCAGCATGTACTCGCCCGCATCATGCAGCTCTTGCCCGCGCTTCAGGATCTTCTTCGCCCCTCCCATCATCTCCACGTAGAGGGGAGCCGAGTCTCCGGGCGAGAGCGGGATCAAGGTAGCGGGGTTGCCGTCCCAGTAACCGAGATAGCGGTTGACCACGCCACGGCTGTTGTGCTCGGGAGAGCCGTGATAGCCGCGGTTGTACCACTGCCGTGCAATCCCGTCCGGCGTCTCGTAGACGTTGTGGATCTGGTTGATCGTCACGCCCTGGTTTGCCAGGTGCAGCACCTGGTTGTTGATGTTGGCATAGAGATCTCGCTGGCCACGCAGGACCTCCTGCACCCTCTCGTTGCCCCAACGCGGCCAGTGGTGGGAGGCGATCATCACCTCGGCCTGCATGCCGTACTCGAAGAGCGAGAGGTTGACGTACTTCGACCACGCGAGCGGGTCCCGCACCTGGGCGCCACGCAGGGTATAGATGTTGTGGAAGGTTCCCGTGATGTTCTCGGCGGCCCAGAAGACCTTCGACTCCGGGAACCAGGTGTGCATCTCGGACGGCGCTTCGGT
>CAZLBF010000201.1:0-3589 GCA_964557495.1 uncultured Myxococcales bacterium | reverse complement strand
GCTCGGCGTCTCGGACGACACGCCGATCGCCGGCTTCTGGCGCAACGGGCGCTCGCTCCGCATCGCCGACGGCCCCGACGAAGTGCACAAGCTGGTGATTGCGAAGCGCGAGCTTAAGAAGTACGCCTAGCAGTACATCCTCTGCCGGTATAGGGAGTTCTTTCTTGGGGGGTGAACTCACCTTGGTGCTGGCCCTCGGGCTCGGGCTCTACATGGCCTGGGCGATCGGGGCCAATGACGTCGCCAACGCGATGGGGACGTCCGTCGGCTCGAAGGCGCTCACGGTCGGCCAGGCGGTCATCGTGGCGGGGGTGCTGGAGTTCCTCGGTGCCTACCTCGTCGGCGGCCACGTCACGAAGACCATCCGCGGCGGCATCCTCGATGTCTCCCTCGTGACCGCGTCGCCGGACACGCTCGTCTTCGGCATGCTCGCCGCCCTCACCGCAGCCGGGACCTGGTTGATCCTGGCCTCGCGGATGGGCTGGCCGGTCTCGACTACCCACTCGATCGTCGGCGCGATCGCGGGGTTCGGCACGGTCGCCTACGGCTTCTCGGGCGTCGAGTGGGGAAGGCTCGTGCCGATCGTCGCCTCCTGGGTGGCCTCGCCGCTGCTGTCCGGGACCGCGGCCTTCCTGCTGATGGTCGCGATTCGGCGCACGATCCTGGATCGCGAGAGACCGATCGACCAGGTCCGGCGCTGGGGACCCCTGTACGCCTTCGCGGTGCTGCTCGTGCTCGGACTCGTGACGCTCTACAAGGGCCTGAAGCACCTGTACCTCGACTTCTCGCTCACCGAGGCGCTCCTGCTCTCGAGTCTGCTCGGCCTGGTCGCGGCGCTCGCAACACGTGTCTGGCTGGCCCGCGTCAAGGTGGATCCGAAGGCGGACCGGGGCTTCCACTACGCCACCGTCGAGCGCATGTTCCGCGTGTTCCAGATCTTGAGCGCCTGCGCGCTCGCGTTCGCGCACGGCTCCAACGACGTCGCAAACGCGATCGGCCCCGTGGCCGCGGTGGTGGCGGTGCGCACGACTGGCGAGGTCGGCGCGACGTCCGAGGTCCCCGCCTTTCTGCTGCTGATCGGCGGCATCGGAATCGTGCTGGGTCTCGCGATGTACGGCCGCAAGGTCATGGCGACGATCGGGGAGAAGATCACTCAGCTCACACCCACGAGGGGCTATGCGGCCGAGTTCGCGGCCGCCGCCACGATCGTGGTTGCGAGCCGCGCGGGGATCCCCGTCTCCACGACCCACGTGCTGGTCGGAGCTGTCCTCGGGGTCGGCCTCGCACGGGGCTTCGGCGCGCTAGACTATCGGATGGTCGGAACCATCTTCGTGTCCTGGATCGTGACGATTCCGGTGGGAGCGCTCCTGGCCATGTTCTTCTTCTACTTCTTCAAGGGCCTCTTGATCTCGGTCGGAGGGGGGTGACGTGTCGTTCCTGGATCTCTTCGCTCGCTCTCCGATCAAGCCGATGCAAGAGCACATGCACGTGGTGCGAGACTGCGTGCAGGAGGTCGTGCCGCTCTTCGAAGCCGCGTGCCGCGACGACGCCGAGGGAATTCGAGCGCGCCAGCA
The DNA here is from genome assembly GCA_964557495.1 of uncultured Myxococcales bacterium. GTDB lineage: Bacteria > Myxococcota_A > UBA9160 > SZUA-336 > SZUA-336 > CAZLBF01. The sequence goes on along the minus strand of CAZLBF010000201.1, from coordinate 2,015 downwards.
ACGCATCGACGAGCTCGAGAGCCAGGCGGACGGGCTCAAGAACGATCTCCGGGCTCATCTGCCTAAGCGTCTCCTGATGCCCGTGGATCGGCGCGACCTGCTCGAGATCCTCGACCTGCAGGACTCGATCGCCGACATCGCGCAGGACATGTCGGGCCTGCTCGTGGAGCGCCCGATGCCGGTACCCGAGCCGATGCGCGCTCCGCTGCTCGAGCTCTGCCGCGCGGTCGAATACACCTGCATGAAATCCGCGGAGGTGATCGATCGCCTGGACGAGCTGGTGGAGCTCGGGTTCCGTGGTCGCGAGGCGGACAAGGTCGAGGCGATGATCGATCAGGTCGGCACGCTCGAGGGGGAGACCGACCGTCTCGGCGTCGTGCTCACGCGCGAGCTCTTCCGCCTGGAGGACACCCTTCCGCCGGTCACGGTCGTGTTCTGGTACCAGCTCATCGACTGGATCGGCAACCTGGCGGACAACGCCGAGAAGGTGGCGAATCGGCTGAGGCTGATGATCGCTCGCTAGCGTCTTGCCGGGTATCGGCGAGCAGAGCTCGCCTGCCGGGCTACGCTCGCCTACGGCTCGCTGCGCGCGCCGCTACCGCGGCGCTTGCCTGACTCGCCTGCGGTCTTGGACAGGCCCTCTGCAGACCGCCTCGTCTGGCCGGGGCGGCCGGGAAGCTCTACTCGCGTTCGAGGACCAGGTAGTGGGCGATCTGGCCTCGTTGGATGCGCAGGACGAGGGTGTCGTCGGAGTCTTCGAGCGCATCCTCGAGGTCGGAGAGCGTTTCGACCGGGCGCTTGGAGGCCTCGAGGATCACGTCACCCTGCTTCAGCCGGGCGCGATCGGCCGGGGATTCGGGCTCGACGCGGGTCACCAGGGCGCCGCGGGTACCCTCCGGAAGCCGAAGCTTCTCGAGCGCCTCGTCCGTGACCTCCTCCGCATCGAAGCCCCAGTCGGCCAGCGTCTTCTGCCGGGGCTGCTCGATGTCCAGGCCCAGCTTCTCCTGCTTCATCTTGTCGAGGTGAGCCTGGAGCTTGACGCGCTCACGGTCGCGGACGATCACGATCTCGACGTCGGAGCCGGGGGTCGTTCCGGCCACGCGCCTCGGCAGGTCGTGGAACGACTTGATCGGATGGCCGTCGAACTCGACGATCACGTCGCCGTGCCGGACTCCGGCGCGCTCGGCCGGGCTCTCCTCGAACACCTCTCCGACCAGCGCACCCTCGGTGCTCTCCAGCCCGAACGACTCGGCGAGCGCGGGCTTCACCTCCTGGATCGAGACGCCCAGCCAGCCGCGCGTGACCATGCCGTGGGTCCTGAGCTGAGGCAGAAGCTCCTTGGCGAGATTGATCGGGATCGAGAAGCCGATGCCGTTGGCGTTCGCGCGAATCGCCGTGTTGATACCGATCACGCGGCCCCGCATGTCGAAGAGCGGACCTCCGGAGTTCCCGGGGTTGATGCTCGCGTCGGTCTGCAGGAAGTCGTCGTAGGACTGCCCCGTCACCTGTCGGCGCCCCTTTGCCGACAGCACGCCGACCGTGACCGTGTGATCGAGTCCGAAGGGGCTGCCGATCGCCATCACCCAGTCTCCGGTCCGCGCGGAGTCGGAGTCGCCAAGCTCCACCACCGCCAGGTCGTGATCCGGGTCGACCTTGACCAGCGCCAGGTCGGTCTTGGGATCGCGCCCGACCACCTTGCCATCCAGGGCGCCACCGTCCTTGAAGTGGACCTCGAGCCGCGTCGCACCGTCGATCACGTGGTCGTTCGTGATGATGTAGCCATTGGAGGAGATCACGAATCCAGACCCGGTCGACTCCTCGGGCGGTCGGCGCCGGCGCCGCTCGTGCTGCCGGCCAAAGAACTCCTCGAAGAGCTCCTCCGGGCCGCGGGCCTCGCTCGAGCGCTCGGCCTGGATGTTCACCACGGCCGGTGACAGGGTCTCGGCCAGGTCCGCAAAGGTAGGGGTGCCATCGGGGCCGGTCGCGACCACACCGCCCTCGCTCCCCTCGGTCCA
>CAZLBF010000200.1:0-5298 GCA_964557495.1 uncultured Myxococcales bacterium | reverse complement strand
GCGACGATCGACCCGAGCGTCTCGGGCGTCAGCTGCTCGGCCAGCAGCGTGTTCGTCGGGCGGTTGCCCGGGAAGCTGCGATGCGGCACCAGGTCCGCCGGGACGCCTTCCGCGCTCACCTCCTGCGCGGTCTTGCCGAAGGCGAGCGCCTCGGTCTGGGCGAAGCAGTTCGCCATCAGGAGATCGTGGTGGGGGTCGAGCGGATTCAGGCTGCGGCCAAAGCCGATGAAGTCGCACGGAACCAGCTTCGTGCCCTGGTGAATGAGCTGGTAGAAGGCGTGCTGTCCGTTCGTCCCGGGCTGCCCCCAGATGATCGGGCCCGTTTGATAGTCCACGGGCCGGCCGTCGAGATCGACGCGCTTCCCGTTGCTCTCCATGTCGAGCTGCTGCAGGTAGGCGGGGAGCCGCCCCAGGTACTGATCGTACGGGAGGATCGCGTAGCTCTGCGCTCCCAGGAAGTTGCCGTACCAGATCCCCAGCAGACCCAGGATGACCGGCAGGTTGCGGTCGAGGGGCGCGGTCCGGAAGTGCTCGTCCATGGCGTGGAAGCCGGCGAGCATCTCGCCGAACCGCTCGGGCCCGATCGCGACCATCAACGAGAGGCCGATCGCGGAGTCGCAGGAGTAGCGTCCCCCGACCCAGTCCCAGAACTCGAACATGTTGGCGGTATCGATCCCGAAGCGGGCGACCTCCCGCGCGTTCGTCGAGACGGCTACAAAGTGCTTGGCGATTGCGGCCTCGTCTCCCAGTGCGCGGAGGCACCAGGCGCGGGCCGACTGTGCGTTCGTGAGCGTCTCGAGCGTGGTGAAGGTCTTCGAGCAGACGATGAAGAGCGTCTCGGCCGGATCGAGGTCGCGCGTGCTCTCCGCAAAGTCGGTCCCGTCCACGTTCGATACGAAGCGGAAGTCGAGCTCGCAGTCGCTGTAGTGCCGGAGCGCCTCGCAGGCCATGGCCGGTCCGAGGTCCGAGCCGCCGATGCCGATGTTCACCACGCTGCGGATGCGCCTGCCGGTGTGACCCCGCCAGTCTCCGCTGCGCACGCGCTCCGCAAAGCCGGCCATGCGATCGAGCACGGCATGCACCGCCGGCACGACGTTCTCACCGTCCACGATGATGCTGGCGTCTCTCGGCGCGCGCAGAGCCACGTGCAGCACCGCGCGGTCCTCGGTGACGTTGATCCTCTCGCCGCGGAACATGGCGTCGATGCGCGTCCGCAGGCCCGCGCCCTCGGCGAGCGCAACCAGGAGCTGGAGCGTCTCATCCGTGATCAGATTCTTGGAGTAGTCGAGATAGAGACCGCAGGCCTCGAGCGTGAGGCGCTCGCCCCGGCCGGCGTCCTGGCCAAACAGCTCGCGCAGGTGCAGGGCCTGGATCTTCGCCCGGTGCTCCCCGAGCGCCCTCCACTCCGGACGTTGGGTCAGTGGCATCGTGCTCGGATCCATGGGCTACCTCAGAGTCCTACCGCGGACAGGCCGCGCGCGCCGTCGGCAGCGGCTGCCCACGAGCCTTCACGTGCCGGGGTCTCGGACGACCTCGCGAACGCCGTGCTCTCCAGAGACGATGACGCGCTCCACCATCGCCGCCGGAAAGATACCGTGCTCGACCAGGCCGGGGACCTCGCTCAGGCGCATCGCCAGGGCGGGCGGATCCTCGATCGTCCCGAAGTCCGCGACGAGCAGCAGGTTGCCGTTGTCGCTCAGCTCGGGCCTGCGCGCGATGCGAGTGGCACCGAGCTCGAGCAGTCGCTGCCCGACGATCCCGGGCGCGAAGGGCAGCACCTCGAGCGGCAGGCCGAAGGAGCCGAGCTTCTCCACGAGCTTCGACTCGTCGACCACGACGATGAAGCGATCCGCCATGGACGCGACGATCTTCTCGCGGGTGTGGGCTCCGCCGCCCCCTTTGATCAGATTCAGCTGCCGGTCGACCTCGTCGGCGCCGTCGAGGGTCAGGTCGAGATGACCGATCTCGTCCGGCGGCAGGACTCGGAGACCCAGCTGCGTCGCCAGCTCCCGCGTTCGCTCCGAGGTCGCGGCACAGGTGATGTCGGGCTTGCGCTCCCCGAGCGCGAGGATCGTGTAGTGAACGGTGGAGCCCGTGCCGAGACCGACGCGCATGCCGGCCTCCACGTACTCGGCCGCGCGCCTTCCCGCGAGCTCCTTCGGCCCGGTCCCGGGCTCTGACATCGCCTCTCCCGCTTGGGCTTACCGCTGGTCGCAGGGCATAGCGTAGCGCGGCCTCGGTCCCAACCCCCCTTTGTAGGCCTGCGCCGCCGGAGCGGGTATTGTGCGTCAGGCAGGCTCGACCGCCGAGGGGAGGCGACATGCGACCGGCACACTTCGAAGTCCTGAGCCCGGCAGAGGTCGAGCGGATCGACGCCGCCTCCATGGACATCCTCGAGAACGTCGGGCTGCGGGTGGACCTTGCACGGGCGAGGGCTGTGTTCCGCGAGGCCGGAGCTCGGGTGGACGAGGACTCGCATGCGGTGCGCATCCCGGAGCCGCTGGTGCGGTCGGCGGTCGGTCGGGCACCCGGGAGCTTCACGCTGTACGGGGCGGACCCGAGCGTCCAGCTCGAGATCGGCACCGACCAGGTCAACTTCGCAGCGCTCGGCACCCCGACGCACATCATCGACGGGGAGACCGGTCAGCGCCGACCCACGACGCTGGAGGACGTCCGCAACCACCTGCGGCTGATCGATGCACTCGAGCACATCAACAACAGCCAGATGGACGTCTGGCCCACCGACATTCCCATGACCACGATCCACGTCGAGGCGATCCTCGCCTGGGCCCAGAACTGCCGGAAGTCCTTCGGCATGGGCTGCTACGGCGTCATGGCCAGCGAGGACATGATGCGGATGATGGCGATTGCGGTCGGCGGCAAAGAGGAGCTCAAGCGGCGCCCGCGCTTCTTCGGGATCTGCTCGGTGATGAGTCCGCTCCAGATGATCAAGCTCCAGCTCGAGGGCCTGTTCGTGCTGGCCGAGTACGGCCAGCCGATGGCCATGTCGCCCGAGGCGATGGCCGGCGCGACCGCTCCCGTGACGCTGGCCGGCCTGCTGGCGCAGCAGAACGCGGAGATCCTGGCTCACATCGCGCTGGCTCAGCTCATCGCGCCGGGCACGCCGGTGCTCTACGGAACCGTGTCGACCGTCGCCGACATGGCCACGGGCAACGTCGGTCTGGGTGCGATCGAGACCGGCCTGATCAGCGCCGCTGCGGCACAGCTGGCCCGCCATTACGGCGTGCCCTGCCGCAGCGTCGGCGGCGCGACCGACGCCAAGACGCTGGATCTCCAGTGCATGCTGGAGCGGGTCGGCACGCTGCTCCCCGCGGTGCTCGCCGGCGTCCACTTCATCACCTGCGGCGGCACGCTGGAGTCCACGAACACCGAGAGCCATCCGCTCATGGTCCTGGACGACGCGGCTTGCGCCCGGGCGCTCCGGCTGGCGCGCGGAATCGAGGTGAGCGACGAGACGCTCGCCCTGGACCTGATCAAGGAGGTGGGCTGGCAGGGGGACTACCTGTCGCAGCCGCACACCGCGGAGCACTTCCGGCGCGAGCACGTGCTGTCGAAGCTGCTGCGCAGGGACGGCCGGGAGACGTGGGAGCGCAAGGGCTCGAGGACCGCCCTCGACCTCGCGCAGGAGCGGGTCCGCGAGATCCTGTCGAAGCACGAGCCGCGCCCGCTGGAGCCGGCGCTGGAGAAGGAGCTGCGCGGCTACCTGGAGGCGGTCCGGCTGCGCAGTCAGGCGGACTTCGAGGCCGCCGAGTGGGAGGATTAAGAATGGGAAGACCCGGAGCCGGAGGAGCGAGCCGCTGAGCGAGCATCGATTCGACACGCGGGCGGTCCACGCCGGGCAGGAGCCCGACCCGGTCGAGGGATCGGTGACGCCGCCGATCCACATGACGACGACCTTCAAGCTTCCCGAGCCGGGTCCCGAGCTGCTCGACGCGCTGTTCCTGCGGGGAGAGCGGCCCGCGCACGTCTACACGCGCTGGAGCAACCCCTCGCTGCGAACGCTCGAGGAGAAGATGTCCGCCCTCGAGGGGGCGGAGGCCGGCGTCGCGTTCGCCTCGGGCATGGCGGTGGTCTCCGGCGTGCTGTTCAGCTTCCTGCGAGCGGGGGATCACGTCGTGGCGAGCGACGTGTGCTACGCCGCCACGGTGGAGCTCCTGGGCTCGCACCTCGGCCGCTACGGCATCGAGGTGAGCCTGGTCGACACCAGCGACCTCGGGGCGGTGCGCGAGGCGCTGCGACCCGACACCAAGCTGGTGTACGTCGAGACTCCCGCGAATCCGATTCTCCGCTTGACCGACATCGCTGCCGTCGCCGAGCTGGCCCACGGCGCCGGCGCTCTCCTGGCGGTCGACAGCACCTTTGCGACTCCGGTCCTGCAGCGCCCGCTCGAGCTCGGGGCGGACCTGGTCCTGCACAGCATGACCAAGTATCTCGGGGGGCACGGCGACGCGCTCGGCGGCATGGCCCTGGGAGCCAGAGAGGTCATCGACGAGATCCGCCGGGGCGCCCTGGTTCACCTCGGCGGCGCGATGAGCCCGTTCAACGCCTGGCTCATCAACCGCGGCCTCGCCACGCTTTCGCTCCGGATGCAGAGGCACCAGGAGAGCGCGCTGGCCGTGGCGCGCTTCCTCGAGCAGCACCCGCGAGTCGGGCGCGTGATCTACCCGGGGCTCGAGAGCCACCCGCAGCGCGACCTCGCCGAGCGGCAGATGTCGGGCTCCGGCGGCATGGTCGTCGCCCAGCTGGACCTGCAGACGGCGACCGCCCTGGTCGAGCGGGTGCGCGTCTTCACCTACGCGACCTCGCTCGGGGACTACCAGAGCCTGCTCTTCTACTACCCGAGCAATCTCTACGTTGACGAGGCGAGCTACCTCGACGCCGACCAGAAGCGGGCGATCCGCGAGTGGACGGGCGACGGGATCATGCGGCTCAGCATCGGGCTCGAAGACGCCGCGGATCTGGTCGCCGACCTCGACCGAGCCTTGGACGTCTGACTCTCAGCGAATCTCGAGCTGGCGCAGGCGCTCGGCCGCCAGCACCGCGACCGCGGCCTGCAGGTTGTACGAGGGGATGAAGCCGGCCATCGGAATGCGCACCACTGCGTCGCAGCGCTCGAGCAGCTCCGGCGGCGTCCCCTGGCGCTCGCCGCCGACGACGAACAGCACCGCTCCGGTGAGATCGATCTCCCAGGGGGCGACCGTTCCCGAGTCCTCGATGCCGACGACGCGGTGGCCGAGCGCTCGCGCGCGCTCCAGCACCTCCGCGCCGGGCGCCCAG
>CAZLBF010000199.1:0-7446 GCA_964557495.1 uncultured Myxococcales bacterium | reverse complement strand
TCGCCTGCAGGTTGTGGGGCAAGACGCTCGGGTCGCTCTTGTACACGCCACTGGCCCAGCTGTAGGCCTTCAGGTGCGACGTGAAGAGCTTTCCCTCGCGCGCGGCCCAGCTCGCAAAGATCGCGAGCTCCGGCTCCTCGGCGAAGATACCGGGCGGATAGCCCAGGCCGGTGCTGATGCCGATGCAGCCCGCTTCGAGCGCTTCTCGCGTCAGCCGCTCCATCTCCGAGAGCTCGTCGTCGCTCGGCGCGTCCATGGTCAGAGCTCCGGTGACGGCTGCGCGCACGACGCCGTGGCCCACCAGCTGGGCCACGTTGAGCGCGATGCCACGCTGCTCCAGATGGTCGAGAAACTCTCCCATCGTCTCCCACTCGAGCCCGATCGGCGTGTCGCTCTGCAGCCTGCTCCCCTCGTGGATCGAGGCGCGGTTGAGATCGGTGACCGGCGCCGGGCTGAAGCCGCAGTTGCCCCCGACGAACGACGTCATGCCCTGGCGAATGAACGGCTCGAAGAGAGCGCCGTGCGTCGGGCTGGGCACCAGCCAGTCGCCGTGGCTGTGGATGTCGATGAATCCGGGCGTGATCACCTTGCCGGTGCAGTCGAGTGTCTCTCGCGCCTCGAGATCCGCGAGATCGCCGACGGCCGAGATGACGCCGTTCGCGATCGCCACGTCGGCGCGATACGCCGCCACCCCCGTCCCGTCGATGACGTCGCCCCCGGATAGCTTCAGATCGCAGCCCATGGAGATCTCCTCGTAGCGGGCAGCCGTGCCCGGTGCGGAGCTTCGCCGCTCCCGCCCCTCATGATACTGGAACGGTCCGCGCGCCGTCGGAGCGGCCGCACTAAGCGTCGTCGGCCAGCATCGCGATGTAGGGCAGGTAGCGGTAGCTCTCGCCGTAGTCGATGCCGTAGCCCACGACGAAGCGATCGGGCACCTCGAAGCCCACGTGATCGGGCTGGATGGGCAGCTCGCGCCGGCTCGGCTTGTCGAGGAGCACCGCCGTCATCACGCGTGCGGCCCCCGCCTGCTCCAGGTAGCGGGTGGCGACGCTCAGCGTGTGGCCCGTGTCCTGGATGTCGTCCAGCAGCAGCACCGTGCGACCCGTAACGTCGAGATCGAGGTCTCGCCCCAGGCGGACCTCGCCCGACGAGATCGTTCCGGAGCCGTAGCTGCGGGCGTGGATGAAGCCGAGCCGCTGCCTCACGCCGCAGCGAGACAGGGCGCGCACGAGATCGGCCATGAAGACGAAGGCCCCCTTGAGCAGCCCGATCACCACCAGCTCTTCGACGCCCTCGGACTTCGCGGCGATCTCTCGGGCCAGCTCATCGACGCGGCGTGCGAGGGCCCGCTCGTCGATCAGGTGTGTGAGCTCGTTCTTCTCTGGCGTGTCGGGCATGGGGACTCCTCAGCTCGGGGCGAAGAGCGGGACCACCTCGGCGGCCCGCACGTCGACGAGGCCCCGGTCGGTGAGCTTCAGCTCGGGGATCACGGGCAGCGCGAGAAACGAGAGGGTCATGAAGGGATCGCGCAGGGCGCAGCCCAGCTTCGCGGCTGCGATCCCCAGCTCGTGCATGCCCGCGGCGACCTCGGACAGCGGAGCGGTGGACAGCAACCCCGCGACGGGCAAGGGTAGCAAGGCCCGGCACGCGCCCGCCTCGACGACGGCGAGTCCGCCCCCCGCCTCGCCGATCGCCTCGACTGCGGCAACCATGTCGGCGTCGTTCGTTCCGACGACGACGACGTTGTGGGAGTCGTGGGCCACCGACGACGCCAGGGCGCCCCGCTCGAGCCCGAAGCCGCGCACGAATCCCACGCCCACGTTTCCGGTCGCCCGGTGGCGCTCGACGCAGGCGAGCTTGAGCAGGTCTCGCTCGACGTCGGCCACGGCCCGGCCGTCACTCACCCGCGGCGACAGCCGCAGCTCGCGCGTGACGAGCTGGTCCGGGACGATGTCGATCACGCGCAGTGCGCCCTCCACTGCGGGAACGGCGAGTGACGCGGCTCCGCCCCAGCGGATGCGAAAGGTGCTCGGGGGTGGCTCGATCCCGGCGCTCCCCCAGTCGTGGAGCGGCCGGCCCTCCTCGGCCACCGGGACCCCGCGCTTCCAGACCTTGCGGACCCGGAAGTCGGCGAGGTCGTCTACCAGCACCAGATCGGCCTGGCGTCCGGGACCGATCGCGCCGAGACGGCGCAGGCCGAAGTAGCCCGCGGGGTAGAGCGTCGCCAGGCGCACGGCCGTCACCGGGTCGAGTCCGGCCTGGATCGCGCGGCGCACGAGGTCGTCGATCCCGCCCCTCTCGAGGAGATCGTGCGGGTGGCGGTCGTCGGTGCAGAACATGCAGCGCTCGGCTCCGGGTCCGCGGCAGAGTGCCAGGAGCGCGTCGAGGTTCTTGGCCGCGGTGCCCTCGCGAATCATCACGTGCATGCCGAGGCGGAGCCGCTCGAGGCCCTCCTCGAGCGTGGTGGCCTCGTGGTCGGAGTGGATGCCGGCCGCGACGTAGCCGGCCAGGTCCCGGCCCCGCAGGCCGACGGCGTGTCCGTCGACGCGGTGGTCCTCGGCCTGCTCGATCTTCTCGAGCACGAAGCGATCGCCGTGCAGCACGCCCGGCTCGTCCATCACCTCGCCGAGCCCGAGCACGCGCGGATGCCCCAGGTAGGGGGCCAGGTCGTCGGGATTCAGCTCCGCGCCGGCGGTCTCGAGGGGCGTCGCGGGCACGCAGGAGGGGAGCATCAGGAAGACGTCCAGGGGAATCCCGTTCGGAGAGAGCAGCACGTACTCGATCCCCGCACACCCCAGGACGTTGGCGAGCTCGTGGGCGTCGGTGACGACGCTGGTCGTGCCCCGGGGCACCACGGCCTCGGCGAAGCGGGGTACGGTGACCATCGACGACTCGATGTGCACGTGGGCGTCGATGAGGCCGGGTACGAGCACCCCGCCGGCGCAGCTCTCGCGCGCGCGGCTCTCGCGCTCCTCGAATCCCACCACGTAGCCGCCGTCGATCGCGACGGGAGCGTCGAGTAGCTCGCCGCTGAACACGTTCAGGACCCGGGCGCCGTGAAGCACGAGATCGACGACCGTGTCTCCGCGAGCGGCGCGAATCAGCCCGACGCGCTTTGCGTGCTCCATCGGCCCGACCTCCCGCGATCCCCGCGCGGGCTCTCGCCGCCGCGCCCGGGGGAGGCGGACTACAGGGTACCCGAAGAGGGAGGCCGCGGCACCGACCCCGGGTCGGTCGAGCCGTGCGCTGCGGTACAATCGCCTGGAGCCGGGCAGACTGACGCCGCGGCTCGGGGAGTTCGCTCGATGACGGAGCCGAAGCGCTGGGAAGGCCAAGCCTTCAATCAGGCGACCGAGTCCGAGAACAAGATCCACGACGACAGCGTCGCCCGGAAGTACGGCTTCCGCGGGGGGCTGGTGCCCGGCGTGACGGTCTACGCCTACCTGGTCCACCCGGCGGTGGAGGCGTGGGGGCTCGACTGGCTGGCCCGGGGCACCGCGAGCGTCGTGCTCCAGAAGCCCGTCTACGACGGGGATCGCGTGCGGGTCGAGCCGAAGCTCGACGGGCCACACGCCTACCAGGGGGAGGTGATCGACCCGGAAGGCACGGTCTGTGCGACCGGCCTCGTCTCGCTCCCGGAGTCGGCTCCGGAGGCGCCGGTGCGGCACGGCGACCCGCCGGCACCGTCGCCAGACGCGCGCCCCGAGGCGACGCGCGACGCGCTCGAGGAGCTACGCGAGAGCGGCCTGGGCTCGCTCCGGATCACCTGGACGGGCGAGCGCCCCTACGACCGCTACACGCGCGATCTGGAGGACGCGCCCGCGCTGCTGCGGCCCGCCGAGGGCGGCTTCGCGAATCCGGCCTTCGCGCTGGGTCTCGCCAACTGGATCCTCGCGGCCAACGTCCACCTGGGTCCCTGGATCCACGCGCAGAGCGAAGTCCAGAACCACGCCGCGATCCCGCTCGGCAGCGCGCTCGTCGTGGAGGGTCGGGTCGTGGACCTGTTCGAGCGCCGCGGCCACGAGTTCGTGGATCTCGACGTGGACATCTTTCTCGAGGCGGATGCGCCCGTGCTGAGCACGCGCCACCGCGCCATCTACCAGCTTCGCTAGCTCTCGCCGCCCACCGCCTCCACGAGCAGGCCACACGCCCGCGTGAGCGTCTCCTCCCAGCCCGCCAGGGCGCCGGCCAGGTGGCCCATGCGGACGATCACCAGGTCCAGGCTGGGAACGATCACGACGCGCTGACCGCCCGCGCCCGCCATCCAGTAGGCGTCCTCGGGCAGCGTCGGAAGCGTCCGCGAGCGGTTGAGCCAGAAGAACCCCCCGTAGCAGGGCTCCTCGAAGGCCGGAGCGGGCGTCTGAACGAACTCCACGAAGCTGTCCGGCAGGAGCTGCTCGCCCCCCCAGGCCCCCCGCTGCAGGTAGAGAAGCCCGAGTCGCGCCCAGTCCCGGGGACGTCCGTAGTCGTGGCCGCTGATGAGGAAGTTCCCCCAGGGGTCGGTCTCGAGGACCATGCCCGCCATGCCGAGCGGGTCGAAGAGATTCCGCTGTGGCCAGGTGAGGAAGTCCTGGCCCTCGCCCCGGACGGTGTCGCGGACCAGTCGCGTCAGCAGCAGAGGGTCGCAGTTCCGATAGCGGCCCAGCGTGTCGGGAGGGAACTCGGCCGGCTTGCGCGCGCTGAAGTCGAAGGCGTCGACGCCGCCCGCGTAGACGTAGATGTGGTCCAGGAACTTCCCGCCCTGCGTCTTGACCAGCGGGTCCTCGTCCATGCCCTGCGAGCCCGTGAACTCAAGCCCGCTGCTCATGCGCAGCAGGTGGCGGGTCCGGATCTGTCTGCGCGCGTCCGCGGGAGACTGCCACTCCTCGAACGGAAGCGGCGCATCGAGATCCACGAGTCCGCGCCGGAGCAGGATGCCCAAGAGGCTCGCCGCGATGCTCTTGCCCATCGACCAGGATTCGAAGCGGCTCTCCCGGTCGAACGGCTCGCGGTAGCGCTCCCGGACGAGCGCACCCCGGTGCACCACGAGCGTGGCGTTGGTGTGCTGGCGCGGGTTCTCGAACAGCAGGTCGAGCGCGGCGTCGACCCGGCCGAGGTCGATGCCACTCGAGGCGGGCGGGTCGTCGAGCAGGTCACCCCGGGGCCACGGGGTGCTCCCGGGATCGGGAACGTCGGGCTTCACCGGAGTGGGCGTGAACTCCACTCCGGAGCCGGCGTCGGGAACGATGATGCAGCCCTGTCCGCCGAAGTGCCGCGCCGCGCCCCGAAACTCGTCGTCGAGCGTCAGCGTCACCGCCCGCCGATCCGCGGCGACGTCGATCCGCAGCCGCTCTGCAAGGTCGAGGTGTCCGCGTCCCTCGATCACCGCCCGGATCTCCGCGTCCGTCGCGATCATCCAGTTGCAGCTCTGCCGCACCACGTCCCAGGGCTCGCGTCCGGTGATGAAGACTCCCGACGCGATGGCCTTCGCGGCCCAGGCCAGCCCGCACATCCTCGGATCGGACTGGTCGATCGGCATGTCGCCTCCCCTCGAGTGGCCCCGAGCGCGTCGCGGCGCTCGCCGAGGCTACCACGCGCCGGCGCGCTCGCGGTAAGGTGGACCCGGGGGCCGAGTCGCGAGTCACGGAGGGAGTCGAGCATTGACGCGAGAGACGCTGATCGAGGAGACCGCGGGCGGCGTCGCGCTGCTGACACTGAACCGCCCGAAGCAGCGCAACGCCTTCAACAACCAGATGTACGACGAGCTGCGCGATGCGCTGTGCGACGCTCAGGAGAACGACGCAGTCCGCGTCGTCGTGCTGACCGGTGCGCCGGGCGCCTTCTCCGGTGGCCAGGACCTCGGCGAGATGGCGCATCCTCCCGCAGCCGAGCCGGGGGAGCACGGCTTCGGACCCTTCATGGACCGACTCTGCCAGTTCGACAAGCCGCTGCTCGCGGCGGTGAACGGCGTCGGCGTCGGGATCGGACTCACACTGCTGCTGCACTGCGACATCGTCTACATCGCCGAGGGCGCCCGCCTGCGCGCGCCCTTCGTCTCGCTCGGCGTCGTCCCGGAGGCGGCCAGCTCCCACCTGCTCCCGAGCCTCGTCGGGCACCCGCGCGCAGCCGAGATCCTCTACACGAACGAGTGGATCGACGCGCGGGGCGCCGTCGACCTCGGAATCGCCGCGCAGGTCTGCGAGCCGCGCACACTCATGCCGGCGATCCGGGCGAAGGCTGCGGAGATCGCGGCACAGCCCCTGGGTGCGCTCCGACACACGCGGAGGCTGCTGCTCGCGGCGCGGAGCGACGCAGTGCGCGCCGCGCGCGCTCGCGAGAACGAGACCTTTGCCCATCGCCTGGGCTCGCCCGAGAACGTCGAGGCGGTGCAGGCCTTCCTCGAGAAGCGGCCGCCCGACTTCTCGAAGGCGGGGAGGGGCTAGGCGGCGTCGCTCCGGGGGTGCATGCTAGGGGCACACGGAGCGAATCGAGCAGGCAGGTGACCGATACGCACATCGAGATACCGCTCTGGAAGCACCTCCGCGCAATCGCGGTGCTTCCGGGCGTGGTGCTGATCGTCATCCCCGCAGCGCTGCTCTACTTCTCCGGCTCCGCCGACCTCGGGCTGTCCCCCGCGCGGCCCTGGAACGTGCTGCATCTCCTGATCGGCTTCGCGTTCGTCGTCCTCGGTGTGCTGCTCATGGCGACCGCCATCTCGCTGCTCCACCGGGTCGGGATGGGGACGCTCGCTCCCTGGAACCCGACCGGGCGGCTCGTGGTGCTCGGCGTCTACCAGCACGTGCGCAACCCGATGATCAGCGGCGTCTTCTTCGTTCTGCTCGGCGAGGTGCTGCTCTTCGACTCGTTCCCCCTGCTGGTGTGGTTCTGCATCTTCCTCGCCCTGAACGTGGTCTACATCCCGATCGTGGAGGAGCCGGGCCTGGAGCGCAGGTTCGGGCGGGACTACGAGCGCTACGAGCGCAACGTCCCGCGCTGGATCCCGCGGCTCCGGCCCTGGACGGGCCTCGCCGAGGAGGATCGCGAGAGCGACTGAGTGCGCTTTCTCGCGCGGACCTACCTATACTGCCGGCCGCGCCGGCTCCGATTCTCGGGAGGCCGGATCACAGGAGGAACCCCGACCATGCTTCGACCACTTCTCGGCCTGCTCGTAGCCGTTTGCCTGCTGCTCCAGGCGCCCGTCGCCGCCGCTGCCGAGGACTCCCCCGTCCTCTCCCGCATCGTCAAGAACGGCGAGCTGCGGGTGGGGATGTCCGGGGATCAGGCCCCCCTCAACGTCAAGGGCAAGTCCGGCGAGATGAGCGGGATGGAGGCGGACCTCGCGCGCCTGCTGGCGGCCGCCATGCGCGTCGAGCTGAAGATCGTGCAGAAGCCGTTCCCCGAGCTGCTGCCCACGCTCAAGGCCGGCGAGGTCGACATGGTCATGTCGGGCATGACGATCACGCTCGA
>CAZLBF010000198.1:0-11223 GCA_964557495.1 uncultured Myxococcales bacterium | reverse complement strand
GAACGCGGCGCCGGTCACGTAGGAGGCGTCGTCGGAGGCCAGGAAGGCGATCACCGCCGCGACCTCCTCCGGCTGGCCCACTCGGCCCATGGGGATGAGCTTCGCGTACTCGTCCGTCGCGCCGGGCAGGGCGAGCACGGGTGACAGGAGCGGCGTCTCGACCGGTCCGGGACAGACCGCGTTGATGCGGATGTTCTCCTTCGCGTGATCGATGGCGGCGGTGCGCGTGTAGTTGACGACGCCGCCCTTGGCGGCGTTGTAGGGGGCGAGCCCGTAGTCGCCGAACAGACCCGAGATCGAGGCGGTATTGACGATGGCTCCGCCGCCGGCGCGCCGCAGGTGCGGAATCGCGGCCCGGCAGCCGTAGAAGACCGCGCTGAGGTCGACCTCGATCACCTGCTTCCAGACCTCGGGGTCGAGGTCGGGCGTCCTGCCGAATGCTCCGATTCCGGCGTTGTTGCAGACGATGTCGAGCTGACCGAAGCGCTTGACGGCCGCCGCCATCAGCGCGTCGAGCGCCTCGACGTCGGTCACGTCGGTGCGCTGGAAGGCCGCTTCTACGCCGTCGCCCTTCAGCTCTTCGACGAGGCTCTGCCCCTGCTCCTGGTCGATGTCGCTCAGCAGCAGCCGCGCTCCATCCCGGCCGAAGCGCCGCGCCGTTGCGGCGCCGATCCCCGACGCTGCTCCCGTGATCACCGCGACCTTGCCTGCAACCGAGCTCGCCATGAGAGGTCTCCCGCACCAGTGGCTGCATCGGTGCAGCCGATGCGGGGGACTCTACCACTCCCGGCGGAGCGCGAGCCGCTTCGGCCCGCGGACCGGGCGCTACTCCAGGAGCGCCGCGCAGTCCTCGATCTCGGCGTCGTCCACCAGGTAGATGTCGGTCTTCGCGTACATCGGAGCGACGTCGCCCGTGATGTCGATCGGAGGCTCCTTGAGCTTGACCGACGCCAGCGACAGCCGCTGCCCCGAGACGCTCACGCAGGTGCGCTCGCCGCCACTGCGAATCCGGTCGCCGTGCAGCTTGACGGCCTTGGCGAGCGTCTTCGCGACGCCGCGGTTCCGAGCGACGATGCTCAGGTCCTGGATCAGCCGCTTTGCCGTGTCGGCGCCCGGCGAGCTGCAGCGGTGGAAGTCGGGGTAGCTCGAGGAGATCATCCGGGCGTCCTGGATGGGAAGACCCGCGATCAGCGCGTCGGTCACGCTGTTCCGGAGCCGCTGGCCATGGCCCCCGAAGACCATGTAGGTGTCGGAGAAGGGAGCCCCGGGGTAGAAGCGCCCCTCGACCTGGTCCACGTCGACGACCAGCATCTCGCCGTCCATGTGGACGTTCGAAGGGCTCAGCCCGACGTAGCTGACCAGGATGTACCCGGCCGCCGCCAGGAGTACGAAGGCGATCAGGCGGCCCATGCCGACCTGATCGGAAGGAGCGTCGAACATCTCAACGCTTGGAGGTGGACCCTCCGCTGCTGAGGAACGCCTCCGCAACCTTCGCGATGCCGGGAGCGTCGAGCTCGTAGTGGGCGTAGAGCGCCGCCGGAGGCCCGATGGGCACGTACTCGTTGGGCACTCCGTGGCGCTTGAAGCGGACGCCGAGCCCGTGATCGACCAGCACGTCGGCCACCGCGCTGCCGATGCCGCCGATCGCGTTGTGCTCCTCGACGGTCATCAGTGCCTCGGTCTCGCGCGCGGCGGCCAGGATCTCGTCCCGGTCGATGGGCACGAGCGTGTGCAGGTCGACGACGCGCGCGTGGATCCCGCGGCTCTCGAGCAGACCCGCGGCCTCGAGACAGGGGGCGAGCTCGCTCCCGGCGGTGACAAAGGTCAGGTCGCTTCCCTCGCGCAGGCGGATCGCCTTGCCGAGCTTGAAGTCATCGAGCGGCTCCGTGTAGACGTCCGGGTCCCGACCGCGGCCCAGGCGGATGTACATCGGTCCCTCGTGCGAGAGTGACGCCCGCAGCACCGCCTCGAGCTCCGTCGGGTCGGCTACCGAGACGACCGTGACGTTGGCCAGCGTCCGCATGATGCCGAGGTCCTCGAGCGCGTGGTGCGAGGTTCCGTAGTAGCCCATCGACATGCCGCTGTGTGTGGCCACGAAGCGCACCGGCATGTTGGTGAACGCGCAATCGGTGCGCATCTGCTCCACGCACATCAAGCCGAGGTACGAGGCAAAGGTGAAGACGTAGGGCAGCTTGCCGCAGGAGGCCATGCCGGCCGCGACCGTGACCAGGTTCTGCTCCGCGATGCCGACGTTGAAGAAGCGGTTCGGGAACACTCCCTCGAAGTCCGCGGATCGATTGGCGTACTTCAGGTCCGCCGTCAGCACGACGATCCGATCGTCCTCGCGCGCGAGCTCCGCCAGGATCTCTCCGGCGGAGAGCGATCGCAGCGCCTCCCGGGCCAGGCGGTTCGCCGCCTGCCCGCCGTGCGTGTCGGTCTCCGGCGTCTCTCTCTGCGTCCGCTTCGAGCTCTTCTCTGCCACGGTTCAGCCCTCTCTCGTCTCGAGCTCAGAGCCGGGTCTTGCCGCGAGGCCAGTGCTGGCGCGGACTGGACGCATCGCCCCGGATCTCGCGCATGGCCTCCTCGTAGGCGTCGCCCAGCGTCGGCCCCCCCACGTGGAAGGCGGGATTCAGCTCCATGTACCCGATGCCCTTCCCCTTGACGGTGTTGGCGATGATGGCCTGGGGCCGCTCGCCCGCGGTCTCCGGCAGCGCGTCGAAGGTTCCGACGATCTCGTCGAAGTCGTGGCCATCGATGGTCTGCACATCGAAGCCGAAGGCTCGCATCTTCGCGTCGAGGGGATCGATGTTCATGACGTCCTCGGTGTAGCCGTCGAGTCCCATCTGGTTCTTGTCGACGAGCCAGACGAGGTTCCCGAGCCGGTACTGCGAGGCCATCATCGCCGCCTCCCAGATCTGACCCTCCGCCAGCTCTCCGTCGCCGGTCATGCACCACGTGCGGTAGGCGCGGCCGTCGACGCGCGCGGCCAGCGCCATCCCGACGCAGATCGCCAGACCGTGACCGAGCGAGCCGCTGCTGAAGTCCGCTCCGGTCACTTTGGTCATGTCCGGGTGGTCGGCGAAGGCGGAGCCCATCCGCGTGTAGCTCTCGAGCTCGGAGCGATCGAAGTACCCGAGGTCCGCGAGCACCGGGTACAGGCCGACCATGGCATGGCCCTTCGAGAGCACGAAGCGATCCCGATCGGGCCAGTCGGGGCGCTTCGGGTCGATCTGCAGCGTGTGGTAGTAGAGCGCGCTGAACAGATCCGCCGCCGAGAAGGTGCTGGTGTAGTGACCGTTCTTGGCGATGTTGATGAGATTCACCGTCTCGATGCGGATGAAGGCCGCGCGCTCCTCGAGGCGGGATCGGAGCTCCGGATCGATGCCCACGTTCTGCTTCTCCTCGCCGGTGCAGCCGTCGCCGGTCTGCTCATTTGACATCTTGTCAAGCGCGGTGGTACCTCGTCAAACGAGATGACTTCGAGGCCCGACACGTCGCCGCCCGGCGGATCCGAGGTTCACCGCTCAGAGCGGGACCGGGAGCTCCGGGAGCGTGCACGCCGGGTCCTGCCGGGCGGAATGTACGGCCACCAGTCGGCGGCGCGGCTGCCGGAGAGCTTCCCGCAGTTCTTTGCGCGCGGCGAAGGCAGCCACGTCTGGGACGCCGACGGGAACGAGTACGTCGACTTCATGTGCGCCTATGGCCCGATCGTGCTCGGCCATCGGCACCCCGCCGTCGAGAAGGCGGCGGCCGAGCAGCGTGCCCTGGGCGATTGCTTCACGGCACCGACCGAGCGCATCGTCGAGCTCGCGGAGCAGGTGACTCGACTGACGCCCCACGCGGACTGGTGCCTCTTCGCCAAGAACGGCACCGACGCGAATCTGTACGCGCTGACCGTGGCGCGGGCCCACACGGGCAGGCGCATCGTGCTGCGGGCACCCGGCGCCTACCACGGGTGGGCTCCGGTGTGGCAGGGGGACGGCCGCCCCGGGGTCGTCGCCGAGGACGTCGCCCACCAGATCGGCTACCGCTACAACGACCTCGAGAGCCTCCGCGCGGCGGCCGACCAGGCGGGGGACGATCTCGCAGCGATCCTGGTCTCGCCCTTCAAGCACGACGTCGGGTGCGACCAGGAGCTTCCGGAGCCGGAGTTCGCGCGCGGGATCCGCGAGATCTGCGACGCGACCGGCGCCGTCCTGATTCTCGACGACGTCCGCGCCGGCTTCCGCCTCCACCTCGGGGGGAGCTGGGTGCCCCTGGGGATCGAGCCGGACATCTCGACCTACAGCAAGGCGATGGCCAACGGCTATGCGCTCGCCGCGGTCGCGGCGCGCGAGGAGCTACGGGAGTCCGCGTCGCGCATCTTCGCGACGGGCTCGTTCTGGTTCGCCGGCGTGGCCATGGCCGCGGCGCTCGCCACCCTTGCGACGCTCGAGGAGACGGACGCGCTCGCCCGGATCGAACGTGCCGGCACGCTGCTGCGGGACGGGATCCGCGAGCAGGCCCGCTCCCACGGTGTGCCGATCCGCTACACCGGGCCGGTGCAGATGCCCTACCTCATCTTCGAGGGCGACGAGCCCGCCCGCTTCAAGATCCGGCGCGCCAAGCTATTCACGGGCGAAGCCGCCCGGCGCGGCGTCTACCTTCACCCGTCGCACAACTGGTTCCTCTGTGCGGCCCACTCCGAGGATGACATCCGCCACAGCCTCGAGGCCACCGACCTGGCCTTCGCCCGGGTGCGCGAGACCTTCGGCGCCGGCTGAGCCCGCCGCGCTTGCATCGTAGTGGGCAAGCGAGGATGATCACCTCAGGACTCCGCACGTAGTCCGGCCTTCGGGGGGCGAGCCATGGCCCTGGCAAGACTGAGCAGGTCGAGAGGACACCGGCGGAGGCCGCGCATCCTGATCTGCACCCCGGAGATCACCGAGCTTCCCGAAGGAATGGGGAATGCCGCCCAGTACGTGCGCGCCAAGGGCGGAGGCCTGGGAGACATCTCGGCGGCCCTGATCCGCTATCTGCACGAGGACGGCCGGTTCCAGCTGCATGTCGCGCTGCCCAAGTACGAGGGAAAGTTCCAGGGCGCGCACGCGCTGGAGACCCGAGAGCTCGACAGGCTCGCACCCCAGCTCAGGTCGAAGGGGGTCCACCTCATCCAGGACAGCGCCTTCTCGAGGCTGACCGACGTTTACGACGACGATCCGCAGCACACGCGCATTCGCCGTGCCGAAGCTCTCCAGCGCTACATGATCAATCACCTGCTGGACATGATCCGGCCGGACGTCGTGCACTGCAACGACTGGATGACCGGACTCGTGCCGGCCGCCGCCCGGGAGAAGGGCTTCAAGAGCCTCTTCACGCTGCACAACGTGTTTACCGAGCGAGAGACGCCGGAGAACGTCGACCGCGGGGGCATCGACGTGCGGCGCTTCTTCAACCACCTCTACTTCGAGCAGTTTCCCAGCGACTTTCGCCGGGATTGGAAGTGGAACCAGATCGACTTCACCGCGACCGGCATCCACGCGGCGGACCTCGTCAACACGGTGAGCAAGACCTTCCTCGAGGAGATCGTCGCCGGAAAGTTCGAGCACATCATCCCCGCCTCGATCCGCCACGCGATTCGCGAGAAGTACGAGGCGGGCCGGGCCTGTGCGATTCTCAACGCCCCCAGCGATACCGTCGATCCCGCCCGGGGAACTCACTCCGTCCCGTTCGATCACACCGACGTCATGGACAAGAAGGCCGTCAACAAGCGAGCCTTCCAGGAGAAGATGGGGCTGGCCGTCGAGGCGAGGACGCCGCTCTTCCTGTGGCCCAGCCGGCTCTACCCGCAGAAGGGCCCCGAGCTCCTGTTGGCCATCGCGGAACGCTTCGTCCGCAGGCACCGCGCCCAGATCGCGTTGGTCGCGAGCGGGGATCGGGCACTCGAACGCTCGTTCGCCTTCATGGCCGCGGCGTCCAAGGGGGCCATCGGATGGGTGCCCTTCCGGGAGGACCTCAGCGAGCTCGGCAAGGCCGGCTCGGACTTCGTTCTGATGCCGTCTCGCTACGAGCCCTGTGGCTTGCCGCAGATGGAGTGCCCCCGGTTCGGTACGCTGCCCGTGACTCGCCTCACGGGCGGGCTGAAGGACACCGTGACCGAGCTGGACGTGGACGCGGACTCCGGAAACGGGTTCGTGTTCGAGCCGCACATGCCGGAGGCCCTGGAGTCGGCCATGGAGCGGGCCGTCCGCTGGACCCACCTGCCCGCGAAGCAGAGGCAGCAGAACATCTCGCGGGTCATGCGAGAGAGCTTCGAACGCTTCAACCTCGCCAGAATGGCGCGGGAGTACATCGAGATCTACGAGTCGCTGATCTCGGGAAGCCCGGTGCGGCCGACGCTCAGCTCGTCATGATGAAGAGCGGGCTTCCGAACAGGGTCTTGTACATCGGGCGCAGGCGCTCGGCATTGTAGTAGCGGGTCACGTCGACCGTCTTCTTGCTCTCGATCACCAGGTTGATCGGAACGGAGTCGTAACATCCGCTCTGGACGCTGACGAGCCTTCCTGACTCGCCGGCGAGCACCAGGTCCAGCGCCACGTTGCCGAACGCCGTGGGAACGATCGCGTCGAGCGCGTCCGGCTCACCGCAACGGACCAGGTAGCCGAGGCGCTGATTGACGAGATTGACGCGGCGCCCGTCATTGAACTTCGGAGAGATCTCCTTGAGCATTCCTCCGACCACGTCGCCGATGCCGCCGAGCTTCTTGTGCCCGTACTGGTCCAGCTCCTCGTGCTGGAAGACCATGTCGGATTCGCCCAGGAGCCGCGCACCCTCGGAGATGAGACAGACCGCGTAGCGGCTCGGGTTGCGCTTGCGGTCGTCGGACAGCAGCTCGGCGAGGTGCTCGATGTGAACCGGCTGCTCGGGGATGACGCAGCGGTCGGCCGCTCCGGCCAGGGTCGGCAGGAGGGCCGTGAAGCCGGCGTAGCGGCCGAACACCTCGATGACCAGGAAGCGCTCGTGCGAGCCGGCGGTCGTGCGCAGGTCGTGTGCCAGCTGCATGACCCGGGTCACGCAGGTGCTGAAGCCGATGCAGTAGTCGGTGCCGGGAACGTCGTTGTCCATGGTCTTGGGAATGGCGACGACATTGACCCCCTCCTGATGCATCCGGCAGGCGTAGCGCAGGGTGTCGTCTCCGCCGATCGGAACCATGGTGTCGATGCCGAGGTGCTCCAGATTCCGGAGCACCTGCGGAGTCACGTCGTTGATCTCGTCCTGGTAGGAGTCCGCAAGGTGTTCCGGCACCAGCGCCTTCGGCAGGTGGCTCGGACGCGTCCGGGAGGTATGCAGAAAGGTGCCCCCCGTCCGTGCCGCGCGGTCGACGATCTCCTCGGTCAGGGTCAGGACGTGGTCGGAGTTGTCGGCCCCCTTCTCCGATGAGTAGTCGACCAGGCCGGCCCAGCCCCGGCGGATTCCCAGGACCCGGTAGCCCTCGCGAATGGCGCGCTTCGTGATGGCTCGAATGGCCGGGTTGAGACCTGGCACATCGCCGCCACCCGTCAGGATTCCGATCGTGCCTCGTCTCGGTGTCACGCTTCCCTCCTACAGTCCCGCTCCGGTGCCCCACTCGATGCCGTTGCGCAGCAGCCTGTCGAAGGGCTCCGCATCCCACGAGCCGCGAAAGAGCTTCGGAGTGACGCCCTCGGCGTCCACGCTGGAGTCGACGAAGGGCTGGATGTTGTTCACGGGGGAGTGACAGTGGCCGAGGGCGACGTACAGCACGCCGCCGTCGCCGACGCGTCGGGTGTATCCGAGCACGCGCGTCTTGCCGTCCGGCAGCAGCGACGTGTCCTCGTCGTACACGAAGCCGAAGCCCGGGGGCGAAGGGTCCTTGTCGAGCTCCGTCGTCAGGAGCACCTGACTCGACTCCGGGTCCTGAAGCTCGATCAGGTAGAGCTCGTCCATCACCTCGAAGGATGCCGGGAGGCCGCGGGTCAACACGTGGTCCCGATCGGCGACGTCGACGCGGAACTTGCGCACCGGCGGGTGGTTCAGGAAGAAGCTGCCCAGGGTCTCGTGGTGGCTCGTCTTCACCATCTTGCGCGCGAAGCGATGCTCTTCCACGGGAGCCGCCTTCCCGCCACTGGTGCCGTGCAGCGCGAGCCAGTGCCCGCCGGCCTCGAGCCACTCGCGAATGGCGCGGCTCTGCTCGTCGTTGGCGTAGGGACCGGCGACGTAGGTGACCAGGAGGCGAGCTCCCGCCAGCCACTTCGACACGTCCGCGAAGTCGTTGGCGACGCTGGCGGCCAGCTGCGGGTTCTCCTGGAGAAGCTGGAGGATCCTCAGCCGCGCGTAGTCCATGTCGTGGCCGGCAGCCGAGCCGGGAGGGAACCCGCCGGTGATCACGTGCACTCGAATGGGCTCGGGTCGGGTCATGCTCGCCTCTCACTCCGTGCGCCGGGGGCTTCGCACCCGGGCAGCCTGAGCGAAGTGTAACGATCCCAGGCACTTGCCGCCGTGCGTCGGGCGAACCTGAGGAGGCCCGGGCCCCGCGGGTAGCGCCGTTCTGCGATACTGGCGCCATGCACGAGTACGCGATCGACCCCGTCGACGAGGGGCGCCACGAGCACGACTCGGAGCGCTTCTGGAGCGAATCCTACTACTTCGACTTCCACACCGATGACGGCACCCTCGCCGGCTACACCCGGATCGGCATCTGCGCCAATCTCGGTGTGACCTGGTACTGGGCCTGCCTGGTGGGAGCCGGGCGGCCGCTCGTGACCGTGATCGATCACGCGGTCCCAATCCCCTCGCCGGGATCGCTCGACCTGCGGCACGGCGATCTCACCGCGACGCACCGCTGCGAGATTCCGAACGAGAGCTTCCGCTTGACGCTCGCCGCGACCGCCGTCGAGCTCGAGGATCCGGCCGAGACCTACCGCTCGCTGCAGGGCAAGCCAACGCCGTTCAGCTTCGACCTGGAGTGGCAGACGGACGGGCCCGGCGGCTACCGCTTCCGCGACCTGACCCGCTACGAGATCCCGTGCCGCGTGAGCGGCAGTATCGAGGTGGGCGGAGAGGCGATCGAGTTCGAGGGCCACGGCCAGCGGGATCACTCCTGGGGCAACCGGGACTGGTGGGCGAATGCCTGGAGCTGGAATGCGGGCCGCCTCGAGGACGGAACGCGCTTCCACTCCGTGGCGCCGCGCACGCTCGAGGGCGAGAACGTCCCCTGGGCCGCGGGCTACGTCCAGGCCCCCGGCCAGGCGCTCGAGCCCATCCAACACTCGTTCGCCAGCGAAGCGCTGGGCGCCGAGGGGCTGCCCGTCTCGGGCCGGCTCGAGGTCGGGGAGCTTCATCTCGAGGTCTCCCCGCTCTACTTCTCGCCCGTGCTGCTCACCGACCCGGACGGCCGCCTCTCGCGCTTTCCCCGTTGTCTCGCCCGCTACACGGCTGCCGACGGGCGCAACGGGCTCGGCTGGATCGAGTGGAACCAGCCGCAGCCGAGCTGACGCGGGCGCGCCCGCGGCCGAGTTGACCGAGCGAACGCGTCGACCCGATCGCGCTGGCGCCTCAGCCCTGTGGCTCGGCGTGCATCTCCTTGAAGGTGGCCAGGTTCGGCGCGAACTTGTGCGCCACCGGGTCCACGTCGATGTGGATGACCGCGCAGCGTCCGCTGGCCAGGCTGCGCTCCAGTGCGGGCTTCAGCTCGCCCGACTCGCGGACCCGCTCGCCGTGGGCGCCCATGCTCTCGGCGAGCTGATCGAAGCGGATCTCGCCGAGGTCGGTGTTGATCGTCTCTCCCGGGCCGAGCCCCCCCTCGGTCAAGGTCCGCTTGGGGTCGATGGCGAACTCCTGGTTGACCTTCACCATGCCCCACTGCCTGTCGCACAGGACCAGGAACACCACGGCGAGGTTGTTGCGCACGGCGGTCTCGATCTCCTGCGGGTGGAACCCCATCGCGCCGTCTCCGATGATGCAGTAGACCTGGCGATCGGGGCAGGCGACCCGGGCCGCGAGCGTCTGGGCGATCCCGGCGCCGAGCATTCCGAACTTGTAGGTCGAGAGCAGCGAGTGGGGCGCTCGAATCTCGTGGTACAGGTTGGCCCAGATCGCGGCGTTGCCTCCGTCGGCCACCAGGATCGCGTCGTCGTCGAACACCTCGCGACAGATGGAAGCCACTCGAGACGAGTGCACCAGCTCGGTCTCCTTCGCGAGCATCTCGTCCAGGACCTGTCGGGCCGCGCGCTTCTCCTCGGCGTACTCCGAGAGCTTGGCCTCGCGGGCGGCCCGGTGCGGCGACTCACCGCGCTCCTTGAGCTCGGCCAGGAGCAGCTCGAGGAAGACCTTGGCGTCGGCAGCGATGGCCAGGTCGACGGGCTTGTTCTGGCCGAGGATCTCCTCGTCGACGTCAACCTGGATGAGCGCCTGCTCCTGCGGCGAGCGCCAGTAGGGCGGCTTGCCCCACCAGTCGGTCTCGCCGAAGCGCGTGCCGAGCGCGAGCACCAGGTCCGCCTCGTTGCGCACCCGGTTGTTGAGCTCGATGTAGCTCATCGGGATCGAGTGACTCGACGTCTCGACGATCGCGTCCCGCCCGGCCCAGCTCGTGGTGACGGGGCAGCGTAGAGCCTCGGCGAGCTCGAGCAGCTCCGCTGTCGCGCGGGCGTGGAGCACACCGCTGCCCGCGTGGATCATCGGCTGGCCGGCCTCGAGCAGGCGATCGGCCGCCCGGCGCACCTGGCCGGACGCGGGGGCGAGTGCCTCGGTGCGGCGATAGCGCTCCGGCGGAGGCGGCTCCGGGATCGCCGACTCCGGCTCGCCGTTGATGATGTCCTCGGGAATGCAGACGTGGACCACCCCGGGGCGGCCGCGGTACGAGAGTCGCAGCGCGCGCTTCAGGAGCTCGGGAATCCGCTCGAAGGACTCCGCGGAGCCGCTCCACTTGGTCATCGGACGCGTGACCGCCACCTGATTGAAGTACTGGTAAGTACCGCCCCGGTCGGGATTCACGATTCCCGACCGACGCCAGCTCGAGATCAGCAGCACGCGGTTGCCCTCGCCGTTCTCGACGGCGACGCCCGGCAGCACGTTGGCGACGCCCGGGCCGTTGCTCGCGATGCAGACGCCGAGCTTGCCCGTCAGGCGCGCGTAGGCGCCCGCCATGTGCGCGGCGGTGGTCTCGTGCCGCGGCGTGATCAGCTCGATGCCCAGCTCGCGCAGGCTCCGGTAGAGGCCGAAGTAGGT
>CAZLBF010000197.1:0-4695 GCA_964557495.1 uncultured Myxococcales bacterium | reverse complement strand
GGCTACGAAGTCGCCGAAGGAGCTCTTCGGGTCCGCGCCGCGAGCGCGCACGTAGGCCGTCGCGGCGGGCGTGAGCTCCTTGCCTTCGACCTCGTAGGCCCGGGTCAGGTCGTCCGGCAGGTCGACGGCCACGGCCGCGCCGGCCGGCGAGACGTGCTTGAAGCTGGCCGCCGCGGGCAGGCCCAGCGCCGCCCGGGCCTCGTGGACGAGCTGCCAGGCGTTGATCGCGTCGAGCAGGTTGATGAACGAGGGGTTCCCGTTGAGCAGCTCCAGGGGCCGGGTCGCGGCATCGATCGGCTCGATCGAGGCCTGGCTCTGGTGGGGGTTGCAGCCGTACTTGAGCTTCATCGTCTTCTCCTCTCCGACGCGGGGCGCGAGCATCGTAGAATGGCTCGGGCGACCTGGCCAGAGAGGGGATTCCATGCAGGCAGAGGAGCTGAAGCGGCGGGCGTGTGACGCGATCGACGGGATGCGGGCCGAGCTGCTCGCGATCTCGCACGAGATCCACGCGCACCCCGAGCTGGCCTTCGAGGAGCACCGGGCGGCAGCCCTGCTGGTCGACGCGCTCCGCAGGGCCGGCCTCGAGGTCCAGGCGGGCGTCTACGGGCTCGAAACCGCCTTCCGCGCCGAGTTCGGCGCGGCCGACGCCCCCGTCGTGGCATTCGCCGCCGAGTACGACGCACTGCCCGAGATCGGCCACTCCTGCGGTCACAACATCATCGCGACGGCTTCCGTGGGGGCCGCACTCGCCCTGTTCGGGCTCGACGGCCAGCTGCCCGGCCGCGTGCGGTTGCTCGGCACGCCCGCCGAGGAGCGCGGGGCCGGCAAGGAGCTGATGGCGCGCCGGGGGGCGCTCGAGGGGGTCGACGCGGCGATGATGGTCCACCCCGCCGGCATCGACCTGGTCACGATGCCCTGTCTCGCGATCGGCGAGGTCGAGGTGACCTACCGCGGAGTGGCCGCACACGCCTCCGCCATGCCCGCCCGCGGCGTGAACGCGCTCGACGGGCTCGTGACCGCGTACCAGGCCATCGCCCAGCTCCGGCAGCACATCGAGCCCACCGAGCGGATCCACGGCATCATCACGGACGGCGGCCAGGCGCCGAACATCGTCCCCGAGAGAGCGGCGGGCCGCTTCTACGCGCGGGCGAGCAACGCCGGGGATCTCGAGAGGCTCAAGCGACGCGTCGACGGCTGCTTGCGCGCCGGTGCCCAGGCGACGGGTGCGGACGTCGAGATCGCGTGGGGCGAGGCGGACTACCTCGACCTGCTGACGAGCTGGCCGCTCGCCGAGTGCTATCGCGCCAACGCCGAGGCGCTCGGGCGCAGCTTCTTCCCACACGAGAAGCTGCCCAGCTCGGTCATGGGGAGCACCGACATGGGGAACTTCAGCTACCGGGTGCCGACGATCCATCCGATGATCTCCGCGGCGCCGCCGAGCTGCACGATCCACAACGCCGAGTTCGCCAAGTGGGCGAACTCGGACCTGGGCGACGCCGCCGCGGTCGACGGCGCCAAGGCGCTCGCGATGACGGCGATCGACTACTTTGCCGACGCCAAGCTGCGCGAGCGTGTGAGAGAGAGCTTCGACGAGGCGTCGCACCTCGCGGGCATCGAGCTTCCCGCAACCGAGGAGGAATGAGCATGGAGCTGCCGAAGCAGGGAACCCCGGCCGACGAGCTGTTCGCGAGCATGCGCGAGCGCAAGCAGCAGGATGCCGACTGGGAGGGGGGCCGGACCTTCAGCCTGGTCTATCCCGCCGGGCCAGAGGTTGACGAGATCCTGAAGCGGGCGAACGAGCTCTACTTGTTCGAGAACGCCCTGAACCCGTTCAAGTTCCCGAGCCTGCGCCAGATGGAGGTCGAGGTGGTCGAGATGACGACCGGGCTGCTCCACGGCGGCGAGGAGGCGGGCGGCGCGATGACCTCGGGCGGGACCGAGAGCATCCTGATGGCGATGAAGTCAGCGCGGGAGCGGGCGAAGGCCGAGCGCGGCGTCGAGCGGCCGAACATGGTCGTCCCCTACACCGCGCACCCCGCGTTCGCCAAGGCGTGTCACTACTTCGAGATCGAGCAGCGCCAGGTTCCGATCGACGACGACTATCGCGCGCGCGTCGACGCGGCGGCGGACCTGATCGACGACTCGACCTGCGTGGTGGTCGGCTCCGCGCCGAACTACCCGTTCGGGGTCGTCGACCCGATCCCCGAGCTGGCCGGACTCGCGGCGGAGCGCGGCATCTCGTTCCACACCGACGCCTGTCTCGGCGGCTTCATGCTTCCGTTCCTGGAGCGACTCGGAGAGCCCGTGCCGCCCTTCGACTTCCGGGTTCCGGGCGTGACCACGATCTCGGCCGACGTCCACAAGTACGGCTACTGCACCAAGGGCGCCTCGGTGGTCGCGCACCGCGACGGCGAGCACGTCCGCGACTACCAGCTCTTCATGTACGACAAGTGGCCGGGCGGTCTGTACGGCTCCTTCGCGATGGCCGGTGCGCGCCCCGCTGCACCGATTGCTGCGGCCTGGGCAATCCTGAACGCGCTCGGCGAGCAGGGCTACGTGAGCCTGGCGCGCACGACCCTCGAGACGACGCGAAAGATCCAATCCGGGATCGCGGCGATTCCGGGCCTCGCCGTCTTCGGCGAGCCCGCGATGAGCGTGATGTCGTTCGGGTCGGATACACTCGACATCATGGCGATCGGCGACGTGCTGGACGATCGAGGCTGGCACCTGGATCGCCAGGCGGGGCCCGACGCGCTCCACATGATGATCTCGCCGATCCACGCGCAGATCGCAGACCGGCTGCTCGCGGACCTGCGCGAGGCGGCCGAGAAGCACGGCCCGTCGCGCGGCAAGCAGGCGCGGTACAGCTGAGGGGATCGTGAACCCGGCACACCTGCATCTCATCGCGAATCACGTTCCGATCTTCGCCGCGGCCCTCTCGATCCCGCTGCTGCTGGTGTGCCTGTGGCGGCGCGACGAGTCGGGGACGTTCCTGACAGCGGTGCTGTTCCTGGTGATCGCCGGGGTCGGGGCGGTCGTCGCCGAGCGGAGCGGCCACGCCGCCGAGGAGATCGTGGAGGAGCTTCCCGGGATCGAGGAGCGGCTCATCCACGAGCACGAGGAGCGGGCCGAGGTCGCGCTCTGGCTGACCCTCGCGAGCGCCGCGCTCGGAATCGCGACGCTGGCGCTGGTCCGGGGGCGTCGGCCCGTCCCTGTCTGGAGCGCGGTCCTGCTGCTCGCCGCTGCCCTCGTCACCACGGGGGCAATGGCCTGGACCTCGCTCGCGGGCGGGGAGATCCGACACCCGGAGATCCGCGCCTCGGCCTCCGACCTCCCGCACCACGACCACGACGACGATCACGACGAAGACGATTGAGCGTGCCTCCGATGCGGGTGACATGAGCGCGATCGCGGCGGTGGTCTTCGACCTGGGCGGGGTGGTGATGGAGTCTCCGCTCCACGCGATCGCGCGCTACGAGAACGACCACGGCATCGCCCACAACGCGATCAACCACGCGATCGTCGCGGCCGGCGAGCAGGGCGCGTGGTCGCGCCTCGAGCGGGGAGAGCTCGGTGTCGAGGAGCTGTTCGAGCCGCTCCAGGCGGACTGCAGGCGCGCCGGCATCGAGATCGACGCCCGCCGCATGATGGAGTACATCGCGGAGGCGGGGGTCGCGCGCCCGCGCATGATCGAGGCGATCCGGCGCATCCGGGAGCGGGAGCTCGGGGTCGCGGCGCTCACCAACAACTGGCCGAGCGATGGACCGAACCCCCTGCTCGACCACTTCGACGTCTTCATCGAGTCGAGCGTGGTCGGCATGCGCAAGCCCGACCCGCGGATCTACGAGCTGGTCTGCCGCGAGCTCGGTGTAGAGCCGGGCCAGGCCGCCTTCCTGGACGACATCGGCCGCAACCTGAAGACGGCCCGAGCGCTCGGCATGACGACCATCAAGGTCGACGATCCGGACGAAGCGCTGCGAGAGCTGGCGGCGGTCCTCGGGTTCGCTCTTCTCGGCTGACCCTCGGGACCTGCGGGGCCCTACTCCGCGGGCTTCTCCTTGGCGGGCTCCGCCGCAACCGGGGGCACGGTGGGCTTTCCGTAGTAGAGCCTGAGCTGGTTGAGGATGCCGCCTGCCTTGTCGATGTCGGCCTGCGCGTTCTCGAGTACCTGGGCGGACCGCTGATTGACCACCGCGCGCTGCACGACATTCTCGACCCGGTTGAACAACACCCGCGTCTGCTCGCGATCATGGCCCTGCGCAAGGCGTCGGGCCAGCGCTGCCGAGACCCGCTGGAGCGTGCCGAGATCCTCCTGCAGCAGGAAGTCCCTGTTGCCCTGCGCGAGGGTCGTCTGCACGTTGCGTCCCGTCCTGGCGCGCAGGACGAGACCGCTCACGGCCTCGTAGAACTGCTCGGCCACCTTCGCGACCTCCTCCTGATTCCAGGCGAGGTCCATCTCCAGAGCCGGCGCGGGGCCGGCCAGGACGAGCAGCGCGGCGGCTGCGACCATGATCCCGCTGATCCATCTGACGCTTTGCATCGTGGGACTCCCCTTCGTGCCTGTGCGCGGTGCCTTTGCGCGGTGCCTTTGCGCGTGGGGCGACGGCCGCGATGCCGCACGCCCGGGTCGCCCGGGAGCATGAACCATCCCGCCTGCGCAGCGCAAGCGCCGGGCGCGTCGGCTATGATCGCGCT
>CAZLBF010000196.1:0-7680 GCA_964557495.1 uncultured Myxococcales bacterium | reverse complement strand
AGCGTACCCGGGACAACCCTCTGATCGAAGAGCGGGTGAGCTCCCTGCGGGGCCAGGGCGGATCGGAGCTCTTCTCCCGCGGCTCCGCAGCCCGCTCCTCCCTCCGTGCACTGAAGGAAGGCAAGATCTTCGCCCTGATCTACGACCAGAATTGCAGCCGCGAGGAGGGAGTCTTCGTCCCCTTCTTCGGTCGCCTCGCCTGCACTCGGAGCGGACCGCCGCGTCTCGCCATGCACACCGGAGCTCCGGTGCTGCCGGTCTTCATCGAGCGCGAGGCCGGGAGCGCTCGCCACACTGTGCGGATCCACCCCGCCCTGGAGATCCTGCCCGCGGGCGACGACCGGGAGGCGGCGATTCGCGAGAACGCCCGGCGGATGACCCAGGCCATCGAAGAGGAGATCCGCCGGGTGCCCGACCACTGGATCTGGGGCCACCGGCGCTGGCGAACCCAGCCGAAGGGCGAGCCGAAGCCCTACCCCTCGCGGCGCCGGCGCCGTTCCCTCATCCGCTGAGGGAGGCGGCGACCACGCAGTCCTTTCCAGACGCCTTGGCATCGTAGAGCGCGCGATCCGCCTCGTTGAAGGTCGCTTCGGTCGACTCCGCGCGGCGTCTGCATGACTCCCTTCGAGCTCGGACTGGTCCTGGTCTCGGCGTTCCTGCACGCCTCCTGGAACGCGGCGACGAAGGGGAGCGAGAATCCCACGGCGTTCCTGCTGGGCATCGAGGTGCTGACCGCCGTGGTCTCGCTTCCGCTGCTCTTCTTCTTCGAGTTCTCGGAGATCCCGACGCAGGTCTGGTGGCTGCTCGCCGGTACCGGTGTCACGCACTCCCTCTACGCCTTCTGGCTGACCCGGGCTTACGTGCACGGCGAGCTGACGCTCGTGTATCCGATCGCGCGCAGTACGCCCGCGTTCGTTCCGCTGCTGGCGATCCCGCTGCTCGGCGAGAGCGTGTCGCCCGTCGGCGCGGCCGGGATCGCGCTGGTCGTCTGCGGGATCTGGGCGGTCCAGACCGAGGGGCGCCTGCGCATCGGCGAGCTCACCTCGCTCGGCGCGATCTTCGCCTATCTCACTCTGGCGACGACCGTCGTCTACTCCCTGATCGACAAGCAGTCGATGCACCTGCTGGGCGAGGCGGCGTGGAGCAGCCCGGTGCCGCGCGCGATCGTCTACATGGTGCTCCTCTACTACTGCTACATTCCGTTGTTCGCGGCGCTCAGCCTGCCGAAGGTGGGCTGGCGGGCCGTGCAGACGGTCCTGCGGCGCGAGACCCTGAGTGTGATCGGCTCGGCGCTGTGCGGGGTCGCGAGCTACTCGCTCATCCTGCACGTGATGCAGACCGCGCCGGTGAGCTACGTCGTTGCCGTGCGCCAGTCGAGCGTGCTGTTCGCGGTCCTGCTCGGCGTGCTCTTCCTACGCGAGCGGCCCGGGCGCGTCAGGGTCCTCGGCGCGGCGGCCACGGTCGGCGGCGTGACGCTGATCTCTCTTTACGCGTAGCAGGCCCGGCGGGGTCGGAGGTCATCCCGGGACGTCATGATCACACTCGAGGAGTTCGTGGAGCGACTCTGTCGGCTGGGAGCCGACCGCGGGCCGCGCGGCTTCCCGCGCAAGCAGCGCGACCGACAGATCCTGATGAAGAGCATCCTGATGCTGATGGACAGCTCCCGCACCTACACCGAGCCCGAGATCAACGAGCTGCTCCAGACCTGGAATCGCGAGGTCGCCCCCTCGATCCGGACTGACCACGTGACCGTGCGCCGGCTGCTCGTCGACTACGGGCACCTCGAACGCACGGCAGACGGTCGAGCCTACCGCGTCGGGTTCCTGACGCGCGCCGTCGCCTTCGACCTCGAGGTCGACGACGTCGACGTGCGGGCCACCATCGCGGCCTACCTCCAGCACCAGCGCAGTCGCCCCCGTCCCCCGGGTCGCTGAAGCCCCGCCCAGCGTCCCGCTCAGCGCGCTCGAGCGAGACGCGCGGCCAGCAACAGGGCGAGAACGAAGAGGATCGGGGCCGTCGCGGCGCCTGGAAAGTAGCTCTGCCCGGCCAGAGCCAGACCCGGGTGGAGGATCCCGTTCACCAGCTCGACGACGATCCAGGGCCACATGTAGGCGCGGGCGGACGGGTGGCCGGGTCGAACCCGAGCGAGGTAGCACCAGACACCGAAGGCGACGATCGCGAGATTCAGCACGGCGAATCCCGTCGCCAGGTCGTCACTGACGAGGCTGCTGGCGAGCCGGGCCGGAGCGAAGACCTCGTACAGCCCGAAGAGGTACTCCTCGAGCGAGTGAGCCGCCTGTGCGACGACGAGCGCGAGGAACAGCCATCTGGCTCGACGGTCCACCGGGTTCATCGAGCCGCCTAGGCGAGATCCTTTGGCTCGTATCCGGGAACCCACTTCTCGAACTGCGGCAGGGAATCCTGGATCTCGTACCACGGAACCTTGGAGCTGGTGAAGACGTGCAGCCGGGGGCGCACGCCGGGATCGTCATCCAGCAGGCCCGCAGCGATGCTCACGTCGGAGAGCAGGGGAATGAACACGGGCGCGGTGGACCCACAGCGCCGACAGAACGAACGCGAGTGGCCTGGGGTCCAGTCCGGGCCCCGCTGGATGAGCTCCTCGCCCTGGGTGAAGCGGAACTTGTCGGGCGGGACGTGCGCCCAGGTCGCGAATGCGGAGCCGGTCGCCTTGCGACAGACGGTGCAGTGGCAGTAGGTAAGCAGCGGCACCTCCGCGGCCTCGAACCGGATGCCTCCGCAGAGGCAGCTTCCTCGGATCATCGGGCTTCCTCCCTGGGGTTCAGTGGACGTCGTCCCGCGCGGTGTCGCGGTTCAAACTCGACCGCTACCCGACAGCCATCGCCTTCTGGAGCGCCGGTCGCGCCTGGAGGCGGGCCACGTAGTCGTTGAGCCTCGGATGACGGTCGTCGAGCACGCCCAACATGCGCGCCGCGACCAGC
The DNA here is from genome assembly GCA_964557495.1 of uncultured Myxococcales bacterium. Taxonomy (GTDB): domain Bacteria; phylum Myxococcota_A; class UBA9160; order SZUA-336; family SZUA-336; genus CAZLBF01. Next base: position 4,720 of record CAZLBF010000196.1, on the reverse strand, counting down.
GTGAACCCCATCATGACGTCCGCGGCGGAAAACTCCTCTCCGATCAGATAGGGGCCCTCGCCGAGCTCGCCTTCGAGAAAGTCCAGCCCCATCGCGGCGCGAGCGCGCGCATCCTCGACGAGGGCCGGATGCTCCGCCGCATCGTCGCGATACCGTCCGAGCCAGACCAGGATGCCGAGGGGCGGGAACGCGGTGCTCTCGGCGAAGTGCAGCCATTGCAGAAAGGCGGCTCGCTCGCGCGAGGCCACGGGCGGCGCCAGGCGGCCCTCTCCGTAGCGTTCCAGGATGTACTCCACGATCGCGCCCGACTCGCACATGACCACGTCGCCATCCTCGATCGTGGGGAGCTTTCCAAGGGGAGTCTGCTGCGCGAAGAAGCGCTTGGCGGGAGGCAGGAAGTCGACCCGCTCCAGCTCGTACGGAAGCCCGAGCTCCTCGAGCAGCCACAGAATGCGGACGGAGCGCGTTCGGGGCGCGAAGTAGAGCTTGATCATCGATCTCCCTGCGGGGCCCCGGAGCTGTGCGGGGCGTCGTCGTGTCGCTCTCCCCAGTCTAGCAGGACATGTGCGCGTCCCGACCAGACCGCGTCACGCCGCTCGAGTCCTCGCGCGCTACCTCGCTCCGCTGTCGCGGCCGTTCGTCGCGAGCCAGCGGAGCGCGCCCGGCCACTCGAAGCGGGTCCAGTCCGCTTCGGGCTGCCTGAGTCGATCGGCGATCACGTAGAGCGCCAGGGGGTGGTGCCCCATCCCGAGGTGACTGCTCTCGACCTCCACGTTCTGCTCGGTCTCCGACTCGTCGAGCAGGCAGCTTCGCCAGTGGACGATCCCATCCGTGCGGCTGTAGACCGACGTGCACGGCATGGAGAGCGGATCGCGCAGCACCTTCTCTACGCCGCGTGCCGGGGGCTGCGCACTGTTCGCTCGGTAGCGTTTCACCGCGCGATAGGCGCGGGTCGAGAAGGGGTTCCGAATGGGACTCGCGAGCGCGATGACCTGGCGCACGGCCTCGGGAAAGCGTCGCGCGAGCCCGCGGGCGAAGATGCCGCCGAGGCTCCAGCCGACGACGCTGAGCTTCCGCCCTGCGTCGCTCCGCTGCAGGTCGAGCATCCGCTCCGCCAGCCGCTGATACGTCGCCCGGGAAGGGTCCACGTTGCGGCCGAGACCCCAGCCCGTGGCGCGGTAGCCGCGCGTCCACAGGAACGTGCGCAGCAGCGCAGTGGAGGTATCGTCGGCCAGAAAGCCGGGCAGGACGAGCACGCGGTGACCGTCGCCCCGCGGCAGCGCCTGGAGCGCGGGCCACGCGGCGAGCGCCGCGGCGAACTCCAGCCCCACGCGTGCCTCCAGCGCGAGGTACCGAAGCGGTGGGGGAGCGAGGACTCTCATGTTGACCGGGCTGCGCCTCCGCCTAGGGTGAGCTCGACCGAGCGGAGCGCGCGAGGTGGCACGACGAAGCGGAGCGCGTTTCCCTCGAGCCGGACGTGCTCCTGTGTCGGCGTCTCGTCGAGCCGGACGCTCCGGGCGCGGGCCACCCGGAAGCCGAGCCGCACCTGCGCCTCGATCTCCAAGTCGGTCGGGTTCAGCACGCGCAGCACGCTCCCGTCGCCGCTCGCCGCCGGCTTGAACGCAGACAGCAGCAGCTCGCGCGGCTCGAGCTCGAGCAGTGGAGTCCCGGCCGGGCAGAGCGGGTCGCTCCCCGCGCTTTGGGCGCGCAGCCCGAGCTCGGCGTCGTGCGTTGCTCGCGGCGCGACACCCGCAAGCAGGGAGAGCCGCGCCTCGAGCGGACCGGGACACTGCGCGCCGGGCGTGGGGATCGACGGTCCCGCCGGCTGGGGCCGGGTCTCGAGATCCATGCGCGACAGCCAGCCCACGGCGCGGAGCAGTGTGACCGCGATGGTGCCGTCGCCGAGGACCTCGCCCTCGGCGAGGCCGGGGGCAACCACCGTGAGCCCGTTGGCCGCGATCCACCCCTGGTGCGGGAATGTCGCGGGCGGCGGGTGGACCCAGTCGCTCTCCTCCCGCGCACCCGGCGTGCGCTCGGCGACATCGAAGGTAGAGGCCGCGTGAAAGCTCGGTGCGGGGCGGCCCGTTGGGAACAGCAGCCTCAGCCGGTGATCCTCCGCGGTGTTGTCCAGGCGGACGCGGAGGTCGACGCGCTCCACGCCCGGCGCGACGCGCGCCTCGAGCGCGAGCCGGAGCGACGTCGTCTCGCTCGAGCGCTGCCTGCGGTCCTCCGCGAGGCGGGCGGGAACGCGCAGCGTGCGCACCACCTCGAGGCGCTCGATCCCGCTCGGGTGCCGCGCACGCGAGACCTCGACACTCTCAAGCGCGACGTCGCCGGAGCCCACGGGATCGAAGTCGTAGGTGTCCCCTCGATCGCCGCGATCCTCGAGTCCCGCAAGCGCCGCGAAGCGGGCGTCTCCGAAGCGGACGTCGAGCGTGCCGTCGTCGCGCGCGCACACGCCGACGTCGCCGCTCGAGATCTCGCGTCCGTCGTCGAGCGCATCGGGGACGGGCTCCGAGCGGCGGAGCAGCACACGTCTCCAGCCGAACGCGGGCACGTCGCGCGCGACGAACTCGACGTCGAGCGCGGGGCGCGACTCGACCAGCCGGTAGCGGCCGTTCCTCTCGCTCGCGCCGACGCGCACCGGCTCGCCGTCGGCCTGCCATCCCGGATCCCGGAAGGTCGCGAGCAGGAGCGGGTGGATGGCGGTCTTGGCGAGGTCCTCGGCGTCGGGCACGATCGCGGGCTGGGGGTCGAGCTCGAGCCGGACGACGTCGCTGCGCGCGTGCGGGGAGGGGTTGAAGACGGCCAGCTCCAGCTCGTCGGTCCAGGGCGTCTGGCGGTCGACGGGCAGGCCGGCGAGCCGCTCGAGCACGCGCGCAGTCGTCTCGTCGGCAAGCTCCTGCGCGGCGTCGTAGCGCGAACGCATCTGCTCGTGCACCCGATCCTGCGAGCAGCCGCAGATCGAGTCGTGCGCCTGGTTCTTGAGCAGCTCGCGCCAGGCGAGGCGCAAGGCGGGCCGCTCGTCGTCGAGGCCGAAGCTCCGGCCGAGCGCCGCCCACGGCTCCGCCCAGCCCTCGAGCGCCGCCTCGCAGTCCCGGTTGCGGAGCTTCAGGTCGGTGCGCGTCGACCAGACTCCCGGCAGCAGGTTCGCGACGCGGCCGCCGACCAGCTCGCCCCGGTAGCGGGGCAGGTCCTCGCGCACGCCCTCGACGAATTGATCGAAGAAGCCCCGCTCCACCCGCCAGCCGGTCGACTTCTCGAGCGCCTCGACCACCTCGCGGGTGTGCGGATCGGGAAGCTGGTGGTCGACGCCGTTCATGAGCAGCACGCGGTCCGAGCTCGCCCGCTTGCCGAGCTTGTCACCGAGCTTGCGCAGCACTGCGACGGCCCGGTCGGTCTCGCGGGGCAGGAACGCCGCCGCGAAGTAGCCGCGTCCCAGGTGGCACGCCAGGATCTCGGTTCCGTCCGGCGCCTGCCACAGGTACTCCGCCCCGAGCTCGTCGATCTCGCTCCCGTTCCCGCGCCAGTAGATGAACGCCTCGAGACCGAAGCCCCGGTACAGCTGGGGAAACTGGGCGGGGTGTCCGAACGAGTCGGGCGTGTAGCCCATGCGCGACGCGGACCCGATCGTCTCGGCGACGCGCCGTCCCTCGAGCAGGTTTCGCACGTGCGCCTCACCCGACGGGAGCAGCGAGTCGGGCTGCACGTACCAGGGGCCGATCGCGATCTGCCCGCCCCGCACGAAGCGCTGCAGGTTCGCGCGCCGCTCGGGCCGGATCTCGAGGTAGTCCTCGAGCACGATCGACTGGCCGTCGAGCACGAAGCGATACTCGGGGTCGGCCGCGCAGAGCGCGAGCACGCGATCCACGACGTCGACCAGCCGCGCCCGGAATGCCTGGTAGGTGCGGTACCATTCCCGATCCCAATGGGTATGCGACACGAGCACGCACTTCATCGCGCCATTCTCGCATGAGCCAGGCGCGGGCGCTGACCGGCCTCCGGATCTGGGACGGCGTCTCGGACCGCTACCTGGATGGGGCGGACGCGATCCGCATCGAGGGCGACTGCATCGCCGCGATCGGCTCCGGGCGCGAGGTCACTGCGGGGGCCGAGGTGCAGAGCTTCGACGGCGCCGCCGCGCTCCCTGGCCTGTGCGACGCGCACGTCCACATGACGCTCGACGCCACGAAGCGTCCGCCGGCCGACCAGCTGGAAACCCCGCGAGCCGTCGCCGAGCGGGCGATGGCCGAGCGCGCGCTCGCGATGGTCCGGAGTGGCATCACGACTGCGCGCGATCTGGGCGGCGGCGCCTGGCTCGAGCTGGACCTGCGCGCCCGCATCGCGCGCGGCGAGATCCCGGGACCCCGACTGCTCTGCGCGGGTCAGCCCGTCACCTCTGCCGGGGGCCACTGCCACTTCTGGGGCGGCGAGGCGAGCGGCGAGCAGGAGATTCGCAGCGTCGTGCGCCGCCAGGTCGAGCGGGGCGCCGACTGGATCAAGGTGATGGCGACCGGCGGCGTGCTGACCAAGGGTACGAGCACCGGTGAGGCGCAGTTCGACGTCGCAGAGCTCGCCGCTCTGGTCGACGAGGCGGCCAGGCACGGGCGCGGCGTCGCCGCCCACTGCCACGGCACGCCCGGCATCCGCAACGCCGTCGCGGCGCGCGTGCAGACGATCGAGCACTGCTCCTGGGTCGGCCCGGACGGCTTCGGCAGTG
>CAZLBF010000195.1:0-4897 GCA_964557495.1 uncultured Myxococcales bacterium | reverse complement strand
TGAGCGCGGTGCAGGTGAGCGCGCGTCCTTCGACGTCTGCCAGCTTGCGCCAGCCGTCGATTCCGAAGCGCGGTCCCCCGAGTGCGTCGAGCAACGACGGCGCAAGCTCCACGTCGACCAGCTCGACGTCGGGCTGAAGCGAGCTGTTCCCGAAGAGCAGATTCAGGAGCTGTGCCGGGTCCCACGCCGTGGTCGCGACCGGGTAGGCGACCACCGCGCGGAAGCCCGCCTCGGGATCCGGCTCGATCGACTCCACCCGCGCCAGGATCTCGCGCTCGACCTCACGGTCGTGTACCGCCTCGCGCGGAAGCTCCACGGTCTGCTCTAGATGAAGCGCCTCGCTGCGCGCTTCGACCTCGTGGGCGCCCACGAGGAGCCGGTAGGTCGCCCGCACGAATTCACGCCGCTTGCCGCTCAAGACCCAGGCATGCTAAGCCAGACCGAGGGACTCGACCATGGAGAAAGCGCGATGAGCACCAACTGGGAGACGGCCGACGTTCTCGAGGCTCCGATGGAGATCGCCTGGCAGTTCGACTACGCGATCTCGATCGACAAGCTCCGGAACCTGTACAGCAAGGCCAAGCGGCTCCAGTGGGACGCCGAGCGCGACCTCGACTGGGACGTGGAGCTCGACGCCGCAAAGCCCATCATCGACGAGGGCCGCTTCGCTTACGACCGCATCCCGTTCCTGAAGAAGCTCTCCGAGACGCAACGCGAGACCTTTCGTGCCCACGTTGCGGCGCACGCACTCTCGCAGTTCCTGCACGGCGAGCAGGGTGCCCTCATGACGGCGGCTGCGCTGACCCACGCGGTCCCGGACTACGAGGCCAAGCTCTACGCGGCGACGCAGACCATGGACGAGGCTCGCCACGTCGAGGCCTACGAGCGATACGTCGCGAAGCTCGCGATCGTCTACCCGCTGGCGCCCTGGCTCAAGGATCTCATCGACCGGACGCTCACCGCGGATCACTGGGTCAAGACTGCCATCGGCATGAACATGGTCATCGAGAGCCTGGCTCTCGGCGCGTTCCACAACATGATGCGTGCCACCCGCTGCGACCTCTTGCGAAGCATCACCGCGCTGGTGCTGCGGGACGAGGCCCGGCACGTCGCCTATGGAAACGTCTACGTCGGCGAGACGATCAAGAACCTGCACCCGGACGAGCGCGAGGACATCGCCGACTTCGCCTTCACTGCGATCAAGCAGACGGCCGAAGCGACGGGTGGGGCGCGCGGGGACGGCCCGCGACAGCGGGACCCCGGCTTCCTTAGGGTCCTGGAGAACTCCGGCATCGACCCGAGGGACTTCCTGCTGGGGATGCGGGAGGCGGGCAGTGAGGGAGTCCGGGCGGAGGCGCCCCCCGGACAGGTCCACTCCTTCAAGGACCTGATGATGCCGGCGCTCGTGCGGGTCGGCGCAGTCACGCCGCGCACCCGCAAGCAGTTCCTCGACGCGGGGATCCCGGTCTACGAGGATGCTTCGGTGCTCGAGTCGATGGAGGACGGCGCCACGGGCGACATCGACTTCTCGGAAGCCGCGCGCGAGTTCGAAAGCTAGGATTCGACCCAGGCGCGGATCAGCTGGTGGGCGATGGCCATCGGTGGGGGTACGGCGAGCTCGTCGGTCGGCGCGGTAAGCGCCGCGCGGACCTGGTCGCGCGTGAACCAGCGGGCCTCCTCGAGCTCGGACGAGTCCACCTGGATCGCCTCGCTCGCTCCCTCGGCGACGCACCCGATCATGAGCGAGGAAGGGAAGGGCCAGGGCTGCGACGAGTGATAGTGGACCTCTGCGACGGAGACGCCCGTCTCCTCCATGACCTCGCGTCGCACCGCCTCCTCGATCGTCTCGCCCGGCTCGACGAACCCCGCGAGGGCCGAGAAGAAGGGCCGGGGCCAGACGACCTGACGTCCGAGCAGACAGCGCTCGCTCCGCACCACGAGCATGATCACGACCGGATCGGTGCGCGGGAAGTGCTCCCGGGCGCAGCCCGAGGAGGTGCAGGCGCGCAGGTAGCCCGCCTGCCGCGGTTGCGTCCGGGCACCGCAGGCCGCGCAATAGCGGTGCCGCGCGTGCCAGTCGACGAGCGCGCGGCCTTGCGCGACGATCGCGGCCTCGCCGGGCGGCAGCTCGCCCGCGACAGCGCGCACCTCGGCGAGCTGCGCCGCGTCCTCGAGGCCGAGCTCCTTCTCGGGCTCGGAGAGCTCCGAGATGTCGGCCGCGAAGTACGCCGAGCCGTCGGCGACACCGAGAAGGATCGGCTCGGTCTCGTCGTCGCAGGAGGCGCGGATCTCGTGCGTCGCCCACGCCAGCGTCGGCTCGGCTCCCATCCGAACGAGCGCGCGAAGCCGCCACAGCACGAGGAACTTGGAGGTCGGATCCTCCAGCCGCGCCGCGAGCCACGCCGCGTCTCTGCGCCGAAAGTCGACCCGGTCCAGCGGACTTCCGGCGAAGACGTGCGGCGCGCTCATGCGGCGTCACCGTAGCACAATCGACTACTCTCTCCGGTCGTGCAGATCGAACGAATCTCCAGCGCGCGAGACGAGCGCGTCGCCGACTACCGCGACTTCAAGGACCCGGAGCTGCGGCAGCGTCGCGGGCTGTTCGTTGTCGAGGGCCGCGAGTGCGTGCGCGTCCTGACCACTACCCGCCGCTTCCGGATGCATTCCGCGCTGGTCTCGCCCGCGACACTCGAGGTCCTGAGCGACGCGTTCGGGGACGACGTCCCGGTGTTCGTCGCCGATGCGCCCGTGCTCGCCGAGATCGCCGGGGTTCGCTTTCACCAGGGCTGCGTCGTCCTGGCCGAGCGTCCGCCCGAGACGCCGGTCGAGTCGCTTCTCGCGCTCGCGGGACGGCGACTCCTGCTCCTGCTCGAGGACCTCACCGATCCCGACAACATCGGAGGCGCGTTCCGCAACGCCCTCGCGTTCGGAGTCGACACGGTGCTCTTGAGCTCCCGCTGCGCCGACCCGCTGTATCGCAAGGCGATTCGGACCTCGCTCGGCGCGACCCTGCGAGTCCCGTTCGCTCGCGCCGCCGACTGGCCCGGGCTTCTCGAGCGTCTGGGCGCGGCAGGATTCCGACGCCTGGCGCTGACTCCCGACACCGACGGCAGCGACGTCGCAGATCTCGGAGAGCCGTGCGAGCGCACGGCGGTGATCGTCGGCAACGAGGGAGAGGGTCTCGCCTCGGCGACCCGTGCGACGGCGGATCTCCGGGTCCGGATTCCGATGGTTCCGGGAGCCGACTCGTTGAACGTCGCGGTCGCCTGCGGGATCGCGCTACACCGGATCCGTTCCGGGCGTTGACACCCCCGCAGCCTCGCCGAACAGCTCCCGGTTGGCGCGCGGCAGGAACAGCAGGCCGATTGCCGCGTTGAACACCACGAAGAAGGTGTGCATGATCAGGCTGAACGCGCTGACCTCGGGGAATTCGGGGAACAGCACGGCCCAGAGTGCCAGGGCGCCCGCGTGGAAGGGAAGTGGAAGCGCGGCGGCCAGGAAGATCACCGGCAGGAATGCGAGCAGCGTCCCGAAGGCCACCTCGACGTGGAACAGACCCAGCGCGAACGTGTACACGACGACGGCCAAGAGCAGGTTCGGCGCCTTGATGCAGACGAGTGCCCCGTAGTGCCAGAGCTTCGCCTTGCGGAATGCGAGCAGGATGGGGCGCTCGCGAAGCTTCAGGTCCGGGAGGATCCTGCTCGAGAAGAACGCGATGTGAAAGACGAAGTAGATCGCCGCTCCCACGAAGACGCCGGGCAGCAGTGCGTCGAGAGGAAGCTGAGTCGAGGCGGCCTGCACGAGCGAGTAGTGCGTGGCGACTCCGATCGACGAGAACAGCAGTAGCTGGTACAGCTCGACGAACGCGATGAACAGCATACTGGAGCCGACCTCCCAGCCGGGCACGCGATTGCGTCGGTAGAGGTAGAGCGCCATCGCACCCTTGCCGACCTGCTCGTTGACCAGAGCCAGGATGTAGGTGCTGGCACGCACGGGCAGGATGTCGCGATAGCGGATTCGGGTGTTGAACCAGTTGATCACGCTCGTCGCGGCGAACGAGTCGACGAGGAAGAAGAACACCGAGTAGGGGATCATCATCGCGAGCCAAGCGAGCCAGTTCGCTCGGGACAGGAAGCGAACCAGGTACTCGACCGCTCCGATCCCGTCGCGCGCTGCGGCACCTGAGATCTTGTCGTAGACGAGGTAGAAGCAGCCCAAGGCGAGCGCCCAGGTGGTCAGGCGCATCCAGGCGGGCGGTTTGCCGGGCTTCGTGGGTGGTCCCGTTTCCAGGCCGTCGCTCATGGCTCCCCTTCGTCTGTGCGACTGAGGTCTTCGAGGCAGCGCCGGATTGTAACCTCGAGCGGTGTCAGTTCGATGCCCAGCTCCAGCCGGGCTCGCTCGGGGTCCTCGCAGGTGTCGCTGAGGATGACCCCGAGCGCGTCAGGCGAGAGGCCGGGGCCCAGAAGCCGCGTGCGCAGCGCGAGCGCGAGGCGCAGCGGCGCCGCCGGGAAGGAGCGAACCCGAATCGAGCGCCCCCTCGCGCGTGCCGTTCGCTCCACGAGATCGCGGTAGCAGAGCGACTCGGGGCCGGTGAGGTCGAGGACGCAGTTCCGCGCGACCGCCGCGTCGAGCGCCGAGCGCAGCACGGCCTCGGCCAGGTCCTCGAGATCGAGCGGGCGATGCCGAGTTCGCCCGCCGGCGAGGAGCCTCACGCTGTTACGGGACGTCTCGCGCAGGAGTGCACGAGCGCCCTCGGTGCCGCGGCCCAGCACGAGGGGGGCCCGCAGGATCGTGTAGGCGAGCCCGGACCCGCGCACCAGGTCGTCGGCGAGCCCCTTGCTGCGAAAGAACCGATTCTGCGAGCCCGCGTCGGCACCGACCACGCTCACCATCACGA
>CAZLBF010000194.1:0-4914 GCA_964557495.1 uncultured Myxococcales bacterium | reverse complement strand
TCGAGAAGTCTTCGACCGGGGGCTGCGTGGGCGGCTCGGGCGCGGGCGCCGCCTCCGGCGAGGCCGACTCGGGTTGCTGGGCCAGCGCGGCGACCGGAAGCTCCGCGACGCAGAGGCCGATCGCGAGCAGCGCGAGCGCCACCAGCCGTTTGCACCGTTCCGACACCCCAAAACTCCCTGGACGCCCCGGCCTCGAGGCCCGCGTTCCGGACGATACCGCAAACGCACCGGTGGGCATGCCCGCTGCGATGTCGTGACCGCGACGACCCGGAGCCACTCTCGAGGCCCGAAGAGGCAACCGCCGTCTCCTTCCGCTCTCCGGGCGCTAGAATCGCGGCGAACCCGGTGCCGATCGAGGGAGGCCAGCGATGGATGGGTCCGGAGCGCGCCGTCCCACGGGTCGCCAGCGATTGCGGGACCGGCTTCGCTTCGGCGTCGAGCGCCTGGTCCTGCGCGGTCTGCGCTACCGCCTCCTGCTCGCGGCCGCGATCGTCCTGGCGGTGGCCCTGGTCGCGGGGGCTCTCGTCGCCGCGCTCGACACCGGCTTCTCGGATCTGGGCGAGGCGGTGTGGTGGTCCTTTCTCCGGCTCACGGATCCCGGCTACCTGGGCGACGACGAGGGCGTGGCCCGCCGCGCGATCTCCACCCTGGTAACGGTGCTCGGCTACGTCCTGTTTCTCGGCCTGCTCATCGCGATCCTCACCCAGTGGCTGAACGAAACCATCACGAAGCTCGAATCCGGCGTCACCCCGGTCGCGGCCTCCGACCACGTCATCGTCCTCGGCTGGACGCATCGCACGCCCACGATCGTCTCCGAGCTGCTGCGCACCAGAGCCAGGGTCCGCCGCTTCCTCGAGCACCATGGCGCGCGGGACCTCCGCATCGTGATCCTCTCGGAGCGCGTGGACCAGGCCCGCATCCAGGAGCTGCGGGAGCGCCTCGGAAACCTGTGGGACGATCGGCGCGTGTTGCTGCGGGCTGGAACGCCGCTGCGGATCGACCACCTGGAACGCGTCGCCTTCCGGGAGGCCGCCGTGCTCATCCTGCCCGGCGCGGACTTCGCGGAGCGCAACCCCGAGGCGGTCGACGCAGAGGCCGTGACGACGCTGCTCTCGGTGTCGACGCACACGGCCGGATCCGTTCCGCCTCTGGCCGTGGCGCAGCTCTACGACGGGCGCAGGGCAGCGGTGGCTCGCCGAGCCTACGCCGGCGAGGTCGAGCTGCTCCCGGCGGACGACATCATCAGCCGGATCATCGTCCAGAGCGTGAGGCACCCGGGGCTCTTCCGCGTGTTCTCGGAGCTCCTCACCCTCGACGAGGGCAACGCCCTCTACGTCCGCAAGATCGAGGGGCAGGCCGGTGCCCGGTTCGGCGACCTCTCCGGCACGTTTCCGAAGGCGATCCTGCTCGGCAGCCTGCGTTCGGGTGCTCCGCAGCCCGCGCTCCATCCGGACCCGGAAACCGTCCTGCAAGACGAGGACCTTCTGGTGTTCATCGCCCGAAGCTTCGAGGACTGCGCGCTCCGAGAGGCGCGGCAGGAGAGCCTGCCAGCCGCAACCGCGTTGCCGCCCCCCGATTCTCACGAGCGCCGCCGCGTGCTGATCCTGGGCTGGAGTCGCAAGGTCCCCGCGCTTCTGCAGGAGTTCGCACGCTACGGGAGCGACGCCTTCGAGGTCGACGTCGTTTCGCTCACTCCCCTGGAGCAGCGGGAGAAGGCGCTGGCGCGCCACGGCGTTGCCCATGCGAGCGCTCATGTCCGGCAGATCGAGGCGGGCTTCTCGGATCCCGACGTGCTGCAGAGCCTCGAGCCCGGGCGTTACGACCACATCGTCGTGCTGGCGAGCGAGTGGCAGGCCGAGGAGGAGCAGGCCGACGCGATCACCGTCTTGACCCACCGGATGCTGGGCGGACTGCTCCCCGAGCAAGGGCGGCGCCCGGAGATCCTGGTCGAGCTCAACGACGAGGAGAACCAGTTCCTGTTCCGGGAGGACCAGGAGGACGTGATCGCGAGCCCCATGTGGGTGAGCTATCTGCTCTCCCAGGTGGCGCTGCGCCGGGAGCTGGCGGCCGTGTTCGAGGAGCTCTCCCGGCCGGGGGGTGCGCAGATCGTGTTCCGAGCCGCGCTGGAGGTCCTGGCGGTCGACCGACCGGTGCGCTTCGAGGATCTCGAGCGCGCCGCGGCCGCCCGCGGAGAGATCGCCCTCGGCCTGCGCCGGAGCCGCGGACCCGATGCCGGGCTCGCGCTGAATCCCGACCGGGCGGCCGAATGGACCCTGGCAGACGGCGACGAGGTCGTGGTAGTGACATCGCACGATCCGGACGCGGCAGCATGACCGCTCCGAACCGCCGCCCCCCCGCCCGCTTCATCGCGGCAGTCGTTGCCTTGTTGGCGCTCTCGGCCTGCGCGTCGGGCCCTCCCCTATCGGTCCGCCCGGGCGACCCAGAGACCGCGCGTGCCGGGCGGTCAGTGAACGCGCTCACCTCCGGCAGACCGAGCGAGTGGACGCGGATCTTTCTCCGCCGCCAGGACCTGCTCCAGATATCAAAGGCAGATCCGGAGATCGCCATCCGGCGGCTCCACGAGCTCGTGGCCGCGGGAGAGGCGACCCCGGAGGCCCTGTTCGCTCTCGCCGAGCTGTCCTTCCTGTTCGCGCGTGCGAAGGCTCCGGACGGAGGCAACCGCGCTCACTATCTCGCCAGCGCCGTGTACGCCTGGGCCCTTCTGTTCGGTGAGGCGGAGCGGGACGAGATCGCGCGGGTCGATCCGCGTGCGAGTCTCGCCGCGGAGCTCTACAACCACGCCATCGCGGCCGCTTTCGGCACCGGGGACGGGAAATTCGAGCCTCGCGCGGGCCTGCACCCGCTACCGTTTGGAACACTCGATGTCAGCTTCGATCCCGAGGCGCTCGAGTGGGGAAGACGCCGGCTGACCGAGCTGCAGCCGGCTGCCGGTCTGAAGGTCCGCGGTCTGCGCAATCGCTACCGACAGCCCGGCATCGGGGCGCCTCTCCTGGCCACCGCGGTGCCACGCGAGCCCTGGCCTGAGCCCGATGATCTCGCGCTCGCGAAGATCGTGGTGAGCGCGACGGCGGTTCTCGCACTCCCGGAACCCCGGGCGCAGCTTCGCCAAACGAGCCTCCGAGGTCGGCTCGCGCTCTACCGCGGGCACGAGTCGACCTCGCTCGATCTCGTGGGGCGTCGAGTGCCCCTCGAGATCGAGCCCTCCGTCGCGTTGGCTGCGACCCTCGAGCGTTCGGGCGTGTGGAGAGGGAGGCTCTCGGCGTTCTTGGGGCGCGCCGTGGGGGTCGAGCGCCCCGCCCGGATCTTCGCCCTGAAGCCCTTGCTTCCGGGACAAACGCCTGTGGTATTCGTCCATGGCACCAACTCGGACCCATCGGTCTGGGCCAACATGGCGAATGACCTTCTGAGCGACCCGAAGATCCGCGAGCGTTTCAGCTTCTGGTTCTTCGCCTACGACTCAGGAAATCCGATTCTCTATTCGGGGATGATGCTGCGGCGCGCGCCCCGCGAGACCGTCTCCGCCCTGGGTCCGTCCGACGCGTACCCTTGCCTCCGGGACATGGTCGTGATTGGCCATAGCCAAGGGGGGCTTCTCACCAAGATCACAGCGATCGACTCCGGAACGCGCTTCTGGGAAGCCCTCGCACGCCAACCGTTCGACGAAGTCGATTTCCAAACCGATACCCGCACGCTCCTCCGGGAGGCCTTGTTCGTCGAGCCGCTCCCATTCGTGAGGCGGGTCGTCTTCATCGCGACGCCCCACGGCGGCAGCTTCCTCGCGAGCCCTGCTATCGTGCGCCGGCTGGCGAGGCGCCTGATCATGCTTCCGCGCGAGCTCGTGAATCTCAGCGCCGCCGTCGCCGCTCTGGAGGAGAGCGCGCCGGGTCTAGTTCGGGTGCGACGCGTATCGACAAGCCTGGACAACATGTCGCCCGGCCACATCGTCATCCAGACGCTGGCAGAGATCCCGATCGCCCCCGGAGTTGCCCAGCACTCCATCGTGGCCGTCCGGGGCGACGGCCCGGCGGAAGAAGGTAACGACGGGGTCGTGCGCTTCTCGAGCGCGCACAGGCCTGACGCCGACTCCGAGCTGATCGTTCGCTCCGGGCACTCGACGCAGTCGAACCCACGCACGATCAACGAGGTGGCCCGTATCCTTGGGCTACACGCCGAACACTCCACCTGCCAACGACCCGCGAGCCATCGCCAAGGGGATGGAGACGGGCGTCGAGTCAATCAGTAAGGGACTCATCACGAGACCTGCCCAGCCGGGACCGGCCTCATCCTGCAACCTTGCTCGGCAGGAATGTGCCGAGGGCGGCGACATTGGACAAGGGAGGAGACTTCATGGGCAACAGCAATCGAGGAGCGAGGGACCGCCGCCGAGCAACGGAAACGGGAGGATGTCTGATGAGATTTACGGCCTTGATACGACGTAGGCTCCGCATCGGGTCGGCGTTCATCCTGGTCCTTCTGCTCATGGCCGGTCTCGGACGGAGCAGCTGGGCCCAGACCCCCGAGGACGCCCCGCCGAAGTCGGCGGTGGGGGACTTCTCGAAGCCCATGGGGCCGCCGGATCCCTTCAATCGCGGCACACCTCGGGGCTCGATGTACGGATTCCTCTCGGCAGCGCGCGAGAGAGGCTACGAGCGTGCCGCGGAGTACCTGGATCTGCGGCGGCTCCCTTCCGACGAGCAGGACAGGGGGCCCGAGCTGGCTCGGCGCCTGAAGGTGGTGCTCGATCAGACGATCTGGGTCGACGTCGGGAATCTCTCGGACAGCAACGCGGGCACGCCGAACGATGGCCTGCCCGCATGGCAGGATCGCATCGGAGATATCGAGACGAGGGAGGGCAGCGTCTCGCTTCTCATGCAGCGGGTGCCGCGTGCCGGC